>JBEKKP010000081.1:0-11398 GCA_050010655.1 Candidatus Dormibacteria bacterium
AGAGCCTTGTACCAAGGCACACTCCGTTCGAGGCTCGTCACCGTGAGCGCCACGTGAGTAATCGCGGGGAACGCTGGCATGTCGTGTTTAAGCGCCTCGTGAAGGCAGCGAATGCCTCGTCTTTGGCTGGCCACCCTCTCGGAGGAGAAGCTACCTGGCAGCACAAGATAACTCCCTGACACGACCACAAGGCGGCGTTGCTTCTCTGGCGACATCGGCGGATGCTGCTATGCGCTCGGGCCGCCTACCCAGCCTTACTCCAAAGTTCCGTTGGAATCGCTGCGCAGATCGAATTCCAATCGCGATTGCGATAGACGAATGTGAGTTGTCGCGGCCGAGCAAAGAGCCAAGCTCCTGGACCCCACCGATGACGCCCTTGCAGCCGCGCGCGGAAGCGAAAACGAATTCCGCCGCGGAAGGAGTGGACGTCGACGGAGCCAACCTGTGTCCAATCGAAGGTGAACGTGGGGAGAAAGGTGCGAAGGACGATCGCGGACGGCGCAATGGTCCCGCCCGTTTCGCTCAGAGTCAGTCTCACCAGCGGCCATGTCGCGGTGCGACCCCACGTGGCGCGAACGCCGCCCACAAACGTTCGAGACCTCAATTGGAATCGGGTGAGGTGCCAACGATGAGGAGCCAGGAGCCTGAGACCAGGAAGAAGAAATTGAGTATCAGTGCCACCGCACCGATGTAGATGCCGACGCCGGCGTCCAGACAGAGCATCACGGCACCGATCACTTGGCCCAGGTAACAGGCGCTTCCACCAACAATACGAAAACGGTTGAGAGCAAAGCCGCTTCCGAGTCTGAAACCCTGGACATAGCCGTTGGTGTTTATCGCTGCCGCCAACAAGGACACAACCAGCCACTCACTCCCGATCGTGCGGTACGTCTGGGCTCCCATGAGAGCCAAGGCTGCGATGACGAATGCAGCAGTCAGACCCGTGAGCATGTTGATTGCCCTGTATCGATGCGTCGCATCCTGAGTCACAGCCTTCAGATTGATGGTGAGAGCCACAAAGACCAGTCCCGTGAGCGCGGCGGCGCCGGTGCCCACCAGGACGAAAAAGTTGCCCCATTGCCCAGGAACATAGCCCGCGGAACTAGCCATCGGGCGGCAATGTAACAGACGACCGCGGGAGCGAAAGTGCTGTTTCGGCGTTCCCCGATTTGACTGGCACGGCTCGTCACGCAGGGTCGCCGCGACAGCCATTTGTCGCGTGCCCGGAGCAGCCTGCGCGCATGGAACACCTCGCGCGGATCCGTCTCCTGGAACAAGCTGCTTCCGAACTGCTCGCATCCGAGACCAACGGGTCGCTGTGCATCGGTATCGACGGAAGCACGCAAGAGCCACTCGTCATCACGGCGTTTGGATGCACCGTCCTGCTCGCAGTCGGGCAGCGGGCATCCGTGCTCATGACGACCTCGTCGGTGAGGGCCGACGGACTGTCCGGTGCACGCGCGCTTGCCGAGGGCTGCGATCGCGCGCTCAGGGCGGTGCACGGCCTCCCAGCCGATTTCGCCCCCACCGTGCTGTTCGACAATCCTGCCAACGCCAGGCACTTTCCGTCCAGCAGGCGCTGAGGCTCGGCGCGGGTTTCGTTCAGGCCGTTAGCCCGTACACTCGGACGCCAATGCCTGAGATCGCAGCCCCACGGGGCACACGCGACATCCTTCCCGATGAGTTCGGCGCTCGTCGATGGCTGCTCGACGCCCATCAGTCGGTCGCCGAGTCGTTCGGCTACCGCCCGATCGAGACGCCGATCTTCGAGGCGACCGAGCTCTTCAGCCGCGGCGTCGGCACGGACACCGACATCGTTGAGAAGCAGATGTTCACCTTCGAGGATCGAGGCGGACGCTCGTTGACACTCCGGCCCGAGGGGACCGCGGGCTCATTGCGGGCAGTCCTCGGAGCGCACCTCGGTCAGGAGGTCCGCCCGGTTCGGGTGCAGTACGCAGGCCCGTTCTTCCGGGCGGAGCGGCCTCAAGCCGGTCGCCAACATCAGTTCACCCAGGTTGGCATCGAGTGCATCGGCGAGGGCTCGCCGGCGCTGGACGCGGAGATCGTGGAGGTGGCGTGGCGCTTCTTCCGGGCGCTCGGGATCAGCGATGTCCATATCCAGATCAACTCGCTCGGCAGTCCCGAGGACAGGACCCGATATCGGGCTGCGCTCGTGGACTACTACACCCCGCTGGAAAGCTCGCTGTGCGACGACTGCCGGCGCAGGCTGCACACCAATCCGTTGCGCCTGCTCGACTGCAAGCGCGACATCGGGCTCGTGGCGGCTGCGCCAGTGCTCTGGGACTCGCTCGAAGGGGCGAGCCGGGATCACTTCACCGCCGTCGACGCGATCCTCGAAGCGGCAGGTATCGAGACGATCCGCAATGACCGCTTGGTGCGCGGGCTCGACTACTACAGTCACACGGTCTTCGAGTTCTGGCATGACACGCTCCAGGGCGCGCAGAGCTCGCTCGGTGGGGGAGGACGCTACGACGGCCTCGCCGAGTTGCTCGGCTTCCCGGCGACGGCGGCAACGGGATATGCGCTTGGCGTCGAGCGAATCCTGATGGTCGCCCGTGCTCTGGGAACGGTTCCGGCCACGGCCGCGGCGGCCGACGTGCTCGTGTGCTCGGTCGAACCGGCGCAGGCGGAGGCGGCGGCGAGCATGGCGCGCCTGCTGCGTGACGCACGCACCCGAACCGTGCTCGACGTGGCGGAGCGCAGGCTCGACCGCAAACTGCGTGGCGCCGAGCGCGTCGGCGCGCGCGTTGCCGTCATCATTGGCGAGAACGAGGTGGCCGGGGCCAGCGCCGTGGTGCGCGACCTCGACGGCCGCAGTCAGCAGACCGTCCCCGTGACCGAGCTCGCGGACGCGGTCCTGCGCATTCTCGGAGGACAGTCGTGAGCACACCCCGCACCTACTGCGGCACACCCCGCGCCGGCGACGCCGGCACGCGCGTGACCGCATACGGATGGGTCGACCGGCGCCGCGACCACGGCGGGCTCATCTTCATCGACCTTCGCGATTACACCGGCACGCTCCAGGTGGTCATCGATCCCAACGACGCGCCCGAGGCGCACCGCGCGGCGCGAGAGGCTCGGCTCGAGTGGGTGCTCCGCTTCGAAGGCGAGCTCCGCTTGCGTGCGCCGGAGAACGTGAACCCGAAGCGCGAGACCGGTGACGTCGAGTTGCGCGCGAGCGCCTGCACGGTGCTGGCCATCGCGAAAACCCCGCCGTTCCCGGTGAACGAGGACACCGAGGTCGACGAACAGCTACGACTTCGACACCGCTACCTCGATCTCCGTCGCGTGCATCTGCAGCGCAACCTTCGATCTCGCGCGAAATTCTGCACCGAACTGCGCCGGGCGATGGGGGAGATCGGGTTTCTCGAGATCGAGACGCCGATGATGATCCGGGCCACGCCCGAAGGCGCCCGCGACTACCTGGTCCCGAGCCGCCTGTTCCCCGGCAGTTTCTACGCGCTGCCGCAATCACCGCAGCTGTACAAGCAGCTGTCCATGGTTGCCGGATTCGACCGGTATTTCCAGCTCGCGCACTGCATGCGAGACGAGGACCTGCGCGCCGATCGGCAGCCGGAATTCACGCAGCTGGACATCGAGATGTCGTTCGTGGATGAGGACGATGTCTTCGGCGCGCTCGAACACGCGATTCCCAGCGCATGGGAAGCGTGCGAGTTCCGCGGCGGCCACCTGCCCGTGCCGTTCCCACGCATGACGTGGCGTCATGCAATGGATTTCTACGGCGTTGACAAGCCCGATACGCGGTTCGACATGCTCCTGCGCGACCTCACCGACATTGTCAAAACGTCGGGATTCCGGGTCTTCGCCGAGGCGGTGTCATCGGGGGGCATCGTCAAAGGCATCTGCGTCAAGGGTGGCGACGACCTCACCCGCGGCGACATCGAAGGCCAGCTCACGGACGTTGCGCGCGGCGCAAAGGCGCGCGGCCTCGCGTACCTCTGGAAGCGCGCCGACGGCTGGCAGGGCGGCATTGCGAAGTTCTTCACGCCGGAAGAACTCGAGGCGATCGGCGCCGCAACAGGCGCCGAGACCGGCGACTGTGTCCTCATGGTCGCGGACCGGCCCGGCGTCGTTCATGCGGCGCTCGGTGCATTGCGCAACCACCTCGGTCGCGCACGGGGCCTCTACGACGACCAGCGCATCGACATGCTCTGGGTGACCGAGTTCCCGATGTTCGAGCGCAGCGATGAGACGGGCGAGATCAGCGCGGCGCATCACCCGTTCACGATGATCCATGCCGACGATCTCGATCTCCTGGAGTCGAACCCGCTTGCCGTGCGCTCTCGCGCGTATGACCTCGTGGTCAATGGGCGCGAGGTCGGTAGCGGCAGCATCCGCATCACCGACCCGGCCATCCAGCAACGGGTGCTCGCGGCGCTCGGCATCGACGCCGAGGAGGCGCAGCGCAAATTCGGCTTCCTCCTCGAGGCGTTCGAGTACGGCGTGCCCCCGCACGGCGGCTGGGCTGGTGGCATCGACCGCATGGTCATGGAGGGCATCGGCACGGACAACATCCGCGACGTCATCGCCTTCCCCAAGAACCAGCAGGCGCAGGAGCCGATGACCGACGCGCCCGCTCCGGTGGACCCTGGCCAGCTCCGCGACCTCGGGATCGGGCTCCTTCCGCGTCCAACGACACCGTGAGCCCGGGGCTCGGCCTCGCGATTCTCTTCGTGCTCATCGGGACGACGCTGTCGGCCCTGGTGATGCCGCGGCGCGGATCGGTCCTGCTCGCCTTCGTGCTCGCCGCGGCGGGCGTGATTGCCGGAGAGCTTGTCGCCATCGCGACGAAAATCGGCGGCCCGCAACTCGGTGCGCTGCACCCGGTGGCGGACGCCGTCGGTGTGGTTCTCTTCGAGGTGGCAGGCGCCGTGCTCGCGCCGGCCCGCCGCCGAAGCCCATAATCAGTCGATCGGCAATTCGGGAGGCTCGTGGAATGCGCGTTCCGTTCGGTAAGAAAGGTCTTGTAGCTGCAGGCGCCGCCGTCACCGGTGCCGTCTTCTTCTGGCGCGTGCGGGCACGCCGCCGCGAGGAGGCAGAGGCACGTGAGTGGGAGGCCGAGATCGCTGGAGCGGTCGATGAAGGCCGCGCCGCAACGGCAGCGTCCCCCTCGGTTGCGTCCTCCGAGCCCTCGAGCGTCTGAGGCCTCGGTTTCGGCGCTGACGCGGTGGGGTATGTGAACAGCGCCATGGGAACTGTTTCGGAGCTCCGTCTTCCAGCGGATCGCGAGCACATCCTCGTCGCCAAGCGGGCTGCGGGCGCGTTCGGTTCGCTTGCCGGGTTCGACATGGACGCAATCGACGATTTGACGATCGCCGTCGCACAAGCCTGCGAGAACGCGATCCGCTGCCTCGAGCATTCGGGGTCGATCGCCGGTCAGGTGAAGATCGTTTTCAAGATGAGTGACACCGGGCTCGAGGTCACCGTCCGGAGCACGGTGAACCGCGAGGCAGAGTTGCGGGCTCGCGCAGAGCAGGCCGGCCTCGGCCATGAAGGCGAGCTCGTCGCCGCCACCGATCTGGCCCTTCGGCTCATGGGCCTCTTTGTCGACGACAGCACGTATCGGGTCGACGAGCGAACCGGGAACCTACGCGTTCGGCTGACCAAATACAAGGCGTCGTGACCCCCGCGCCGGGGCACGGCGACGGCGTCGCGACCCGCGAGCGGACTATCGCGAAGCCTGCGGAAACGGCGGAGCGCGCCGAGATGCGCCGCCTGCTTCGCGAGTTCAACAAGACCCGCGATCCCCGCATCCGCGAGCAACTCGTCGAACTCAACAGCGATCTCGTGCACTACATCGCGAGGCGATTCGCCAATCGTGGCGAGCCGCTCGAGGACATCGAGCAGGTGGGCTTTCTCGGCCTGATTCAGGCGATCGAACGATTCGATCCGAGCCTCGAGAACGAGTTCAGCACGTTCGCGACGCCCACGATCGCGGGCGAGATCCGGCGCCATTTCCGCGACCGGTCGTGGGCGGTACGGGTGCCGCGCCGGCTCCAGGAGAACCTCGCCAAGGTGAATGCCGCGACCCAGCAGCTCCAGAACGAGCTGGGCCGGTCGCCGTCAGTCGCCGAGATCGGCGCGCGGGTCGGCCTCGAGCCTGATCAGGTACTTGCGGCGATGGAAGTAGCGCCGGCGCAGCACACCATCTCGCTCGACGGTCCGGTGGGCGGGGGCGACGAGCCGCTGACACTCGGGGATCGCCTCGGGCTGTCCGACGACAACCTCGAACGCGTGGAGATGCAGGACGTTCTCGAGCAGGTGATGGCGCACCTCACGCCACGCGAACGCAAGATCCTCGCATTGCGCTTCGTCGAACAACTACCCCAGACCGAGGTCGCAAAACGGCTTGGCATATCGCAAATGCACGTCTCGCGTTTGCAGCGCGCAGCAGTCGAACACCTTCGCAAGGAGTTCGGCGCCGAGGCGCCCGTGTAGAATTCGACAACTTGCTGTCGAATACTTTTGCACGTGCTCAGCTCTGAGATCCGGGAGCGATTTCTTCGC
This sequence comes from Candidatus Dormibacteria bacterium, assembly GCA_050010655.1. Lineage (GTDB taxonomy): Bacteria > Chloroflexota > Dormibacteria > Aeolococcales > Aeolococcaceae > Palsa-851. The sequence continues at coordinate 6,550 of JBEKKP010000081.1, forward strand.
TTCTTCGAAGAGCGCGGGCATTACAGACTCGCGAGCTTTCCGCTCATTCCCCACGACGATCCGTCGCTTCTCTTCACTGTGGCCGGAATGGTGCCGCTCAAGCCGTGGATCACCGGACAGCGCACGCCACCGTCGCAGGACCTCGTCTCGTGTCAGAAATGCTTTCGCGGCGCGGGGCTGAAGTACGACGACATCGCGTCGGTCGGGGACCCAACGCATCACACGTTTTTCGAGATGCTCGGCAACTGGTCGATCGGCCACTACTTCAAAGAGGGCGCGATCGACTACGCGTGGGAGTTTTCCACCGAGGTGCTCGGCCTCGACCCTGATCGTCTCTGGCCGAGCATCTATCCGGATGACGCGGAGTCGGAGCGGCTCTGGACCGAGAAGATCGGCGTGCCGAAGGAACGCATCTCGCGCCTGATGGAGAACTGGTGGGCCGCCGGGCCGACGGGACCCTGCGGCTACGACAGCGAGATCTATTACGACTGGGGCGGCCCGTGCTCCTGCGGCCGCACGGACTGCACCCCCGAAAGCGAGTGCGGAGGCAACCGCTGGGAAGAGTTCTGGAACCTCGTGTTCATGGAGTTCGACCAGCAGCCCGACGGCTCGCGGCCGCTGCTGCCGAACCCGACCGTCGACACCGGGCTCGGATTCGACCGGATCGTCGCCATCGTCCAGGGCGACCCGACCGGCTACGGGACCGACCACTTCGCGCCGATGGTCGACGGCTTCCGCGCACGCGCCGGCGTCGTCATCTCGGACCCCGGCCTGGTGCGATCGCTCTACGTGCTCGCCGACCATCTCCGGGGCGCGGGCTTCCTGATCTCCGCAGGTGTTCTGCCCGCCAACGACGGACGCGGCTACGTCCTTCGCCGGATCATCCGTCGTGCGGCAGTCCACGCCCGTCGGGTGGCACTCAAGGGCGGCCTCGCAGCGGGCACATCGGATCTCGTCGGCGCGATGGGTGGTCCCTATCCGGAGCTCGTCGAGTTCCGCTCGCTCATCGAAAGCACGCTCGCGGTCGAAGAGGATGCGTTCGCTCGGACGCTGGATGCCGGGACCGAGCGGCTCGCCACGCTGCTCTCCAGGAGCCAGTCGAGGATCGATGGCGCAGATGCGTTCCGCCTCTATGACACCTTCGGGCTCCCGATCGAGTTAACGGTCGAGATGGCAGCCGAGCGTGGGGCAACGGTCGACCTCGTTGGATTCGAGTCGGCCATGCAGGAACAGCGGGAGCGTGGTCAGGCGTCAGCGCGCCGGGTCGGCTTCGCAGGCGCTGATGCGCTGCCCCCAACGCGCTTCATCGGCTACGACTCTCTTGAAAGCGACTCCACCGTGCAGCGCATCGGGCTCGATCGCGAGATCGAGGTGCTTCGCCCCGGCGAGAGTGGATCCGTGCTGCTCGACGTGTCGCCGTTCTACGCAGAGGCAGGCGGCCAGGTCGGGGACACGGGCGCCTTGCTGTGGCCCGGCGGAACCGCCATCGTTCGTGACACCCAACCAGTCGCGGGGAGCGACGCTCGCGCCCACGACGTGCTCGTGGAGAGCGGCGAGCTCACGCCGGGACAGCAAGTGCACGCGCAGGTGGATGCCTATCGGCGCGGCCGGATCGCGCGGCACCACAGCGCCACACACCTCCTCAATAGAGCATTGCGCGAGGTCCTCGGCGACAGCGTGGTGCAACGTGGCTCGTTCGTCGGGCCCGACCACACCACCTTCGACTTCGCCTTTTCCCGTGCACTCACCCTAGAGGAGCTTGCCGATATCGAACATCGCGTCAACGACGGCATCCGGCGCAATCTCGAACGGAGCGTCGCGCTCATGCCCCTTGCAGACGCCCGCGCGAGCGGCGCGATCGCGCTCATCGATGAGGCGTACTCGCCAGACGTTCGCGTCGTTGATTTCGGCGGCTGGTCACGCGAGCTGTGTGGCGGCACGCACGTCGGCCGCAGCGGCGACCTGGGGGCGGCCATCATCGTCTCCGAGAGCAGCATCGGCCAGGGAATCCGGCGCATCGAACTCGTTGCGGGCGAGAGCGCCGAAGACCGCTGGCGCAGCACCGGGGCGGCGTTGACAACGACCGCTCGTGCGCTCAAGACGCGTCCCGAAGAGGTCCCCGAACGGGTTGCCGCGCTGCAGGAGCAGGTGAGAAAGCTGAACAAGGACGTGACCCAGGCCCGCCAGGCCGGGCCGTCAACAGTTGCCACCGACCGCGCCGTCGTGGAGGACGCTGCCGGCGTCCCCTTCGCGCACCTCGTCCTTGACGGTGACGTCGATGCGGACGGCGTCTCGCAGGCCGGCGACAGCCTGCTGGCCGACCGGCTTCAGGGCGATGGGGTCGTGGCCGTGCTCGGACCCGCAACGCTCATCGTGAAAGTCGGTGGCCGCGCGCTCGAGGCCGGCGTCCACGCCGGCACGCTGGTGACCAGCGCGGCTGCGGTGACCGGCGGCAAGGGCGGCGGCCGCCCGGACCTCGGTCGCGGCAAGGTGGGGGACCCCTCCAAACGCGAGGAAGCCGTTTCCCTGCTCCGTGACGCCATCATCGAGACGATGGGGCACGCAGCCTGATGTCCAAACGTAAATTCGCGCTGCTCAAACGGCGCGATGAGTTTCAGAGCCACTACACCGTGCTCGATATCGGCACGGAGTTCGTCAAGGCGCTGATCGTCAAGCGCGAGGGCGACAAGGGCATCGTGCTCGGCGTCGGCAAGGTGCGCCAGGCGCAGAACCACATGCAGGCCGGCGCCGTGGCCGATCTCCAGGCGGTCATCGACAACTGCGATCGAGCCCTCACCGAGGCCGAGGACATGTGCGAGACCATCCCGGGTCAGGCGGTCATCGGCATCGCCGGTGAGCAGGTCCGTGGCTTCAGCACCACGATGACCATGCCGCGGCCGCAGCCCCAGGCGCGAATCACTCAGGCAGATCTCGCCACCGCGCTGCAGGCCGTGCAACGCCGGGCGCTGCGCGAAGCGGTTCGCCAGATGTCGCACGACCTCGGCGTCCAGGAGGTCAACGTCAAGCTCGTCCACAGCACGATCACGTCGGTGCGGATCGACGGCTATGCGGTGGCCAATCCAGTCGACTTCCAGGGTCACGTCGTCGAGATCACCGTGTTCAACACGTTCGCGCCGCTCACGCACATCGGCGCGTTGCAGGCGATCGCCCAGGAGCTCGACCTCGAACTCGTGGCGACGGTCGCCGAGCCGTACGCGCTCGCTCGCGGCTGCTCGTCGGCCGAATCCAATGAGCTCGGCGCGATCTTCGTCGACGTCGGCGGCGGCACCACCGACATCGCCGTCGTGCGCCGCGGTGGGATCGAGGCCACGAGGATGTTCGCGCTCGGCGGACGCTCGTTCACCAAACGGCTCGCCACCGACCTCTCCATGGATCTCGATGAAGCGGAGCGATTCAAGGTCGCGCACTCGGAAGGTCATCTGGCCGCCGAGCAGAGCGCGATGGCCCGCCGGGCGCTCACGCCCACCGCCGAGGTCCTTGCCCAGGGCGTCGCGCTCACCCTCGAGGAGCTCGCCGGCCCGGACCCACTGCCAGGGTCGATCTGCCTTGCCGGGGGCGGGGCGTCGCTGCCGGAAGTCGCCGAGCAGCTGCGCATCCTCGACTGGTCGGACACCGTGCCGTTCACCCGCCCTCCCACCGTCAAGGTGCTCGGACCCGGCGACGTCACCGGCGTCTACGACACCACCGGGCTCCTCGTTGGAAGCCAGGACGTCACCCCGATGGGGCTTGCGCGTCACGCCGTGACGCTGGAAGATGACGCGGACGAGCCCCTCGGCGGGCTCATGCGCCGCGTTTTGAAGACGATGAAGGTATAGGCGCCAATGCCGGCTGTTGTCATTGCGAAGGCTGACGATGAGATCGCCGATCTCATCGATCGCGTTCGCGCGTCCGCCGACCTCGACGTCGGGCTCGTGGTGCCGGCTTCCAGCCGCGCGCTGCAGACCCCGCTGAACGTCCGCCTCCTGGCGCAGTTCAGCAACCAGTCAGGCCGCCGGACCTCGATCGTCACCGAGGACTCGCGCCTCCAGCAACTCGCTCGCGCGAGCGGGCTGCAGGTGTATGGGTCGGTGCCTGCGTTCGAACGCGGCATTGAGCTGTCAGGTCCTCGGGTCGGTGGTGGCGCCATCGGCCGCGGCGCGGTTGCGAGCGGCGTCGGCATTGGCGCGGCCGCCGCCGTGCTCGAGCCACCGCCGGCTCCGCCGCCCGCGCCACCGCCACTCACCGCTCCCGCACCGGTTGCGCCACGGCTCGAGCCTCGACGGGTGATCACCCAGATACCGCCGGCCAAGCCCTCCCGCGGGTGGGACCGCGGGCGCCTCCTCTACATCGCGGGCGCAGCGGTCGCGATCATCGGCGTGCTGCTGTTCATGACCCTTGCACCGTCCGCAAAGATCACGATCACGATCGACGCAACACCACTCTCGGTGAGCCCGACGATCCAGGGCTCGCCGAGTACCGCGTCGGCCACGCTGCCGGACCACGTGCTGACCGGCATCGTGACGAGCACCGCGCAATCGTCTTTTCAAGCGGCGCCGAGCGGAACGCTCAACGTCCCTGCCGTTGCGGCAACAGCGAAGGTTGTGTTCAGCACCGATAATCCGAACGGCTATCAGTTCTCCTTGCCAGCAGGCAATGAGATCGAGCCCGCCGGCGGCGGGAGCCCAGTGTTCGCGGTGGTCACCACCACGTACATCTGCATCGGACCCAACGGAGGCGCGCCTCCGTCGAACGTCTGCAATGGGTCGAAGCCGAACGCAACGGCCTCGGTCTCGGACGCTCAGCCCGGTGCGCTCAGCTCCGCGGTCGCTGCCGGCGACCTGACCGATTG
>JBEKKP010000082.1:0-10896 GCA_050010655.1 Candidatus Dormibacteria bacterium
CCGCCCCGTCGTGCCGCTCGATGCATGGATTCGACGCACCTCGGATCGCGGCACGGCGAACATGCCGAACGGGTAGTTGTCGCGCAGATCGAGCTTGGTGGTGAACGGAAATCTCGTGATGTCGGCGAGCGTCTCGCAGTCGTCCGGGCTCACCCCGGCGGCGTCGAACGCGTTCCGGTAATGGGGCACGTTCACGTACCCGTGGCGCAGCGACCGGCGCAGCCGCTCGAGCTGGAGTTCGAGCAGCGCGTCGCGGCTCAGCCTTTCGCCCGCGTCGAGCAGCTCCGGCGGCGGCGCGATGCCGACGCTACTCATGCGGGCTCTTCCCAATGGTGCGGCTCGTTCCACGGAATTCCGCGATGACGTCGTCGCCACGACGGACGGTGACGTCGTAGATACCGGAGCGACCGAATCGCGTGCGTTCCACCGCGCGCGCTTCGAGCACGTCCCCCGCTCGCGACGGCGCGACAAAGGTGATATCGACCGCTGCAGCGACGGTAAGCGGGCCATGACTGTTGCAGGCGCACGCGAAGGCCGTGTCCGCCACGGCGAAGACGAACGCTCCGTGCGTGATGCCGTGGCCGTTCACCATGTCCGGGCGGATCGTCATCGTCGCAGTGGCCGCTCCGATCGTGACGTCGCGCACCTCGATGCCGAGCGCCCGCGAGGCCGCGTCATCCGCGAGCATCCTGGTCACCGACTCCGTCACGAGCTCTCCCTGCGCGCGATCGGCGTCCCCACAGACGCCTCAGACCCGTAGTGTGGTGCGCTCGAGCGTGGCGACGGCGTCGGCCGCGCCGCTCAGGGTCACCTGCGCCGTGGCGCGACGGCCGCCCATGTAAAGGATGAGCTCCGACGCCGGTCCGGTAAGCGTCGCCATCTCCCCCGATCCGAATCGCTTCCTCGCGCCGTCCGGGCGAACGAGCTCGAGTCCGTACGGACTGATGCGCTTCGCGATCCGCTTGGCGCTGTATCCGGTCATCCGCCATGACACCGCTTCGAGGTCGGCCATCTCCGGGCGCGGCTGGCGACCGTTGGCGCGACGCACGTCCTCGTGATGGATGAAATATTCCAAACCAAGGAGGACGTTGCGGAGCCGCGGGATGCGCCAGGGAAACGCCGGTGCACCGGCGCGAAGACGCGCGACCAGCACGGGAAATCCCTTTGCCTTCTCCGCCGCGAGCTTCGCGTCCGGCCAGCGATGGAAGTGTTCTCGAAGCACGAGATGCGCCGCGAGATCGGCCGTCGTCCATCCCTCGCACAGTGTCGGTGCGTCCGGCCCGAGCTCGACGAACAGGTCGCAGATTCCGGAGCGCTCGCGGACGTCGATCGGCTCGGTCATGGTGTGCTCCGGGGCGATTGCACGTGTTCAGCGAAGAACGCAAGCGTTCGCTGCCACGCGTCCGTCGCAGCGTCGGCGTTGTACGCCTTGCCGGCGTCATTGAAGAAGGAGTGGCGAGCACCCGGGTAGACCTTGATGTCTCGCGCGACGCCGAGGCCGGCAAGACGGGCATCGAGCTTGCGACCGGATCGCGCGGTGAAGTCCTTGCCGGGATAGCTGCCGACGACCGGACACATGCGGCGCACCGCCTCAATCGGCCGCGGATTGGTGCCGTAGAAGGGCGCGATCGCGCGCAGACGGCGGTCACGACGGCCCCAGGCGATTGCGAAGCCGCCTCCCATGCAGAAACCGATCGCGCCGACCCTGTCGGGGTCGACTTCAGGCAACGCAACGAGGTAGTCCATCGAGGCAGCGAGGTCCTTGATCGATGCAGGCTCGCGGCCGGTGAGCATCGACCCCATCAGTTGCGCCATGCACACGGCGCGGCTGTGATCGGTGAAGAGATCGACGGCGAGCGCCACGTACCCCTCGCCCGCGAATCGCCCGGCGATGTCACGGATGTTGTCGTTGAGGCCGAACGCCTCGTGTATGACCACGACGCCGGGATGTGGTCCATCACCTTCCGGGAGTGCGAGATATGCGCCGAAGGTGGAGCCCCGGGACGGGAAATGAACGTCTCGTGTCGTTGGTGGCGTCGTCACTGCTCCGGTGAGATACGTTGCCGCGCTACTCGGTCAGCGTACAGGCTCGGACGTCACGCCCGGCTCGAACCCCACGCGCGTATCCATTGGTGCTGAACGCCGTTGGATCTCTTGCAATGACGCACTCAACCCTTCACCCGCTGCGCGCGGCGATTGTCGTCGTGTCGTGCTTGTTCGCCGCGGTCGCGTGCGGCAGCACCAGCCCAACGACGGGAGCATCGAAGCCGTCGAGCACCTCGCCGGCGCCCACGGCCTCCGCGTTGGCAGCACCCGTCGCAACTCCGCCCGGGCCAACGCCCTGGCCATTTCCGGGCCGGCCCGAGAACTGCGGTCCGGTGACAATCGCACAGGACGGCAACGTCATTCCGGCGTTGTGCCCGGACGGCCGCCCGAGCGTTGCCGCAATCACGGTCTTCGCCAAGATCCCGTCGAAGCTGCTGTCGCTCGGACCCGCTGCCACTGCCGCTGCGGTGATGAGCGCCGCCTGCCAGGACCTCAATGCACCGGCACCGAATGGCGGGACGATCCCGCTCGTCACGACGGAGGCGACGCTTGCCTTCGCCGAGAACAACTGGAATTTCGGAGGCGTCACCTCACCTGCCCAGATCACTCAGCAGATGGTTGCCGGCGCCTGCAGCTCCACCAGCTAGCACCTGAGCGCGGGCTAGCTGGTTTGATCGAGCTGGCTCCAGGTCGATCTCGCGCTGAGCGCCCAGACGTCGACGGGCGGTTCTCCTGACGGCGGCGAAGACTTCGGCGTACCGAACAGCAGCAACTGGCTCCCGTCGGCGATCTCCGTCCCGCTCGCCACGGGCAGCGGGGCAGTCGAGAAGGCTGCCCAATTGGTCCCGTTCCATGCCCAGAATTCGGGCTGGGGCAGCGTGGAGGCGCCACACGCGCACAACACGAGGTGGCCGGTCTCCGGATCGACGTCGATCGACGACGCGTCGATCGGCGCAATGGTTGGAGTGGGAAGCAATGTCCACGTCGCCCCGGTCCACCGCCACGTGGTGTTCGTCGCCCCCGTGGCCGGCGGTGGGCCGACACAACAGGCGACTGCGAGCAGTGACTTGCTCACCGGATCGAACGACATCGGGCTGTAGTCCGCGCCCGCGGGAAGCACCGCGCCAGACGGCTGGTTCCAGTGCGTGCCGGCCCACACCCAGGTGTCAGCCGGATCCGAGATGACCCCGGAGCTCGTGATCAGCACCAACTGCGACGTTGCGGGGTCCCATGCCATATCCGAGCCTGCGCCGGGCGGCGGCCCACCCGCACCGCTGTCGAGATCCGTCCACGTGCTGCCGTTCCACGCCCACGTGTCGTGAATCGGGGTGCCATCCTCGAGCCGCCCTCCGAACATCACGACGCTCTTCAACTGCGGGTCGTAGGCCGCGGACGCTCCAAAGCGACCTGCCGGGCTCGACGCGGGATCGGCGAGCGTCCACGACGAACCGTTCCACAGCCACGTGTTCGGATAGTCGCCGACACCGCCGAAGAGCACCACGTCATGGGCCGCGAGGTCGCTTGCGATGCTGAATCCGGCTCCCGATTCGGGTTGATTCGTCAGGAGCGCCGGTGGCAGCGTCTGGGGCTGGATTGGCGCCGGTGCTTGAGCCACCGGTGGCGCGTGATGCGTGGCAGGGCGCTGCCCGAGCGACATCACGATGCCGATCGCGGCTGCGACGGCGATCGCGCAGAGAAGCAGGATCACGGATCCCGTGTTCACGTGGCGCCGGCCCCTCTCAAAGGGCTCGTTCTCGAGTCGACCTTGCATTGTTGGTGCAAGGGACAATGTGCCACGCCGGATACCCGAATGTGGGAACCGTCGTCTGTGCGGCCTGCGCGGGCGTCCCCCTACAAAGGCCCCTCAGCCGATCGCGGGCCCGCCGGTCACCGCAAGAAGCTGCGGCGCTTTCCGAAACCCGCGAGTCGCAGCACCGCGAGCAGGATGACCGCGCCGGCAAAGGCGACCACGATCTCGACGACAATTGAGTGACTGGTGAGGCTGGTCGTCACGCCGAGAAACCGGGCGATAAACCCGCCCGCGATTGCGCCGATGACACCGACAACAATGTCCGCCACGATGCCCTTGCCACGACCGGTCATCACCTTGCTCGCCAGGAACCCTGCGATCAGCCCGATCACCGCCCAGACAAGGATTGATCCAGCGTCGAACGTCACCGAAACCAGTGCAAGCATTGTGTCCGCCCTCTGTCGCGTGTGGTGTTAGTTGGCCGAGGTGGCGCTGTGGGCTGAGATCATCGTGACGACCTTGACGACGACCGCGGCGGCAAATCCGTAGATGACCATGGCGAGAATATCGGCCCAGACGATCAGATTGCCGCGCGCCGCATATGCCGTCTTGAAGATGCCTGCGAACGGCGCAGCGAGAGCCTTTCCGACGCCGAAGATGAACGACGCAAATCCCACATCATTCGCTCCTGCCGCGTGAAAGATGAAGTCGAGAGCGAGCAACGCGAGAACGATGCCGGCGATGAGCCACACGACCTCGACACCCGGAGATCTTCCCGACCACGCATTGGTCGTCGTCCGGCGCATGCTCGCCCCGGTGGCGGGATCGGCGACGGTCTGCGTCGTGGTGTTGAACGCGGTGCGGTTCGATCCGTCGTTCGTGACGGACTGATCAGTCTGGATATCGGTCATGCCGGCTCCTTGTGGATGCTCGACACTGAAAATCCTTCAGCCTGCGGTTCCCACGTGCCCCGAGTGTCAGGGGCACGGCGCAACAATTGCAGTAACAGCGCAACGGCGATGCGCTAGCCGCGAACTCCCGGCACGGCCTTGGGGCCGGCGACAGGACCCGCGTCGACGCGCAGGCAGGCGGTTTCCCAGAAGCCCAGCCGCGAGCGAAATCGCTCTGCCTGCGCCACGACGACCGGAACATTGGTGAGCTCAACTTCGTGTCGAGCCTGTGGCGACTGGTCGGCCATCAACTGGTGAATACGCAGGAGGACGGACTCCTCCATCGCCAGGATCTCCGTGTAGATGCCCCTCCAGAACACAGCCTGCTCGAGGGTCGCGGTGGCCGGATCGGCCTCGCCTTCCATGCCAAGCGAGTCGTCGCCACCTCTGATGGCAGCGATGATGTCTGGGCGCTCGGGAGCGGACGTATGGTCCATGGTCTGTTGATACGCCAGCAGGCGTAAGAAGATCAGCAACAGCTTCCGTATAGTCACTGCCGTGGGGACCGGCCGTAACGCACCGGCGTCGCGCCCGCTCGAGGGCGAGGACATCCAGACCGAGCACTGGGAAGACGCGCGACACTGGATGAGCATCTATGACGACTTGATCCGCTTCAAGTTGGGCTTGCTCGAACGCGTGCGACGCGAACTCCCCAAGTTGCACCCCGTGGCCCAGACCGCCGCTGACGAGGACATCGGCTTCATCGAGGCGCAGATGGCGGGTTATTACGCCCGCCTCGACCTCTGGTACCAGCGCGTCTGGCAGCTGCAGGGCCTCTGGCTCGATCCCGACGGCCGTGTCGTCCGTCACAAGGGGCAGCAGGCAGTCCTGACCAACCGGGAGTTCGAGTTATTGCAGTTCCTGCTCGATCACCCCCACCGCTTCTACACGTCGGCGCAGATCACGAGCTTTGCGTGGTCCGACTCCGCGCTCTTTCCCGAGGAGGTCCGCAATTACGTGATGCGGCTCAGAAAGATCCTGGCTCGTCTCGACATCCCCTGCGATCTGGTGAACAGGCCCGGGAAGGGGTACTCGCTGACGTTCCGCGAAGCCGAGGCGGGGGCTCCATAACCAACTCACAACCAGGCGAATCCGGCGCCCCCGCTAGGATGGCCGTCGTGAGCATCCCGACTCCGACCAGCAAGCGCATCGACGTGGACGCGCTGACCACCGCGTGGCGCGCCGCCAACTACCTCACCGTCGCGCAGATCTATCTCCAGGCAAACCCGCTCCTCCGCGAGCGGCTCGCCGTCGAGCACATCAAACCGCGCCTGCTCGGCCACTGGGGCACGTCGCCGGCGCAGAGCCTGATCTACGTTCAGCTCAACCGGCTCATCCAGCAGCGCGACTGCGACGTGCTCTACATCGCCGGGCCTGGCCATGGTGGGCCGGCCGTCGTCGCCAACGTGTATCTCGAGGGCACGTACTCGGAGATCTACCCGGCGGTATCGCTGGACGCACCGGGTCTGCTCCGGCTCGTGCGCCAGTTCTCCACGCCGGGCGGTATCCCGAGCCACGTGAGTGTCCCGACTCCGGGCTCGATCCACGAGGGAGGAGAGCTCGGCTATGCGCTGGTACATGCCTTCGGCGCAGTTTTTGACAACCCCGACCTGATCGCCGCATGTGTCGTCGGTGACGGCGAGGCGGAGACCGGGCCACTCGAAGGGTCATGGAAAGGCGTGAGCTTCCTCGACCCGCGTCGCGACGGTGCTGTGCTTCCAATTCTCCAGCTCAACGGCTACAAGATCAGCGGACCCACCGTTTTGGGACGCGCCGATGAGCGTGACGTGCGCGGGTTGCTGACCGCTCATGGTTACGACGTCCACTTCGTGAGCGGCGACGACCCGCGTGCCGTGCATGAGGAGTTCGCGCACACCCTCGACAGATGCTACGACCGGATTCGCGAAATTCAGGCGGCGGCGCGCAGTGGAGCAGGTGGCGTGCGGCCGAAGTGGCCCGCGATCGTCCTGCGGACTCCCAAAGGCTGGACAGGGCCCAAGTTCGTTGACGGGCTTCCTGTGGAGGGAACGTTCCGCGCGCATCAGGTGCCGCTCGACAATGTCCGGACCAATCCGGAACACCTTGCGCAACTCGAGGAGTGGATGCGCAGCTATCGACCCGAGGAACTGTTTGACAGCGGCGGTACACCCGTCCCGGCGGTCACCACACTCATGCCCAAGGGTGACAAGCGAATGGGCTCAACCGCGTATGCCAACGGCGGCCGGATGCTCCAGCCGCTGCAGCTGCCCGCATTCCGGGACTACGCGATGCCCGTCGAGTCCGGCGTCACCGTTGCGGAGTCGACGCGCCGCCTCGGTGAGTGGCTGCGAGACATCTACCGCGACAACCCGGTCAACTTCCGCCTCTTCTGTCCTGACGAGACGAACAGCAACCGCCTCGGTGCGGTCTTCGAGGTCGAGAGCCGCTGCTTCGAGGAAACCACCATCGCCATCGACGATCACGTGAGTGCTGGGGGCCGCGTCATGGAGGTGCTGTCCGAGCATCTGTGCGAGGGATGGCTCGAGGGTTACCTGCTCACCGGCCGGCACGGACTGTTCGCGACGTACGAGGCCTTCGCGATGGTCTCCGCATCGATGACGGTGCAGCACGCCAAGTGGCTCGAGGCGGCTCGCGACCTGCGATGGCGCGAGCCGGTGGCCGCGCTGAACGTGCTGCTGACATCAACGTGCTGGCGCAATGACCACAACGGTTTCAGCCACCAGGGGCCAGGCCTCATCGATACCGTGATGTCGTTGAGCGGCGACGTCGTCCGGATCTATTTCCCGCCGGATGCGAACTGCCTGCTGTCTGTCGCCGACCACTGTTTCACGAGTCGCAACTACGTCAACCTGATCGTCATCGACAAGCAACCGGAGCTCCAGTACCTGTCGATGGATGCGGCAATCGAACACTGCACGCGTGGCGCGTCGGTGTGGGACTGGGCCTCGAATCCCGGCGACGGTCCGCCGGACGTCGTGCTCGGCTGCGCCGGTGATATCCCAACACTGGAGACGCTCGGCGCGGCAGCCCTGCTCCGCGAACAGGTCCCCGATCTGCGCTTCCGCCTGGTGAACGTCGTGGACCTGCTGGCGATGAGCCCGGCGCCGTTCCATCCGCACGCGGTGAGCGCCGAGACATTCACCGAACTTTTCACGGATGATGTCGACGTCGTGATGGCATTTCACGGCTACGCGCGGGCCTTTCATCAGGTGGTGCACGGCCGGCCGAACGCCGGACGCTTCCATGTACGCGGATTCAACGAACATGGCACGACCACGACGCCGTTCGACATGGTCGTGCTGAACGAGATGAGCCGCTACCACCTCGTGATGGAGGCGCTGCGCCGGTCGGCGCGGAAACCCGCCGGAGCTGATGACCTGAACCGGTACTGTCGCGACCAGCTGAACCGCCACCACGACTACGTTCGCGAGTACTTCGAGGACATGCCGGAGATCCGCAACTGGCGCTGGCCCGGACCCCTCGCGTATGGGACGCCGCCCGCAGCCTCGGTCTGATCGATGCGGATTCTCGCGGTGAACGCGGGCTCGAGCAGCTTGAAGCTGAGCGTCATCGACGGTAGTGACCGGGTCGCGGACGCGCAGGAGATCGACGGGGACACCAATCCGGTCACAGCCCTCGCGGAGTTCGCAGCGCACGCCGGCGATGTGGATGCCGTCGCGCACCGTCTGGTCCATGGCGGCGCCGCCGTGCGGCAGGCGACGCTCGTTGACGACCACGTCCGGGAGCAGCTCGAAGCTGCGGTGGAGCTGGCACCGCTCCATCTCCCCCCTGCTCTCGCGCTCGTCGACGCCGCCCGCAAGACGATGGATTGTCCGCAGATCGTGTGTCTCGACACGTCATTCCACGCCGGAATCCCCAGCTACGCGACCACCTACGCGGTGCCTGCGCACTGGCGCGAGTGGGGCGTGCGCCGCTACGGATTTCACGGCCTGTCGTATGCATACGCCAGCCGTCGCAGCGCGGCGTTGCTCGACAAGGCCGTCGAATCCTTGCAGGTCGTGATCGCGCACATCGGGTCGGGCGTCTCCGCGTGCGCGGTACGCGACGGGCGCAGTGTCGATACGAGCATGGGGTTCACGCCGCTCGAGGGCGCGGTGATGGCGACGCGCAGCGGGACGGTGGACCCTGGCGCGCTGCTGTGGCTGCAGGAACATCACGGGATCTCGGTCGGCGCGATGACACGCTCGCTCGAGCACGCCGGCGGACTCATCGGGCTGTGCGGTCTCTCCGACATGCGCGAGGTGGAACGCGAAGCCGCTGCGGGCAACGCGGCGTGTGCGGCGGCGCTCGATGTGTATGTCCACGTGCTCAGTCGCGTCATCGGTGGCCTCGCGACGTCGCTCGATCGTCTCGACGCCCTGGTGTTCACCGGCGGAGTCGGCGAGCACTCGGCACTGATTCGAAGTCGCGTGTGCGAGCGACTCGGTTTGCTCGGGCTTCCGGGAACACTCCTCGCCGCCGACAGCGACGCAGTGATCGGGCCGCCGGGCCACGCGCCCACGGTCGTCGTGGTCACGGCTCACGAGGATGTGGAGATGGCGCGTGAGGCGCGCCAGCTGCTGACGGCCTAAACGGCGACGCGTGTGTCCGCGGCTGGCGCGGCGACGGGCGAAATCGCTTCAGCCTGAGCCCGAGGCTTGTGACTGATGAGCGTGCACGCGAGGCCGGAGAGCAGCGCAGTGGCGGCCGCGTACCACCAGAGGTGATGGAATGCGGTCAGCGCGTTTGCGAGGGTGTTCGGCGTTCCAAGGATCACCACGAGCAACGCAATGCCGAATGCGCCGCCGATCTGACGTGCCGTCTGATTCACCGCGCTCCCCACCGCGAAACGATTGGGATGCAAGCTCGAGACCGCCGCTGCACTGAGCACGGGAAACGTCAGCCCGATACCCAGGCCGATGATCAGCGTGCCCGGCAACCAGACGGTGAGGTAATCGTGCTGGAGACCGACCCGGGTTGCGAACCAGACCAGACCGGCGAAGAAGACCGTGAAACCGACGAGCAGCACCCTGCGGAAGCCCACCCGCGACGCCACCCGACCCGCAGGTCCGGACACGACGGCGACGACCAAAGGACCCGGAGTCACCGCGAGACCTGCTTCCAGAATCGGGTAGTGCCACACGCTGGTGAGGAACAGGATGTTTCCGAGCAGCATCGCGAAGAACCCCATTGCATACAGGAACGTCGCGGCGTTGGCGACGCTGAACGACCGAGCCTTGAACAGCGTGAGGTCGAGGACAGGTTCGGGATGATGGGCTGACCGGTACAGGAATCCCGCGCCGACCACGACCGCACCGGCAAAGCACCCGAGCACCGGCGCCGAAGTCCAACCCCACGTTGGGCCTTCGGTGATGCCGAGCACCAACGCCGAAAGTGTGAGCGCGATGAGTGCGGCGCCGAGATAGTCGGGCGCAACACCCGGAGTCCCGGCTCGCGAATTGACCAGCACGCGCCGGCCCGCAAACCACGCGACGACACCGATCGGCACATTCACGAAGAACGCAGACCGCCACCCACCGGCGGTGATGAGCGCGGCTCCAAGCGAGGGTCCGGTGGCGACGGCGAGCGCGCCGACTCCGCCCCAGAGCGCGACAACCTGTGAGCGGCGCTCGACCGGGAATGCGCCGAGCAGCAGGCTCAGCGATGCGGGCAGCAGCGCTGCGGCGCCGAATCCCTGGATGACGCGCCCAGCGACGAGAAACGCGACCGACGGCGCCAGCCCGCACAGCGCCGATCCGACAGTGAAGATCGTGAGGCCGACCATGAACACGCGCCGGCTTCCGAGGCGGTCCGCGGTGCGGCCGGCAATGACGAGGAGGGAGCCGAAGACGATGCCGTAGCTCGTGATCACCCACGCCAGCGTCGCGCGCGGATCGCTCGGGAACGATCGCTCGAGCGCCGGGAACGCCACGTTGACGATCGAGAGATCGAGTGACGCCATGAACGCCCCGAGCGCCGTGACGATGAAGACGATGCGGCGGCGGACCACGGGCGTCGCGGCGGGTGTCGTCGAGGCGGAACCGCCCATCTGGGTCACGGCAAGTACTCTAAGCACTTGCGTTCTATTATGCAACTCACTATCCTGAGGGCATGGATCGCAAGAGCTTCACGGCGATGGACTGCTCAGTC
>JBEKKP010000083.1:0-13873 GCA_050010655.1 Candidatus Dormibacteria bacterium
GGTTCGCGAGTTCGACCGCGCGTGAGCAAGCCGGCACCCGTCACACGATTCGACGCGGCGTTCGCATCACGCGCGCACGATGCCGGAGATCACGCGCTCCCCGGGCTGATCCCGTATTTCACGGCGGGGTACCCGGCACTCGACGGCCTCGGTGACCTCCTGCGCTGCGCGCAGGACACCGGCTGTCTCGCTGCCGAAGTCGGCATTCCATTCAGCGACCCGCTCGCCGACGGTCCCACCATCCAGCGGACGGGGCAGGTCGCGCTCGGCAACGGGATGACACTGACAATCGCGCTCGACCAGGTACGCGAGGCGCGCGCGTCCGGCGTGATCATCCCGCTCGCGGTGATGACATATGTCAATCCGGTGCTCAATTTCGGCGTCGAGCCATTCGCTCGCGCATGCGCGGCAGCGGGCGTCGACGGCGTGATTCTTCCCGACCTGCCGCTCGACGAGGCGGCCAATGTCCGCGAGGCGATGCACGCCGCCGGCGTGGCCGTCATCCCGCTCGTTGCTCCCACGACAACGCCCGAGCGCCTCGAGCGCATCTGCTCGACTGCCGCAGGGTTTGTGTACTGCGTGGGGGTGACCGGTGTCACCGGCGCTCGACAGAACATCGCCGACGATGCAATCGCGTTGCTCGACGCGGTGCGCCGCCTGACCTCGACGCCGCGCGCGCTGGGATTCGGGCTGTCGACGCCTGCCCATCTGATCGCCTTGCGAGGCCACGCGGAAGCGGCCGTGGTGGGCTCGGCGCTGCTCGACGCAATCGGAGCTGATCTGACGGACCCCGTTACGGCTGCCGCGCGCTTCCTCAGCGCCATGAACGGCAACGCGAAATGACCCGGGAGCGCGTGTCACCGGCGTCGAGGATCGACGGCACGATCACCGTTCCCGGCGACAAGTCGATCAGTCACCGGGCCCTCATCCTCGGGGCGCTCGCAAAGGGCCGGAGCTACATCGGCAACGCGTCACCCGCGGCCGATGTCCTCGCCACCGCAGCCTGTCTTCGCTCCTGTGGCGTGTGGATTCGCGACTTCCCTCCGGACCGCTTCGCCCTCGACGGTGGCGGCGTGGGCACGAGCCTGCAGACTCCGAACAGCGCACTGGACTGTGCCAACTCAGGGACGACCATGCGCCTGCTCGCCGGCGTGATCGCCGGCGCCGACATCGACGCAACCCTTGACGGCGACGCCTCGCTGCGCCGCCGCCCGATGCGCCGGGTCGCGGATCCGCTGCGCGCCATGGGCGCCACCGTCGACGTCTCGGCCGAAGGGACGGCCCCGCTGCGTGTGCGCGGCAAAGGCGTGCTCAACGGCGTGACCTGGCAATCACCCGTCGCGAGCGCCCAGGTGAAATCCGCCATCCTGCTCGCCGGACTCGCTGCGGACGGACCGACCACCGTCATCGAACCGCTCCCTACTCGCGATCACACCGAGCGGATGCTGCGCATGTGCGGCATCGACGTGGCAACCGACGGTGCCGCGGTGACGGTCCACCCCGGGCAACTGGAGCCATTCGGCCTCCGAGTCCCGGGAGACATCAGCTCCGCGGCGTTCTTCTTCGCGCTCGCAGCCGTGCGCCCGGGATGGAGCCTCATGTGCCCAGGGCTCGGGCTAAACCCCGGACGCACCGGCATCCTCATGGTGCTCGAGGCGATGGGGGCCGGGCTACAGATCGAACCGCGCGACCCGGCCGGTGGCGTCGAGCCGGTGGGCGACGTCGAGGTTCGAGGCGCCGCCCTCCACGGCATCGTGATCTCCGATGCGCTCACCGTGCGCTGCATCGACGAGATCCCTGTGATCGCAGTGCTTGCCAGTCAGGCGGAAGGGGACACCGAGATCCGCGATGCCGGCGAGTTGCGCACGAAGGAGACGGACCGTATCGCGCTCCTCGAGGACGGTCTGCGCAAGCTCGGTGTCGCTTGCGAGAGCACGGACGACTCGCTGATCGTCCACGGACCAGTGCCGTTGCGAGCTGCGCATCTCGATGCGGCGGGCGACCATCGATTCGCCATGGCGTGGGCGATCGCTGCCGCATTGGTTCCGCCGGGCGGTGGCGAGACGGTCATCGATGGAGCCGACGCCGCAGCCGTCTCGTATCCGACGTTCTTCAGCGACCTGGCGACGCTCCTGGCCTCCTGACCTACTCCGGTGCGAAGCGCAGCAGGAGATGGGGTCCGTCGCGGGCTTCGACGACTTTCAGCCAGCCGACGGCGATCGTGACCGGGAGCACGTCCGGCCCTTCCACGTAGGCCTCGGCGCCGGCGGCGTGGGCGGTGAGGCGTCGAGCCAGGTCCATCCGCCTGCCAGGATCGACGACGACCGACGCGGTGCCACCACCCTGGATCCATCGAGAAGCGTTGCCGGGCGAGCACATGAACGCCACTCTCGGGTCGGCCTCGAGTTCGCGGTGCAGCCGCGATCCGCCTTTGGTGGCCATGAGCAGCCGGATCCCGTGCTCCATGCGCTCCGGGGCGAAGAACACTCCGGCCACGTGCGGCCCGGCGTCGCTCGTCGTGGCGAGGGCCATGGTGTCGTAGGCGCGAAGTGCCCAGAGGGCGCGCTCGAGGGCAGCGTCGCCGTCCGGCTCCGCGTGCGTGGTCATCGCAGCAGCCGGCTGAGACGCCGGTCCGCAAACACCCGGCCACCGGTCTGGCACCCCGGGCAGTACTGAAACGATCGCGAGGCGAGCGACACCTCGCGAACGGTCTCCCCACAGACGGGACAGGGGAGCCCGGTGCGACCGTGGACCCGCATCGACGCCCGCTTTCCGTCCTTGAGCGCCGACGGGTCCGACTCGACGGCGAGCGCGACCGCGGCTGTGAGCACGTCGCGGGTTGCCATGGCAAGCCGCTCGAGCTCATCGCTGCTGAGCGCATCGGCATGCCGAAAAGGGGAGAGCTGCGCGGCGTGCAGGATTTCGTCGGAGTAGGCGTTGCCGATACCCGCGATGACGGACTGGTCGGCCAGGACGCTCTTGAGCGTGCCTCGCTGCCCTTCGAACAGCGTCCCGAGGCGCATCGCTGTCAGATGCGGATCCAGCGCATCGATGCCGAGGCGGCCGACCCCCGGGACGTCGGCCGGATCCCGTACCACCGAGACGGCGAGACGCTTGTCGGTCCCGTGTTCGGTGATCTCGAGGCTGCCGCCGTCCGTGAGCGTCACGATCACCGCAAGCGGCCCCCGCAGCGAGGGTCGCGCATTCGTGGGCGTGTCGCGGAGCCGGATCCACCCGCCGCGGGCAAGATGGACGACGAGGTGCAGCGGCGGCGCCGCAAGGTCGATGAACTTGCCCCGGCGCTCGCAGCCGGCGAACGCCAGGCCCTCGAGTGCGGTAATCGCAGGGTCGAAGGTTTTGAGCACCGCAACCGATCGAACGCTCACTTTCTCGATCACGCGGCCGCGGAGCCGAGCATCGAACGACCGGCAGAGCGCTTCGACTTCGGGCAGTTCAGGCATCGCGGGTGAAAGAATGCGCCCGGTGCCGAAGAGCGTGGCTGCTACACGCGCCGTCGGGCCGCGGCGGAGCCGTGCGCATGGGGCGGAGGACGTCCTCTGTGTGCCTCGCTCCACCATCTTTCCGGACGGCGCCTGGCACGGGCTGATCGCCCGAGGGCTCGAGCGCGTGCTCCGGACGGTGCACGCGACCTCCGAATACCGGCCGCGCGCGGAGATCGAGGACGACCCCGAGTTGCAGCAGATCATTCCGTATTGCGTCGTCCACCATCCGGATGACGACACCTATCTCCTCACTCGACGGCTGCGCCGGTCCAGTGAGAAGCGCCTCCACCACCTCTATTCCCTCGGGATCGGCGGTCACGTGAACCCGGGTGACGGGGAGCTCGAGGATCCGGTGGTCGGCGGGCTGCGCCGCGAATGGGCGGAAGAGATCCGCTGCCCGACCCGGGCGCGCGCCAGCCTTGTCGCACTCCTCAATGACGATTCGAGCCCGGTATCCCGCGTGCATCTCGGCCTCGTGTTTCTCGTGGAGCCTTCGGGTGGTGGGGTCGAAGTCCGCGAGACCGAGAAGCTGGAAGGGGAGACACTCTCGCTCGAGGCGATGCGGCGCCACTACCTCAGCATGGAGTCCTGGTCGCAACTGGTGTTCGATGATCTGGTTGCGGGCGCCCAGACGCGGGTCGAGAAGAGCCCGCTCATCGTGGAGCTCGAGCCGGAACCGTGAGCGGGGCGGTTCCCGCGCGTCCGGAGTTCTTTCTCACGCCGGCGGATCTCTCCGCGTGGTTCGCGGCCAACCCCGAGGAGACCGAGCTCTGGCTGGGCCTCTGGAAGAAAGGCTTCGAGCGGCCCGGCATCGCCTACGGCGAAGCGGTGGACGAGGCGCTCTGCAACGGCTGGATCGACAGCACGGTCCGGAGGGTCGACGAAGCCTGCTACATGGTGCGATTGACGCCGCGCCGTCCGAAGAGCACATGGACGGACACGAACCTGGTGCGCGTCGCCGCACTGCGCCGGGAAGGACGCATGCGTCCGGCTGGAGAGCGCGCAGTCCTTGCCGCGGCGACGGCGCGTAAATCCCCGAAGCGGTGACGCTCCGTATACTCGGCCCTCAATGGCAACGACCGTTCGCGTCCCTGGACCACTTCGCCGGCTGACCGGAGGCAACGCCGAGGTGAGCGTCGACGGCGAGACGGTCGGCGCCGTGCTCACCAACCTCGATGCAACCTATCCTGGCTTCCACGATCGCCTCTACGACGACTCAGGGAGCCTGCGGCAGTTCATCAACATCTATGTCAATGACTCCGATATCCGCTTCGCCCAGGGCCTCGAGACCCCCATCGCCGAGCGCGACGAGGTTTCGATCGTCCCCGCCGTTGCCGGAGGTGGCGGTCCCAGCTGACCGTCCGCTGGATCTCCTGCCGCGATCAGCGGTGATCGCCGTGGCGATGTCGGGTGGAGTGGACTCCAGCGTTGCTGCCGCACGCGTTGCTGCCACCGGGCGTCGCGCCTTCGGGATCACCCTGGCGATGTGGCGGGGCGGCCGCGAGACAGTACGCGACCGTGGCTGCTGCTCGATCGATTCGGTTGATGACGCCAGGCGCGTTGCCACCATGCTCGACCTGCCGCACTACGTCTGGAATCTCGAGGAGGATTTCGAGACTGACGTGGTGCGCGACTTCGAGAACGGCTATGCGCAGGGCATCACCCCGAATCCGTGCGTGCAGTGCAATCAGCGCATCAAGTTCGGCGTGCTGCTGGAGCGCGCTCGTGCCGCAGGAGCGAGCCATCTCGTGACGGGCCATTACGCCCGCACCGGGCGCCGCGGCGCGCTGGTGACGCTCCACCGGGCCCGTGACGCGCGGCGTGATCAGGCATACGTGTTGCACCGCCTCGATCAGCGCCAGTTGCGAAGTGCTGTGTTTCCCCTCGGCGGCGATGACTCCAAGGCAAGTGTCCGCGCCGAGGCGGCGGAACTCGGGCTGGGCACCGCTGCCAAGCCGGAGTCGCAGGACCTCTGCTTCGTTGAGACAGACATCAACAGCGAACTCCGAGTCCGGCTGGCGGGACGTTTCGCACCCGGCGACATCACCGATGCGGACGGCGCCGTGCTCGGCCGCCACCAGGGCCTGCCGTTCTTCACCGTGGGGCAGCGCGCCGGACTGGGAATCGCCCCTTCGAACCCGGATACCGCCCCTCGATTCGTGATCGGGCTCATTCCGGAGCGCAACACCGTCGTGGTCGGTCCGCGGGACGCGTTGCGCCGCCGCGCCGTCGAGGCGGACTCGTGCCGGTGGATCGCGGGAAACCCACCGCCGGCCGGTGCGCCGTGCGAGGCGCAGCTTCGAGCCCATGGAACGGCACACCCGGCGCGGATCGAGACCAGCACCGAGAACGGCGAGGTACGCGTTCGTTTTGACGCACCCGTCGACCAGGCGGCTCCCGGCCAGTCGCTCGTGCTCTACCGCGGTGACGAAATCCTCGGAGGCGGCTTGATCCGCCGGGCCGCCTGAGGAGCCGCGGCGGTGCCCCCGACCCCTGCGCAGGTCCTGATCGGCATCTTTGCGGTGCTCGCGGGCTGCCTCACCCTCACCACGTCGGTGGCAGCGGCACGTCAGACCGGGAACTGGCTGTACTACATCTGCACGGTGGGGAGCCTGGCGTTCGTCGCCGGGGTGATCGGCCAGCGGGTCTTCCCGAGCCCGGCCGCGATCGCGCGCTTCGGAGCGACGGCAGCTGGGGCGTCGGCGCCAGGACCCTGGGATGCCGGCGTGTCGTTGCCGCTCATCGGGATCCGAGTGACCCCGGTCGCCGTCGCGGGACTGCTTGTCGCGGCGGTCGGTTTGAGCCTCGTCCTCCTTTTCGAGCGAGTCCCTGGCACAGTCCGCATAGCCGTACCCACGCGGGCGTCGCGGCTTGAAGACGACGATTCCATCTGAGCCCGCGCTGACTACAATGCCGCCCGCGCCCATATGACCCCTAACGCAGTCGCGTTCTACGCCATCGCCGTGCTCATCGTGCTTGCCGCCGGGGCCGCAGTTGGGCTTCCTTCGCTGCGCCATGCCGGGTACGCGGGCGCGGCCCTGATCGTCCTGATGGCGCTCCTGGAGCTCATCTGCGGTGCCTACGCGCTCGCGGTGGTGCAACTCGTCGTCCCCGGCGTCGCTGCGGCCATCGTCACCCTCGTCCTCCGCAACGACGCATATCGGGGCCTCCTCGCGGTGCCGCGCGCTCCGGAGCGTTTCTGGATCGCCGCGCCGATCGCGATCGGCATCGCTGCACTGCTCGTGGTGACGTTCGCGGCAAACGGGAACGGGTTGGCGATATACCCGGGCGTTGACGGTCACGTGTCGCTGACCAACGGATCGGCGGCGCTCATCACGGTGTTCCATTACCGCGTCCCGTATGCGCTGGCGATCAGCGTCGTGCTCGTGCTCGTGAGCGCAGCGGTGGGGCTGGTCATCGGCAGACGCAGCGAAGACGAGCAGACGCTCGACGAGCACCTCAAGCAGAAGCGCGAACGCGAGGCGCTCGCACGCAGGCGGCGCGAGGATCGCGAGCAGGGGCGGCGCCGGCCCGCGAGGAACGACTCGTGACGATCGGCGGAGGGCAATTCGAAGTCCTGAGCGCGGTCATATTCGCCATCGGCGTATACGGCCTGCTCGCGCGCCGGCATCCGCTTGGCGTCGCCATCGCTATCGGACTGCTCTTCGCGGCGCCGGTCATCGCGATTGTGGGATCGACCCATGCTGTGGCTGGTCCACAGATCGGGTTCGGCGACGGGCTCGCCGCGTTCGCGATCGTGGCGGGGAGTTGCATCTGCAGCATCGCGTTCACACTGGTCGTGCTGCTCTGGCGGCGCACCGAGCGGGCCGACATCGACGCCCTCGGCGACCTCGAGGGATAGGGGTGAGTATTTACAACGCCGCGTGGGCGATTCCGCTGCTGCCGCTGCTCGGTGCACTCGGGTCGCTCGGCGTGGAGACGCAGCGCAGGGCTGCGCAACTCTGCGTCTTCTTCAGCGGCCTCGCATTCGTTGTGGCCGCGATCCTGCTCGGCGTGCGCCTGACGCACGCTCCGGCGTCGCCGTTCATATCGCTGCTGACCTTCTTCGCAATGACGCCGCCCGAAGGCGCGACGTTCGCGACGCAATTCACGGCGCAGGTGGGTGTGCAGGTGGACGCGCTGTCGGCGAGCTTTGCCGCCGCCATCGCGTTCGCGACACTCGTGATCCAGGCATACGCCGTCACCGCGATGCGCGGCGAGCACGGCTATCGCCGTTTCTTCTGCGCCTCGTCCGTCCTCGCGTTCTGCACCACCGGTTTCGTCCTCAGCCCGAACCTCTTCGACTCACTGATCATGTGGGTCGGCGCATCCGCGAGCCTCTACATTCTGCTGTCGCTCACCTGGCAGCAGGCCGAGACGGCGCGGCGCGCCATGCGCGCCATGGTGGTGCTGACCGCGAGCGATATCGCGCTGACGCTCGGAGTCGTCTTCACCTGGATCAAGTTCGGAGTCTTCTCGTCGTTGCTCGTGGCGCCGACGGGGCAATCCCTCGCGGATCCGTTCTCGTTCGGTGTGATCCAGCAAGGCGTCATCGCGACGCTGCATCAGGGTGTCGCAAGCACCGGGCCTCGCGCGCTGCTCGTGATGGGCATCGTGTTCCTGGTTGCTGCGGTGGTCCGAAGCGTGCAGTTTCCGTTCACGGTCTGGCTCACCGACGCAGCCTCGTCCGCGATTCCGGTGCTCGCGCTTGCTGCTGCAACGGTGGCGCCGCTCGGCCTCTTCCTGATCGCGCGGATCTACCCGATCGTTGCGCACACGCCGCGAGCGCTCCCGGTGCTGGGCCTGGTCGGAGCGGGGAGCGCGGTGCTGACCGCGGCCACCGGCATCACGCAGCGCAGCATCACTCGCATCGCGGTGTCCGCCGTCGCGACGGAGCTCGGCCTGGGGCTCGCCGCCCTCGGTATGGGCGGCTACAGCCCGGGCGTCTTCATCGCGTTCACGTCGGTGTTCACGTCAACGCTGCTCCTTCTGGCGGTCGCCAACCTGGTGCGCGTCTATCGCACGGATGACATCGCCGAGATGGGCGGCGCATGGGCGAAGTTGCGCACCACGAGCATCGCGCTGGGCGTGTGGGCGCTCCTCGCGGGCGGCATCGGATTGAGTGCCTATTACGCGCTGTCATCCGCGCTCAGCGGCGTCGACCCGGCCGGTGGAACATTCAGCGGCATCGAGCGGGTCGTGATCCTCATCCTCACGTTCGTTGCCGCAGCCATGGCTGCGTTGCTTGCCGGCCGCCTGCTGCTCACGGTGACGTCCGGTGCCATCGCGCGCCGACGAGGCTTCGCCCACGAGCGTGTTGTCGAGGTCGAGGGTGCGCTCCGCCGCCCGGTGTGGCTCGCCATCATCGCTGCCGTTGTCATCGTTCTTGCCGGCCTCCCTGGACTGCAGCCGTTCTTTCTCGGCAGCAAGCGCATCGCCGGCCTGACGTTCCTGCGGTTCGTGTTCTACGGCGGGCACCCGCAGTCGATCGGTCTCGACGGCGGAGCGGTGTTGATCGCGCTCGTCGCGCTGGTCGCCGGCCTCGGCGCGGCGTACCTGTTCTTTGCACCGGGGCGTAAGCGCATCGCGCTGCCGGCATTCGCCGCGTGGCCCGAACGAGTGGCGGTGCAGGGGTTCTATGTCGAGCGATTCACGGAGCTCGCGGCACAGCCGCTCATGGCTATCGCGGGTCGCTTCTCGGACTTCGATGAGCAGGTGACGGCCCCGGTCGCCGCGTCGGTGGGGGAGAGCGTTGACGAAGCAGCCACCCTACTCGCGACGGTGCGCAACGCGAGATTCTCTCGCGCGCTGGCGGGTGGTCTCGTCGTCGTCGGCATCCTCGCGCTGCTCTCGGTACTCGCCGCCACCGGGCATCTCTGGGTGCACTTGTCATGAGCGTCATCCTCTCCACGATCATCTGGGCTCCGCTGCTCTTTGCACTCGTCGCGCTGTTCCTCCCCGAACGTGACGAGGAGCAACGCTCGCGCATCCGCACGGTCGGACTTGCCGGAGCCGGAGCGAGCTTCTTCGTCACCACCTTTTTTGCCATCCTTGGCCAGATCGGCCTCGGTGAGGGTGGGGGCCTTGCGTCCGCCTATCAGGAGAGCCACACCTGGTTCTGGAATTTCCTGTTCCAGGCGCATTACGACCTCACCGCCGATGGGATCACGTTGCCACTGCTCGTCGTGGTCAACACCATCTTCGGGGTCGCGATGTTCCACTCATGGAAGGTCCACGAGCGCGTGCGCCTCTACGTGATCCTGGTTCTGCTGCTCGAGACGGCGGTGAACGGGGTGCTGTGCTCCGCGGACTTCGTGCTGTTCGCGGCGTTCTGGGGCATGTTGCTCGTGCCGATGTACCTGCTCATCCGCATCTGGGGCGGTGACGGCGCACGGCGAGCCGCCGCATGGTTTGCCGGATTCCACGCGCTGTCGCTCGCGCTGATCATCGCGACGGTCGCGATCATCGTGGTGGAGGCCGGTGCGCAATCCTCGGACATGAGCGTCGACCTGACGTCGTTCTCGGTCACGGCGGAGACAGTCGGGTTCTGGCTGAGCTTCGGCGCGTTTGCCATAGCCATGGCCATCTTCCCGGTGCACACGTGGATGCTCGAAGCGCAGACCAAGGCGAGTGCGGGTGTCGCGACGATTCTTTCCGGAACGATGCTGCTGCTCGGCGCCTACGGGATGATGCGCATCAGCCTCGTGGTCTTCCCGGTGCCCGCGCACTACTACTCGTTCGCCATCACCGGGCTCGCTGTGGTCGGCGCGTTCTGGGGCAGCATCGGCGCGCTCCGTCAGGACGAGTTGCGACGATTCATCGGCTATATGAACGTGGCGCAGATGTCGCTTGTGCTGCTCGCCATCGGCGCGCAGACATCAGTCGCGCTGGTGGGCGCCGTGCTGCTGCTGGCCGGACAGGGTTTCGGCTCGGCGATGCTCACGCTGGTCAGCGGGGCACTCGAGGAGCGCACCAGGACCACGAGCATCCGGGCGATGGGAGGACTCGTCACTCAGGCCCCGCGCCTGGCCGGGTTCTGGCTCGTCGCGGCAGCAAGCGTCATCGGCGTCCCCTTGCTCGCGGGATTCACCGGAGACTTCATGGTGTTCGCCGGTTCATTCCCGATCCATCGCATCGCCACCGTCCTCGTGATGTCGAGCATCATCGTGACCACCGGCGGCTTGCTCTGGGTGGCGAATCGGGTGTTCTTCGGACCGGTGCGCGACCAGTTCGTGCGCGTGAAAGACGTCACGCTGCTGGACCTGACGGTGCTCATCCCGCTCGTCGCGGCCGCTGTGCTGTTGCTGATTTCGGGCACGCCCTGACGCTCGCCCTCCTTCCCGAGGCGATGCTCCTTGGGACCGCGCTCGTCTCCGCCCTCGTTGCGGTGATCAGACCGGGAATACGTCCTGATATTCATCGCTGGATCGCGTGCATCGGCCTCGTAGGCTCACTGGCGGCGTGCGGCCTGATCCTCCTCGGCCTTCGTCACGTGCTTTCCGGGGTGGCTATCACCGTCTGGAGCGGCGGGTTCGTCATGGACAGCTTTGCGCTGTTCGTCGCGATCCTCGCGTGCGTCACCGCGCTTTTCTCATGCTTGATCACCGATTCGGCGGTGCGCACCATCCCGCAACGCTCGGGAGCGTTCTACGCGCTGATTCTCGTCGCGACGGCAGCAGTCGAAGCTCTCGGCGCGGAAAGTGAGATGACCACGCTCTTTGTCTCGCTGGCGGTGTTGCTGGTCTGCCTCGTGGGCCTCGGGTCGCTCGTCAAGACCAATCCGCGCGGCGCTGTTTCGTCGTTTGAGCACCTCATCGAAGGGAGCGTGGCGCTGGCGGGGGTGCTCTACGGACTCGTGTTGCTGTACGGGATTACCCGAAGCACCGACATCGCGTTCATTCACGAGTTTCCGACCGTTGCAACCGGCGATCTTGCGATCGCGGTCGTGCTCATCGTCATCGGCCTCTGCGGCACGCTCGGCGTCTTCCCGTTGCGGCAGTGGGTGGGGCGAGTGGCGACCAATGTTCCAGCAGGAGCCGCCGCGTTCATCGTGTCGATGAGTGTCGTTGCCGGCGGCGCCGCTCTAGCGCGCGTGACGGTTGCGGGTTTCGGGCCTGACGTCAGCATCTGGCGCTGGCTCGTGCCGATCGTCGCTGCCGTCGCCCTCGGCCATGCGGCACTGAGCGCATTGCGGGAGACGACGGTCTCGCGGCTCATCGGTCAGCTGGTCAGCGCGCAGGCGGCCATGTTGCTGCTCGGTCTGCTCGCGTTCTCCAACGGGTCACGCGGGCTTCCCGCCTTCGGGGTGACCGCGTTCCTGAGCGGGCTCGGCATCACCGCCGTCGCGACGGTTGCCGCGTTCGGAGTCCTCTCGATGCTCCAGGCCGCCGGGATCGGCGACAGCATCGACGATGTCCGCGGTCTGGGCCACCGCTCGGCTCCGGCAGCGCTGCTGCTGACCGTGTCGATGGCGACGCTGGGCGGCGTGCCGCCGCTTGCCGGCTTCCTCTCTCGGGTCCTGCTGATCTCGAGTGCCGCCGACACGCACTACGGCTGGCTGGCGGTCGTCGCCGTTGGCGCAACGCTGCTCACGATCATCGCGACGGTGCGTCTCGTCGCGACGCTGTACTCGGATGCCGGTGACGAGGTGCCGTTCACGCTGGGCGCGACGCCCGTGCTCTCGCGCGTGGTTGCCGGCGTCGCCTGTTTCGCGGGCATCGTTCTTGTGGTGCTGATCCAGCCGCTGCTCGCAGTGGCGACAGCGGGAGCCGGAACACTGCGCTGACCGCCGAGCCGCAATCGGGAGGAGCCGGGCGGAACGTCCCCGCCGCCGTCTTGACGCTGCTCACTCGAACGGCGCGCACGATCGGCCCGCTCCGAGCACCAGTCGCGGCTGCTGTCGGCGCGGCCTGGTACGCGCGGCTCAGCCAGGCTGACCGGGTGCGGGCAGCGGCCAACCACCATCGCCTCCAGCCCGATCTCGACCACGCGGCCGCGGCTGCTCTCGCGCGGCGCTCGTACCAGGAGTACGTGCGGATGATCGTCGACTCGATGTGGGCGGAGCCGCTCACGTCCGCGCAGGTGCTGGAGGAGTTCCGCGTAATCGGTGCCGAGCATCTCAACGCCGGAGACAAGGGCAGCATGGTGGTGCTACCGCACTTCGGCAACTGGGACATGGCGGCGAGCGCCTCGCTCGGGCTCGGACTGCATCTGAGCACGGTGATGGCGCCGGTCGTCTCGCCTGCGATTACCGAGATGGTGATGCTCTCGCGGCAGCGCAAGGGGCTCGAGATCTTCACGGTCCGGCAGTCCGCGCGCGGCCTCTTTCGGGCGCTGCGGCGGGGGAGGACCGTCGCGCTCATGCTCGACGTCCCGGAGGCCGGCCCCACAGTGGTCGTGCCCTTCTGCGGCGGACCAGTGCGCTGCAGCGCCGTTCCGGCACGTCTTGCGGCGGCCACCGGCGCGGTGATCCTGCCGGTCACCTGCCGCCGCGAAGGCCGCGGCTGGGTGCTCGAGATCCATCCCGCCATCGATGCGTCCGACGACGAGACGGCCGTCATCGGGCGGATCGCTGCGTGCGTGGAACCTGCGATCCGAGCCCACCCTGAACAGTGGTATCCCTTCCACCACGTCTATGCCGATCGGTGACACCCGGGAACTGACGACCGCTGCTGCCATTCGGACGCTCGAGATGGCGGGCGGCACCGGATCGAGCGCGACGACGGCGTGGGCGCCCGGACGCTGCACGCTGGTGGGGGAGCACGTCGACTACGCGGGCGGCATCGTGCTCTGCGTCGCCGTCGGCCTTGGTATCGCGGCTGCGGTGCGTCCGAGCGGCTCCGGCCGGTACCTGGCCGCAAGCGACGGCATCACGGTCATCCGCGATGGCGCGGAGCCGGCCGGCGGTGCCGGGGACCACGTGCTTGCCGCAGTGGTCGCGCTCCGGAATGAAGGACTGGTCGTCCCACCTGTGGAGATCGGCATCGCGGCAACGCTTCCCGCGGGAGCCGGTCTCGCATCGTCCGCGGCGCTCATCGTCGCCGTGGCCACGGCCATCCTTCGGATGCTCGGCGCGACGATGACCGCTCGCAACCTCGCGGCGGTGGCGCTCTCCGCGGAACGTGACGTGCTCGGGATTCCCTGCGGTCCACTCGATCAGCGCGCGGTCGTCAGCGCGCCGGACCGCGGCGTGCTCCTGCTCGACTGCCACACCGGCGCCGAGCAGTCGCTGCCCTGGCCGTGGCCCGACGCGATCCTGGTCGGCTGCGACACCGGCAGCCATCACGACGTCGGCGGCAGCGAGTACCGGCGGCGGCGCGACGAGACGGAGCGAGGGCTGGCAGCACTTGGCGTGGCGAGCTGCCAGGAAC
>JBEKKP010000084.1:0-10689 GCA_050010655.1 Candidatus Dormibacteria bacterium
CGGGCGCTCGAACCGCGTACCTGCTCGACGCGCCACTCGCCGCGGCCATGGGGGCCGGGATCCGCCTGAGCGGGCCGAACGGGCACCTCGTCGTCGACGTCGGCGCCGGCAAGACCGACGTCGCGGTCATGGCCCTCGAGGGGACGGTGAGCGGCCGCAGCCTGCCCGGGCACGGCGGCATGCGCCTGCACGCGTGTGTCGAGGACCACATCCGGACTGCCCACGGCGTGACGCTCGACGCCGCGACGACCGAGGAGGTGATCGCCTCGCTGGCCCGGGTCGGCCCGCACGAGGAACGCACCCTCGAGGTGACCGGCAGCGGGGAATCGGGCGAGGTGAGCCTCACGATCACCTCCACCGAGCTGCTTGCGTGCCTTGACGCGCACCTGCGTCCGATCCTCGAGGCGCTCGACGCTGTCCTCGGGGACACGCCGGCGCGCCTGAAGAACGACATCCAGCGCGAGGGCATCCTCCTCTGTGGCGGCGGCGCGCGCCTCGAAGGGCTCGACGGCGCCATCGCCACGGCAACCGGGATCGAGGTGCACCGCGACAGCCAGCCCCAGCTGTGCGCGGTTCGGGGCACGGGCTACGCCCTGGACAACCTCGATGTGCTGAAGCGCGCCCTCATGTACATCCGGTAGGGCGCGAGCCTCAGAGAGTCGCCTCGATCCCGGCGAGCACGTCCTCGACGCGGATCTGGTCCATGCTCGCGGCGGTGGCGATCCCATCCGCGAAGCGAGGTGGCGCCACCGCCTGGACCACGCGGTGGGCGGCCCCGTACGCGCCGCATCGAGCGCCGTCGGTGGGACCGAACAGCCCGACTGTCGGGGTCCCCATCGCCGCCGCGAGCTGGAGCAGCGGGGTGTCGCTGCCGACCAGGAGGTCGCAGCGGGCGATCACCCCGGCGAGGGTCGCGAGATCGACCTCACCGACGAGATCGGTCGCTGATGCCCGCAAATCCATCTTGGTGCGCTCCGCCGCGGCCCGGTCGTGCGCGGAACCCACGAGCAGGATGCCCGCACCGTGACGCTGGGCGAGCTGGTTGGCGAGGTGCGCCCAGCGCTCCGGGTCCCAGGCGGTGGTGGCGGCCTGCGTGGTGCTGCCCTCGGCGTACCCGGTGCCCGGTGCGATCGCCACGAGGAGCCGCCCGTCCGCGAGACCCGTGCCGTGCAGCACCTGCTCGGCGCGACGCCTGGCCTCGGGTCCGGGCTCGTACACCGGGCTGTGCAGTTGCTGGTGGACGCCTCCCACCTCGGCGAGGCGCAGCCACGTCTCGGCCTGGTTCTCGGCGCGCCTCGGCTTGACGCGCCCCGTGAGGAGCAACCCGATCCCGCCGCCAACCCCGCTGCGCTGCGGGATGCCCGCGAAATACGCGGCCGTGGCGGGAGCGGCGCCGGACGTGCAGAGGAAGACGGCATCGAGACGGAGGCCGCGGAGCGTCGACCAGAGGCGGAGCCCGCCGGTCCTCCGCCCGCGCAATCCTGCAAGCGGCACGACCTTGTCGACAGGGGGGATGCCGTCGGCAACGTCCACCGCCGTGGTCGGGCAGACCAGCGCGATACGAGCCGTCGGATAGCCCGCTCGCAGCGTCCGCAGGAGCGGTGTCGACTGCAGCGTCTCGGCCATCCCGCCGTTCACGACCACCGCGATATCCACGCAGTGACGGTATAGCGTGTGACACTCCGCGCGCGGCTTTGCGCGCGGGGCGCGCGATCGGTGCTGCGGTGCAACCATATGGACGGATGAGTCCATCGCTCGCCGGACGCGATCTGCTCAGCATCGCGGACCTCAGCACCGACGAGATCATTGCCGTCCTCGACCTGGCCGACTCGGCCAAATCGGGGCGCGATCTCGGCAGCCCGCTCGCGGGCCGCTCGCTTGCGCTCATCTTTCAACGTCCCAGCAACCGCACGCGCGTGTCGTTCGAGGTGGCGATCCACCGTCTCGGCGGGCACCCGATCGCGCTCTTCAACCCCGAAGTCCAGCTCGGCGAGCGTGAGTCGGCCGCCGACATCAGCCGCATCCTGGACCGCTACGCCGACGGCATCGTGGCGCGGCTCGTGTCCCATCGCGACCTGGTCACCATCGCCGGCGCGGCGAATTCGCCGGTCATCAACGCGCTGACCGACTCCGAGCATCCATGCCAGGTGCTCGCCGATTGCATGACCGTTCGCGCGGTGACCGGACGGCTGTCGGGTGCGACCGTCGCCTACATCGGCGACGGCAACAACGTCTGCACCTCCTGGATCTACGCGGCAGCGCTGCTCGGGGTGCATCTGCGGGTCATCTGTCCACGCGGCTACGAGCCGCGCCCCGATGTGGTCGAGAAAGCCGCCCGGCTGCGCGCGCCCGGCACCACATTCGAGATCACGCACGAGGCGGCGCCGGCGTTGCGCGATACCGAAATCATCTACACCGACGTTTGGACCAGCATGGGGCAGGAGACCGAACAGCAACGCCGGCGCGAGGATTTCGCGTATCTGCAGGTCAACGACGCGCTGGTCGCGCTTGCCCCGCCAGCGGTTCGCATCATGCACTGCCTGCCCGCGCACCGCGGCGAGGAGATCACGGATTCAGTGATCGACGGAACTCAATCAGTCGTGTTCGACCAGGCGGAGAACCGCCTGTGGGTGCAACAGGCGCTGCTCGCGCTCATCTATGCCGACGGTGGTGTCGCGGCATGAGTGACCTGCTGCGCAACGCGCACTTCTTCCTCCAGAGCCTGAGCTGGCGCGACGCCCTCGACGTGCTCGTCGTGGCCTTCTTGCTGTACCAGTTGCTGAAGCTCATCCGGGGCACCCAGGCGGTGCAGCTGCTGCTCGGTCTCGGCGTGATCTTTGCCGTCGGCTGGGCGGCGCAACTGCTGCACCTCCGCCTGCTCGAGTTCATCTTCAACAACGGCACGCAGGCGATCGTGATTGCGGCGATCGTCCTCTTCCAACCGGAGCTACGCCGTGCACTCGACCAGGTCGGCCGGCTCGGCACTGTGCGCACCGTGCTGGGGCGTCACCCGGAACTGGCGTACGCGAGCACGGTGGACGAGGTGCTGCGTGCGGCGGGTTCGCTCGCCGAGCGCAAGGTCGGCGCACTCATCGTCTTCGAGCGCGAGACCGGCCTCGAGAATCTCGCGGCGACCGGCGTGCACGTCGACGGCGATGTCACCGCCGAGATGCTTGCGACGATCTTCATCCCGGGATCACCGCTGCATGACGGCGCCGTGATCATCCGCGAGAGCCGCATCGTTGCTGCCGGCTGCGTGCTCCCACTGGCGGAGACGTTGCCCGGTGTCGGCCGGATGGGGACGCGTCATCGCGCGGCCCTCGGACTCACGATGCAGAGCGACGCCGTCGTCCTGATCGTCAGCGAGGAGACGGGCCTGATCAGCGTCGCGCACGACGGCAAGATCTACCGCGGTCTCGACCAGGCGAAGTTGCACGAGATGTTGGTTGAACTCCTCACAAGGGAAGGCGGGTCCGGCCGCTCGGCGATGCTCCATCCGCTGCAGCGTGTCGGCACGCTGCGCACCCTGGGGCGCCGTTCACATCCGTGAGAGTGCCAGGGTTCATCCGGCGGAACTGGAAGCTCAAGGTGCTGTGCTTCTTCATCGCATTCGTCACGTGGGTCGGTGTCGTCTACGCGGGAAATCCCCCCGAGACAAAGACGATTTCGCTCCCCGTTCCGCAGAGCCCGGCGAATATTCCGGCCGGCTTCGTGCTGGTGCATCCGGTGAACAACGTCGTGGTTCGCGTGGGCGGCGACCAGGACACGCTCGACTCGCTGACCACGAATGCGCTCACGGTCAACGTGAGCTGGGCGGCCGTGAATCGCGGTGGCACGTACTCGATTCCCATGACGATCACGAGCAGCGATCCGAACATCGAGCTCATCGAGCCACCCACGACGCTGCAGGTCGACGTCGACGTCTTCACGTCCAAGTCGGTTGCGGTGACGATCACGATCACCAACCCCCCACCGGTGGGCTACGCGAGCGGCACCGAGCAGGCGTCACCCTCGACCGTTGTGGTCGAAGGGCCGGCGCATGAGCTTGCCAACATCCAGGCGCGCGCGACAGTCAACCTGAGCAACCAGAAGGCGAACTTCCAGGAGCAGGTGCCGGTCCTCGTGTACAACTCCAGCAACCAGCGGCTCAACAATGTCGGCGTCCAGCCGACGGACGTGAGCATCAGCATCGCCATCAATGCCGACGTGACCAGCAGGATCGTTGCGGTGGAGCCGAAGATCGTCGGGAGCCCATCCCAGGGTCACTACCTGATCAACATCGTGGTCAGCCCGTTCTCGGTGGTGGTGACCGGGCCGCAGGACCTCCTCAACTCCTTCGATTCCCTTGGTACGGTCGCGATCCCCCTCGGTGGCATCACCGGCACGTACACGCAGACCGTCGCCATCTCCGCGCCCCCGGGTGTCACCCTTTCGGTGAAGACGGTGACGGTCACCATCGTGATGGGGACTGTCCCAACACCGCCGCCGTCACCCACACCATCCCCGTCACCCAGCCCGACCGGCACGTAACCCGTTCCCGCAACGTCCGTTTCAGAGAGGTCCTATGTGCGGCATCATCGGCTATACCGGCCCCCGTCCCGCAGCACCGATTCTGCTCGACAGCCTTCGGCGTCTCGAGTACCGGGGCTACGACTCGGCCGGGATCGCGATCATCGACGCGGACGGTGGTGTCGCCACCGTCAAGAACACCAACAAGGTCGCCGATCTCGCGCGCCAGGTGGACGCTGAGGGAACGCCTTCCGGCAACGTCGGCATCGGCCACACGCGCTGGGCAACGCACGGACGTCCCTCACTCGAGAATGCGCATCCGCACCAGGATTGCACCGGGCGCATTCACGTCATCCACAACGGCATCGTCGAGAACTACCGTGAGCTGCGCGCGGAGCTGATATCGCGCGGCCACGAATTTCTCAGTGAGACCGACACCGAAGTGGTGCCGCACCTGATCGAGGATGCGTTCCACGGCGACCTCGCGAGCGCGGTGCGCAGTGCGCTGAACCGCATGGAGGGTGCCTGCGCGCTGGTGGCGATCTCCGCGGACGAGCCGGACCGCGTGGTTGGTGCGCGGATGAATGCGCCACTGGTCGTCGGGCTCGGGCGCGGCGAGGTGTTCGTCAGCAGCGATATCACCGCGCTGATCCCCTACACCAAGCGCATCGCGCTGCTTGGCGAAGGCGAGATCGTCACGGCGACACCTGACGGGATATCGGTGCAGCAGTTGGACGGCACCGCTGTCGAGGCGCGCATCGTCACCATCGACTGGGAGGCCGAGCAGGCGCAGAAGAACGGCTATCCGCACTTCCTCCTCAAGGAGATTCACGAGCAGCCCGACGCGGTGCGCAACGCACTGCGAGGCCGCATCGACGACCTCGGGATGGTGGTGCTCCCCGAGCTCGGGATGGCCGCGGACCGGCTCGCGGATGTCGACGAGGTGGTGCTGGTTGCCTGCGGCTCCGCGTGGTATGCCGCGATGGTTGCCGGGTACGCAATCGAGCATCTCGCCAAGATCCGCTGCAAGGTCGAGGCGGCGAGCGAGTTCCGCTACGGCGAGGCACTGGTGGGCCCGCGCTCACTCGTCATTGCCGTGTCGCAATCGGGTGAGACCGCCGACACGCTCGCCGCCGTGCGTCAGGCGCACCAGGCCGGTGCACAGGTGATTGCAATCACGAATGTCGTCGGGAGTGCACTCCCACTCGAGGCTGACGGGGCGCTGTACATGCAGGCGGGGCCTGAGATCTCCGTTGCCGGGACCAAGACGTTCATGACGCAGATGGTGTGCGGGCTCTTGCTCGCGCTTCGCCTCGGCGATGCGCGCGGCACGCTCGACGTCGCGGAGCATCAGCGGCTCGTCGCCGAGCTGCGGGGCATTCCGGATCTGCTGACCCGGACGCTCGAGCTCGAGCCGCTGCTGGTCGATCTCGGTCAGCGGTATGCGCACGCGGTGAGCGCGCTCTTCATCGGCAGGGGCATCAACTTCCCGATCGCGATGGAAGGTGCGCTCAAGCTCAAGGAGATCTCGTACGTGCACGCGGAGGGCTATGCGGCCGGCGAGTTGAAGCACGGCCCCATCGCGCTGCTCGAGCCCGACGTCCCCGTGGTCGCCATCGCGACGCGCTCGGCGACGCTGCCGAAGATGGTGAGCAACATCCAGGAGGTGCACTCGCGCGACGCGCCGGTGATCGCGCTCGTCACCGAGGGTGAGGATCCGTTCGACGCGGGATTCGCGACGACGATCGCCGTGCCGGGTTGCTCGGAAGTGTTCTCGCCACTCATCAACGTCATCCCGCTGCAGCTCTTCGCGTATCACGTCGCCGTCCAGCGCGGCTGCGACGTGGACCAGCCGCGCAACCTCGCGAAATCGGTGACTGTGGAATAGTCGTCGGATGACGATGGTGGTCGGGGTCGACGTCACCGTGGTGGATCGCATCGCGGGAGCGCTGCGGCGCCATCCACGATTTGCGCAGCGCATCTACACCGACAGTGAGCAGCGGTACGCCGCTGCCAAGCCCGAGCGCTGGGCGAGCAGGTGGGCCGCCAAGGAGGCGGTCAAGAAGCTCTACGGTTCGATGGGCGAACGCATCCCGACGTACAAGGAGATCGAGGTGGTCCGCCGCCGTGGTGGCGCTCCCGAGGTGCACGTTCGCGGCGAGCCGACCGGTATCGCGCTGTCGCTGACGCACGACGGCGGCCTCGCGATTGCTGTTGCCGTCAATCGCGGGCGTGGCCGGCGCCGCGCGCTCCCCGAGGTTCCAGCAGGGCTCGTGCTCGCGGCCCGGCCTGATGACGGCAACAAAGGCACGTTCGGTCGAGTGGTGGTGATCGCGGGTTCGAAGCAC
Source organism: Candidatus Dormibacteria bacterium (assembly GCA_050010655.1). Classification (GTDB taxonomy): domain Bacteria; phylum Chloroflexota; class Dormibacteria; order Aeolococcales; family Aeolococcaceae; genus Palsa-851. The sequence continues at coordinate 6,858 of JBEKKP010000084.1, forward strand.
TTCACGGGTGCGCCGAAGCTGGCAGCGATAGGAGCCGCGCGTGGCGGTGCAGGGCTTGTCGAGGTGTGCATCCCTGAATCGATCCACACGATCGTCGCCGCGGGATGCCTCGAGATCATGCCGACGGCATTGCCGGACGGCGGGACGGGCGTGCTTCATCCGGACGCGCTTCCCACGATTCGCGAGCGACTGAAAGGCGCGGACGCGCTGGTGATCGGACCTGGGCTCGGTCGCGCGCCGGAGACGGTCAACGCACTGCTCGACCTGCTCGTCGACCTGCCGTGCCCGGCCGTCGTCGACGCCGATGCGTTGAACATCGTTGCGGAGTCCGGGTTCGACTGGAAACGCTGCGCACAGCGTGTCGTGATCACGCCGCACCCTGCAGAGATGAGCCGCCTCGTCGGAACGGACACCAAGACGGTGCAGGCAGATCGCATCGCCACCGCCGAGGCCTACGCGAGTCGCACTGGGATCGTGGTCACGCTCAAGGGCGCGGAGACGGTCGTCGCGGCGTCAGACCATCCCACGCACGTCGATCGACATCACATCGTCGCGCTCGCGACCGGCGGCACCGGTGATGTGCTCGCGGGGCTCATCGGCGCGATGCTCGCACAGGGACTCTCGCCCTATGACGCTGCAGTGGCCGGCGTGTCCGTGCACGCGCAAGCCGGGTTGATGGTGCAGGCTCGGCGTGGACGTGCCGGTGCACTCGCTTCCGACGTGGTGGACGCCTTACCGGCGGCTCAGGAGCTCCTCCGACAGGCGCTCGAGGCGGCTACTGCCCGTAGATGAAGCCTTCGATGTCGTTGCTCGTGTCGCTGATCACGCGGTAGTCCACGCGGTTCCAGCCCGCGAAGTTCATCTCGGAGAGCTTGAAGCTACCGGCGGGGATTCCCTCTGCCGGCCCCACCGCTTCGACATACGCGACGTGACCCTCCGGGCTCACACCGTCCACACCCGGCCAGAACACGACGATCGCACCTGCCACGGGCGCCCTGCCTTCCTGGTATCCCATCTCCCTCGCCGCGATGTACCAGCCGCTCGCATTACCGAGCCACGGTACGCACCGCCGCGTTGCGACGTAGTACGTGCAGAAGCCGTAGGCGAAGTGGTTGCCACACGAACCGGATCCGACGTGAGGACCGGCTTCGAGATATGCGATCTGATTGTCGATGTTCGCGATTTCCGCGGCGATTTGACGCGCGGGTCCGGTGAGGCCGGCGAACAGCGTGTTGCGGTTTTCGAGGATGGTGATGAGCCGGTCGCTCTGCGCCGCGAGCTGCCCTTCAAGCGTTTCGGCTGACGCGGCGTCCGAGCGGATCGACGTCTGCTCGGCGACGATCGCATGGTTGGACGCCGCGAGCCGCTCGACGAGGGCGAGCACCTGTTGCGACACCTGGTTCGCAGCCTTGAGCTCGTCGATCGCCTGGTTGAAGGACTGCGCACTGAGCACAGCGGCGAGCACCTGGTCGTTGCCGCTCGTCTCGTACGTGGCGCGCGTGATGGCGGCGAGCTGTGCCTTGTCCTGCGCGGCGGTCGCGTTGTTGCTGTTCAACTCGCTGCTCAGCGAGAGCAGGGTTGCGTTCAGCTTCGCGAGCTGGTTGCGTTCGTTCAACACCTTTTGCTGCTGGGCGTTGAACATCCCCTCCGCGGAATTCACGGCACCGCCCGCGGCGCTCAGGTTGGGTTGCATCGCGGCGAGCTCTGCGATGAGTTGCGCGCGCCGCTGCTGCAGCGCTGCGATCGCAGAGCTCGGCGCCTGCGCCCCGTTTTGCGATGAAGTGTTTGCCTGAGTGTCCGGGATGGTTCCGATTCCGGTGGCCAGAAGGGCGATGACGCCTGCTGCACACAGGGCCACCTTCCGGCTCCACGTCAAAATAGGCATCCTCCGTTATCCATTTGCCGCCTTCGCCTAGTAGGTGTCGAGCGGTACGTCCCCGCCGCACCATAGCGAGCTTGATACGCGGAGCGCAAGCCGCGCCTTGGCGGCCACGGTACCCCTGGGGCGGCCCACGTATATTGCGGACGCGTGACATTGACAGGAGATCGGATGGCCGAGCGGGGCTTCGACGAGGGAGGGCCGAGCCTTGCCGACGTCGGTGAATCGTCCCTGCTTCGGGCTCTCGCCGAGATCGCTCGGACCACATCAGGGGCCCTTGCGATCGGCTCGGGCGACGATGCCGCGGTGTGGTCCCCGGAGCCCGGATCCGATCTCGCCGTCAGCCAGGATGCCCTGGTGGAAGGTGTCGATTTCCGGCGGTCCTGGATCACTCCACGGCGTCTTGGGGCTCGCGCGCTCGCCATCGCGCTCTCGGATCTCGCCGCGATGGGCGCGGCCCCGGCCTGGTGCACGGCGACCCTCTGTGCCGCCTCGAGCACGTGCTTCGAGGACGTGCTCGAGATCCAGCGCGGGCTCTGCGGCGCCGCGATCGCCGCTGGATGCGCCCTGGCGGGCGGTGATGTCAGCGCGATCGACGGTCCACTGGTCCTCGACGTCACGGTCGGCGGGACGCTCGTCGCCGGCGAGGCGCTCAGACGTGACCGGGGCCGTCCCGGCGACCGAATCGTCGTGACCGGCTTGCTCGGGCGGGCCGCAGCCGGTCTGCGGCTCCTTCTCGACGGTGGCGGCGAGTTGTCCGATCAGGAACGGGCCTGGATCGACGCCCAGCTCTCACCCGTGGCCCGGATCGCCGAGGGGCTCCAGTTGGTGGCTGCGGGCGTGCGCTCCGGAGGCGATATCAGTGATGGGCTGCTCATCGAGCTCGAGCGAATCGCCGATCTCTCCGGCTGCGGCGCCGAGATCTGGCTCGACAGGCTGCCGGTGGAGCCGGCGCTGGTGACGGATTTCGGGGCATCATGGCCGGACCTCGCAGTCGGCGGCGGCGAGGATTTCGAGCTGGTCGCGACGCTCCCGGAGGCGGCCGTCACGGCGCTGCTGGAGTCGTGGCCGGCCGATCTGGCTCCGCTCACGGTGGTGGGCAGGCTCACCGAGGGCGCCACCGTGGTCGTGCTCCATCACGAAGATGGCGGGCCGGCGCCCCGGCCGCGGACCAGCTCGCGGCATTTCGCATGAGCACCGTCTGGGCACCCGTCCGCTGCGCGACCGAGGCCGACACGCTGGCGCTCGGCGAGCGCATCGGCACCCGTGTCGAGCCGGGCGACCTCATTCTCCTGAGTGGCGAGCTCGGCGCCGGGAAGACGGTGCTGGTCCGGGGCATCGCCACCGGCATGGGCATCGATCCGGGGATCGTGCGCTCGCCGACGTTCGTCCTCCACCACGTGTATCGGGCTGGCGCGAAGGTCCTCCATCACTTGGATCTGTACCGGCTGGGGCCTGGCGCGGACATCCGCCTCCTCGATGTCGAGGACATGCTCCAGTCCGGCGGTGTCGTGATCGTCGAGTGGGGCGAGCACGCCCCGCACCAGGACGGCTCGGCGTCACTCACCATCGACATCGATGAGGACGGCACGCGCGTGATCAGCCCGCCGGAGGGAGCGCCCGAGCGGCTGCTCGGTGCCTGGGCGGACGGGCTTCACGGGTGAGCGTGCTCGCGATCGACACCTCATCGAGGTCGAGGGTCGTGTGCGTCCTCGCGTCTCCGGACGGCGAGTTGATCGACGCCGACGTCATCCATGACGCGCCAGTGGCCACATCCCTGCCGCGGATGCTCGTCCGGTTGCTGGGCCGCGTCGACGGCGCAGTCGTGGTGGTGACCGGACCCGGGACGTACACGGGCGTTCGCGCCGGGATGGCGGGAGCGCTTGGCATTGCCCATGCTCGCGGTCTGCCGCTGTACGGCATTGGCACGCTGGAGGTGATCGCGTGCGCGGA
>JBEKKP010000085.1:0-12260 GCA_050010655.1 Candidatus Dormibacteria bacterium
AGTCGCGAGAGGCGTACGCGGACCATCGCGCCGAGAAACGCGTCCTCTCGCTCTGTCGAGATGGTGTATGTGATCCTGACGACCACGGGGCCATGCTCCGGTGACGCTTCCACGGCAAGCTCGGGCGGCGAAGTCGCGACAGTCGCGCGGTCCATGCCTGCGGTGTCGAAGAGCGGCCAGATCCGGATGGTGGCAGCGCCGCCGGCCATCAGTGCCGCCGCGATGAGATAGGCGAGGAGCACCCCTTTCGGGTCAGCGACGAATCCCCAGATGATCGCGCCCGCAGCCTGGCTGCCGAAGAGCACGGTGAGGTAGACCGACAGCCCTCGTGCGCGCACCCACTGCGGAAGGAAGAGTTGCAGTGACGCGTTCATCGTGGACAGCACCGTGATCCATGCAAGTCCCGCCGGAAGAAGCGCGACGACCGCGATGATCACGCTCGGGACGAGCACGACCACCACCATCACTACGGCGTACGCGAGGCTCGCGGCCAGCAGCAGTCGATTCGGGGAAAGCGCCGTGCGTAATTTGGGCAGGACGAACGAGCCTGCCACCGCGCCCACACCAAGAGCGCCAAGCAAAAGCCCGTACCCGCTGGCGCCGAGGTGAAGGCGCTGTGTTGCCACCAGGGGGAGCAGCGCCCACAACGCGCTGCCGGGGACGAGGAACAGCGCGGAGCGAAGCAGCATTCGCCGCATCACCGGCGAGTAGCGGACGTACCGGCCGCCGGCACGGAGCGCCGAGACGAAGCGCTCCGGCAGTTGCGTCGACTCCTCCGTCTTCGGGTGCCAGGCGAAGACGACGATGCCGTACGCGAGCGATGTCGCCGCGTTGATGGAGAAGACTGCTCCGACGCCGATCCGGGCAATGAGCACGCCGGCAATCGCAGGGCCGATTGCGCGAGCGAGGTTGACGCTGATCGATCCGAGCGTCGATGCGGCCTGAATCTCTGTCCGCGGCACGAGGTCCGGAATCAGCGACTGGTATGCCGGCGTCGAGACGACCGACCCCGAGCCGAGCACGAACGTGAAGGACAGCAACAGCGCCGGCGGCATCTGCCCGGCAAACGTCAGGACCGCGAGGACAATCCCGACGGCCGCCATGAATGCGTTCACGGCGATCAGCAACCGGCGCCGGTCGAACATGTCCGCGAGCACGCCGCCCACCACGCCGAAGATGACGTCCGGGAGCGCGTCCGCGGTCTGCACGAGCGCCACCAGGACTGAGGCATGCGGCTGGTCGATCAGAAGCCACTGGGCGCCGACGGTCTGCATCCACAGGCCGATGTTGCTGACCAGGACGGCGATCCATATCGCCCGGAACACGCCCTGACGCAGCGGCGACCAGGTTGACGCGTGCACCTGCGGGGCGGCGGTCACGGGAGCTTCGCTCACGAAGCCGTCACAGTAGCCTGCGCAGGCTGCGGCGACAACCAGCAGCCGTCACGTCATGACCTGGCCCGCGAGCATCATCATGGGGAGATGGGCGACACCTCCGGAGGGTGGCCGGCGCTCCCGTACGCGGAATGGCGCGAGACGCGCGACACGCTGCACATGTACACGCAGGTGATTGGCAAGCTCCGCCTCGCGCTCAGCCCTTTCGAGCCCGGCTGGGCCAATGTTCCGCTGTACGTCAGCGCGCGCGGACTGGCCTCATCTCCAGTACCGATAGGGCTGCGCACGTTTGATGCCGAACTCGACCTGCACGACCACGTCCTCGTGCTCCGGAGCAGCGATGGACAGATCGAACGCCGCCCGCTCGGAGGTGCCGTCGCGGACTTCTATCGCGACGTCATGGACGCGCTGGGGCGCATGGGAATCGACGTCAGCATCTCGGTGACTCCGTCAGAGGTGCCGGACCCGATTCCCTTTCCAGAGGACCGCACCCACGCGACATACGACCCCGCTCAGGCGGAGCGATTTCACACCGTGCTGACGATGGTCGACATCGTCATGAAGGAGCATCGCGCACAGTTCCGCGGCCGCACCACGCCGGTGCACTTCTTCTGGGGATCCTTTGACCTCGCGCTCACGCGCTACTCCGGCCGGCTCGTGGATGCGGCGCCCGGTACCAACGTCATCACCACGTTCAGCTCTGACGCCGAGGAGATCTGCGCAGGGTGGTGGCCCGGCGATCACCGTCTGGCGGCACCGGCATTCTTCTCCTACGCGTACCCCGCCCCTGACGGCATCGAGGCGGTGACCCTGCGGCCGCACGAAGCCGGATGGAGCATTGACGCCGGGGAGTTTCTCTACGGCTACGACGACGCGTTATCGTCCCCGGACCCGCGCACTGCGATCCGCGAGTTTCTCTCGAGCTCGTACGAGGGCGCCGCAAATTTGCTTGGATGGAGCAGTGAGCTGACCACATTCCCCGAACCCGGTTCCCCGACAACTGCCAACGTTTCCAGGAGATCCACATGAGCGACGGCTGCCAGCACCTCGATCAAATCCACGACGTCACGCCCTCGGGCACCGGATGCGTCGAGTGCCTGGCCGCGGGGCGCCATGATTGGGTGCATCTCCGTGTCTGCCAGGAATGCGGGCACGTGGGATGTTGTGACAATTCACCGGGCAAGCACGCCACCAAGCATTACAAGACGATCGGCCATCCGATCATCCGGTCGTACGAACCGGGCGAGGACTGGTACTACTGCTACATCGACGACCTGATGTTCGAGCTCGAGGGAGCGCCACCCGCGCCGTCACACCCCTAGTCGCGCCGCCTCACTGCTTCGTGTAGACGGAGACGTGTGACCCGCTGAGATTGGTAAAGGGTTCGCGCTTCCATCCGGCCCACCGTTCGCTCAGCCGCATCCCCGCGAGGCGTGCCATGAGGTCGAGCTCCGACGGCCATGCGTAACGTCCTTCCACCGGGAACGAGCTCACCCGGCCGTCGTTGTCCAACACGAAATGATTCGACACCAATCCCTGCGTGACGACGTCGTAGGTATCGAACGACATGGTCCGTGCATCGACGTGATACACGAACACCTCCTGCCCCGGTGACAGCCGCTGCAGCTCCGGGACTCCGAGCTCGATGACGAAATGGCCGCCGCTCACGAGATGTGCGGCCGCGTTCTGAAAGCACGCCACCTGCTCGTCCTGCGTCTGGAGGTTGAAGATCGTGTTGAAGATCAGGTAGACGAGCGCATAGTCGCCAGCGACACGCGTCGCCGAGAAGTCGCCGATGACGACGTCGACGGCATCGCCTCCCGGTTTGGCACGCAGCCTTGTCACCATGGCCGCGGACGCGTCGATGCCGCGAACGGTGACACCACGCGCCGCAAGTGGCAGCGCGATCCGGCCGGTGCCGATGCCCATTTCCAGGGCGGCGCCGGTGCCGGCAAGGGTCGCCAGCGTGTCCACGATCGGTGTCACGACAGCGGGATCGAACATCTCGGCTTCGAGCTCGTCGTAACGGGCTGCTTCACGCTCGCCAAAGAAGCGCGCGCCGTAGTGCTCTGCCATGCCCGTACTCTCGCTCATTTCGAGTGCGTGGCCGCTTGGGTCGGATCACACAGCGACATACGCCGCTCCGAGCGTCCTGGCGAGCGTGCGGTGCGCCGGCCCGGCTCCGACCAGCGTCGACCGCGACACGTCGACGTTGTTCGCCCGCGCGAATGCCTGGACGAGCCCGGGCAGTGGCGGCCGGCACCAGCACACCGGTGGACCCGCGGCATGCGCGCATACGGCCGTGGTCACACGCTCATGCAGCACAGCGGACAGGCGTGCGGCGTCCGCGTCCAGCGCATCGGGTTGCGCGCCGGGCTCCCAGTCGAAGAGCAGGCAGGGCAGCCTCCGCGGGATGCCGGCGACAGCAGCCTCCCAGCCTGGCGCAGACATCGCAGCCACGGCAACGAACACGCCGCCCGTCGCGCCAGTGGAGGGATGCGCCGCGCGAACGAACGGGATCTGCTCCACGGCGGCGAACCCTTCATCCGCGGAGGGAGGTTCGAGCTCGCGATATGCGCGCATCTGGTTGGTCGGCAGGAGGATGCCCGGCTCGGTGCGGGCGAGCACTCGCAATCTCTCGGGATCGGGGAGCGTGCTGTACCGATCGAGCAGGCGCTCCACGAGATTCACCTGTGCCTGCGCGAGCGGCGTGTCGATCCACACGCACCGAGCCGGCACGTGATGGCGTGACGCGACCTCGATGACATGACTGCGCGTGGCGCGGGTGAGGTATGTGTTGTCGAGGACGATCCGACGGCTTCCAGCCACGAATGCTTGGTCAAGTGCGCTGTTGAGGTCGCGCAGCGATCCGCCGCGCTCGTCGCGGTTGAGGCGGAGGTATCCGCGGGCGATGTACTCGTCCGCATAGCGGGTTTTGCCGGAGCCTGGGATGCCCATGACGATGACCACCTCGCCGTCGTTCCCGGTTGATGCTTCTGCGGGCTGTCGCTGTGGCCATGCGAAACCGCGACTGAGCACTGCGCGATCGCCCGGTGTCAGCGCGAGTGCAGCGGCGCGTGCAGCAGACCGTGCCGTCTCCGGGCGCCGGGCTCCCGGAATGGCAACGACAACCGGAGAGACGTCGAGCACCCAGGCGAGCGCAACCTCGTGAGGGCTCGCACCGCATTGTCGTGCGACGCTGATGAGTGGCTCGCGCCGTGCGAGACCACTCGCTCGGCGCGGGCCACCCAACGGCGAGTGCGCGATCAGCGCGACTCCACGCTCCTCGCAGAGCTCGACAAGCCCTCCCCGCACCGCGGTGTCATCGAGCACGCTCAACGCAACCTGGATGGCCGCGACCTCGACCACTTCGAGCGCCTCGTCCAGCTGGCGGCGGTTCACGTTGGCGACCCCGACAGTGCGAACCAGCCCCTCGCGCTGCAACTCGGCGAGCGCGCGGACGGTGGTCCGCCAGGGTGTGCGCGGGTCCGGGGCGTGGACCAGGTACAGGTCGATGGGAAGTCCATCCAGCGCGGCGAGACTTGCTTCGCAATCGGCACGAATCGTCCTGGCGCGACCATCGGGAATCCACTGATCACCGGCGCGCGTCATGCCGCCTTTCGTGGCGATGCGGGCTCGCTGCTCGGCGCCGGCCTGGCGAAGCGCCCGCGCGAGGAGACGCTCGTTCTGTCCCGGGATCGCCGGGTCCGCACCGTATGCGTGTGCGGTGTCGAAGATCACGATCCCGGCATCCGCAGCGGTACCAATCGTCTCCATCGCCATGACCTGATCACGCTCGGTACCGGCTGGGAGGCGCATGCAACCAAGGCCGACCCGGAGATCAGCGGCGTGGAGCCATGTCGGGCTGTTCAGGCTCCAGAGCGTACGTCACGAGGCGGGTCGGCGCATCGTGCGCCGTGTGCGATTCTCATGGTGTGGCGTATCACGTTTCCCCGGACGACTTCGAGGCGATCGCCGCCGATGCCCTGGACAGCATCCCCGCGGACTTGCGCGCCCGCATGGAGGCCGACAACCTCATGATCACGATTCAGCCGGACGCGACCGAGGACGACCGCGGACGGGGGATTGACATGCGCGTGCTCGGATACTTTCAAGGCAGCACGGAGTCGACCTTCAGCCCCAGCGGATATCCCAAGCGGATCGTCTTGCTGCAGCATCACATCGAGCGTTGGTGCAACACGCGCGAGGAGTTGATCGCCCAGGTGAAGGACACCGTTCTGCATGAGGTCGCCCACTACTTCGGCATGAGTCACGACGACATCGACAAGACGCGACTCCGGCACTGACCACGCACAAGGAACGAGACATGAGCAGCAGACCCGACACCGAAGAGCCGTCCACTTCTTCCGGCATCGTCACCAAGGCCAGCCCCTCGTCGGTGACGGCGACCGTTGCGCGTCTTGTGGCGCTCGTCGAATCAAAGGGGATGAACGTCTTCGCGGTGATCGATCACAGCGGTGAGGCCGAGCGCGTCGGGATGGCGTTGCGCGAGACCACGGTCGTGATCTTCGGCTCCCCAAAAGCGGGAACACCGGTCATGCAAGCTGTTGCGCTCGCAGCGTTGGACCTGCCGTTGCGTGTGCTGATCTGGGATGACGACGGACACACCCGTGTCAGCTACACGGCGCCCGGCGCGCTCGCCGCCCGCTATGCCATCCCTTCGGCGCTCGCCACCAACCTTGCCGGCATCGACGCACTGACTGACGCGTTGGTCAGCGAGTAGAAAGTCAAGCGCAGTGCGGTGGTAGAGTGGAAATCACTGCGATGGGGCTCGCCGCAGGATCCTGGATTCTGGAAGCGCTCCGGTTGAGCTAATAGCCCCTGATCACCATCTCGTATGGAGGTTAGGGCGATGTTGCAGCGAGACAATGTGGTCGAGCGCTCGGCGAGTGGCGGCTTGATCCTCAGGTTCGACAACGTTCTGCTCATGCGCGGCGGCCGTGGGACGTGGTTGCTCGACCTTCAAGTGCAGGTCGGCGACGCGCAACGAAGGCTGCAGGTTCCGATTGGCCGGCACAAGGTCTTTGACCGTTTCGCATCCGAAATACTGAACGTCGAACGTGATCGGGATCAGGCAATGGAGCAGACGCCGTCAGCGTGAACACTGCGCATACAACGGGGACCGCACTGGAGACTGCGCTTCGCACGCTCGCGGACCTGGATCTGCTGCCGGAGGCACAGCGAAATCTCGCTGCAGAGACAGCCGGCAAGCTCTCCGGCGTTGGCCTGTACGTTGCAGTGATCGGCGAATTCAAGCGCGGGAAGACGACACTCATCAACGCGCTGCTTGGTGAGGAACTGTTGCCCACCGGTGTGCTTCCGGTGACCGCGATTCCAGCGCTCGTGCGCTACGGCACGCGACCCACGGCGACGATCGGGTTGCTGGACGGATCGGCGGTCGAGATTCCAATCAATCATCTGCCCGCATATCTCACCGAGCAAGGGAACCCGGGGAACGTGAAGGGCGTGCGCGAAGCGAGCATCGAGTATCCCGCCAAAGTGCTCGAGAGCGGACTAGTGCTCGTCGACACACCGGGCACTGGAAGCGTTCACCTCCACAACACGCAGGCGACGACCGATTTCCTTCCTCGCGTCGACGTCGCGCTGCTCGTGCTGACGGTGGACGCGCCACTCTCCACCTCGGAGGCGCGGCTCATCGAGGACGTGGCGCAGAGCGCGGCGCGTATCGCCATCTGTCTCAACAAGATCGATCGCCTCACCCCAGATGAGACACGCGAAGCACTGAACTTCGTTCGACCCCGAGTGTCGGCTCTCAGTGGCACGTCGGAGGTCACGGTCTTCGCGGTTTCGGCTCGTCACGGTGGCGCCGATGGTGGGATCAAGTCGTTGCAGTCGTGGCTGCAGCACGACGTTGCGGATGCACAGACGAGCCTCGCAACCGAGCGCGGGGTCGCGGTCGCCACCACCGCGCTGGCGCTCGCCGATGCCATGCTGCAGCTTGAGGCAGCAGCGGCGGCGAAGCCTGCGGAGGAGGCGGTCGCGGCGCGATCGGCGTTTCTCACCGCGCAGAGTGCTCTTGCGGCGTCAGTGGACGACGAAGCAACGTTGTTGCTGGCCGCCTGTCAGCGCGCAACCGAGACAGTGATCGACCCACGCGCTGACGAGATGCGTACTGCGTTGCCGGGGATCCTGCTCGCGGCAGACGACGCAGCCTGGCCGGATCGCATCGCGGCTGCGATCGATGCGTGGCGGCACGACATCGGCGCGGCGCTGATCGCCGCGATGCGCGGTCCGGTGGACCGGCACACGGAGCGCACCCGCGAACTCGCCGCACAGTTCGTCGCGCGGACGGGCGAGGCTTTTGGTGTCCAGCTTCCTCCCGTCATCGATATCGGCGCCCGGGTGGATGTGGAGTCCGTCCGGGTGACTCTCAGCGACGATCCGGGTGCGCTGGCGATGGGTGTGCGCCAGCTCCGCGCGCACATTCCCGGCGTTGCGGGTCGTCGATGGCGGGAGCGAGCGCGCCGGCAACAGGCGGACGAGGACGCCGATCGCCTCGCCGGGCGGTTGCGCTACGCGACGGTGCAGAGCGTGGAGCGTACGGCCCGGCAGTGGATCCGCGAGACGGAGCAATCGACCCAGGGATTGAGCACGGCCCTTGCCGGGGCAGTGGGGCGGGCCGAGCAGGCAGCGGAGCGGGGCGACGCGACGACCCCCGATTTCAGGGAGATTCGGGCGGAACTCGAAGCCGTCCGTGGCTTGTTGGAGAGCCGCTGAGGCGAGTTCGGGCTCGAGCCGAACGGGAAGAGCCGCTCTCACGCCCTCGGTTGAGGGTTCTCGCAGCGTTCCGGCATTGTTCGGACTCGCCTACCCGCCCGCCCGGGCCCGGACGCGCGCATAGCGTGAAGGGCGTCGACGCACGCCGGAGATCGCTGCGCGACCGTCACGAGGCAGGAAGTGAGACGAGGCCATGACCGGCAGCGACCGTCTTCACGGGATATTCCGTTCTGGGTGAGCAGCGCCGCAGCTGCGCTCCTGACGCTCGGCGTGGTTGCCGCCCTCGTCGTGCTGCACTCCTGGTCGTCTGATCGGCAACTCGCATCGGAGTCGATCAATTCGTTGCGCACCCTGATCGCCGTCGAGCAGGAAGGTGTGCTGGACTCGGCACGCGTCACCGCCGCAGCGCAGGCCAATGCCAACGCTGCTCTGGCGCTCATTCAAACCGAGGGGTCCACCTCAGCGTTGCCCGTCATCGACTCCATGACCAACCTCTACCAGCGGGCGGTCTCCGCGGAGATCACTTCCATGATCCGCGGCGATACGCAAATCGCCGCAACCACCGACATGGTCAGTGGTGACCCCGCCTTCACCGCGCTCGACGCCGAACTTGCGACGGTCAGTAGCACCGAGGCGTCGAGCGCAGCGAGCGGGGTCACCGCGGCGTTCGTCGCATCCATGGGCCTCGTGACCGGATCGGGAGTCCTGATCCTGCTCTTCACGCTCTACACAAGGCGGCGGCGAGCGTCCGTCGCCGCGACCCTGGCTTCCAGCGCAGCGCTTGTCCACGAGACGCGTATCGCCGCCACGCGCGAGGAGACGTTCCGCTCGCTGTTCGATGAGAACCCACAGGCGATGATGGTCACGACGATTCCCGGCTCCGAGACGCTGGACGGAAGGCTACCGTTTCTCGCCGTCAACAGTGCTGCGCTCGCGATGTACGGGTACAGCCGCGCCGAATTCCTCGCGCTCACGCTGGCCGACATCCGGCCGCCCGAGGATCGCGGCATACTGGCGACCAACCTGCACGCGATGCGGGGAGGGCGAACGCATTTCGAGGGAATTCGCCACAGCACCAAGTCCGGGAGCGTGGTCGACGTCGAAGTCGATACGCGCGAGACCATCTTCGATGGCAAGCGCGCCATGATCGTCTGCGCGAGTGACGTCAGCAACCGGGTCCGGCTGCAGCGTGAGCTCGAACATCAGGCATTTCATGACGCGCTGACCGGACTGCCAAACCGTTCGCTCTTTGGTGATCGCCTCGAGCACGCGCACCAGCGCCTGTCGCGGGGCACCGGCTGTTACGCGGTGCTGATGCTTGATCTCGACAACTTCAAGACCGTCAATGATGGTCTGGGTCACGCCGCCGGTGACGCGCTCCTCGTCGAGGTATCGCGCCGTCTTTCAACCTGGGTGCGCGCGGGCGACACGGCCGCGCGCATCGGTGGTGACGAGTTCGCGATCCTGCTCGAGGACCTCGCCAATCCGGCAGGCGCGACAAGCGCAGCCGATGGGATCCGCGATGCGTTTCGCGCACCATTCACCGTCGGTGGCCGCGTGCTCACCATCACGGCGACGATCGGTGTGGCGACGTCCTCTGGTGGCGGCGCCGCCGCCGATGTTGTTCGCAATGCCGACGCAGCGTTGTACGTGGGAAAGGCGCAGGGCAAGGACCGTCACGAAGTCTTCTCCGCCGACATGCACGCCACGGCGGTCGAGCGTCTCACGCTCGAACAGGATCTTCGCGCCGGCATCGGTCGCGATGAGCTGACGCTGCTCTACCAGCCGAAGGTGGATGCTCGAACCGGACGCATGAGCGGCGTCGAGGCGCTCGTCCGGTGGAATCACCCGCTCCGCGGCCTGGTCACTCCCGATCAGTTCATTCCGATCGCGGAGCAGAGCGGCCTCATTAATGAGCTCGATACATGGGTGCTCGCCGCCGCCTGTCGCCAGGGGCGTGAGTGGGCGACCTCCGCCGTTGGCGCAATCCCGATAGCGGTGAATGTCTCCGGCCGGAGCCTCGCGAGTTGCGGGCTGCTCGAGCGCGTGCTCGGCGCATTGCAAACGAGTGGCCTCGACCCAACACTGCTCGAGCTCGAGGTCACGGAGAGCGCCGCCATCCCCGAACATGGCAAAGCGCTCGACCTGCTGCAGAGCATTCGAGATCTCGGCGTGCGCATCGCGATCGACGACTTCGGCACGGGGTACTCGGTGCTCAGCCGGTTGCAGGGATTCCCGGTCGACACGCTCAAGATCGATCTCTCGTTTGTCCGGTCGATCGTCTCGGAACACATCACGGCGCCGATCGTCGACGCGATGATCGCCATGGGCCTCAGCCTCGGTCTGAAGATCGTCGCCGAAGGTGTGGAGACCGAGTTACAGCGCGCGTATCTCGTCAAACGACATTGCTCCGAGCTGCAGGGGTACCTGATCAGCCGCCCAGTTGCACCCGTCGGCGCGACCGATGACCGAGGCAAGCGACTCGTCGCCGCGAGCAGTCGCGGCGCCGAAGGAGAGCTGCAGTGCCGACACTTCGTTCGCCTGGACCCGGCGGATGGCCGCTCGTACGCGCGCAAGGTAGCGGCCGGCACCGTGCAGATCAGTTTCCGGCATGAGTATCAGAAACTCGTCGCCGCCGACTCGCGCGATCCGGTCTGCCCCGCGCGCCTGTCCGCGAAGAAGATTGGCCGCTGCACGGATCAGCTGATCGCCGGCTTCGTGACCGTAGCGATCATTCACGGCCTTGAGATTGTCGAGGTCGGCGCTGACGACGGTCACTGCGCGCGCGTACCGCACGCGCCGCGCTTCCTCGGCGCGCACGTGCTCGTCCCACGCAGCGCGGTTCTCGAGACCGGTCAGCGGGTCGATCCGCGCCTCGCGAGCGAAACGATCGCGGTCGGCAGCGAGATGCTCGCGGGAGATGGCCTGTAGCAAGAGCGATTCGGCGACTTCCGCAAGGGAGTGTCCGATGCGCTGACAGAGGTTCGTGAATCCGCGTGCGCGACTTGCCGCGTGTGCGACAACCAGCACGCCAAATGGTTTCGGCCGGCCGATCGGTATCGCAAATCGGGCGACGAGCCCCTGCTCCCGTCCGAGTGCGTCACCGGTCTGCGCGGCGATCTCGAGGTCAACGAACGCACCCAACTCCGCGCGCTGAAACAGCCCGATGAGCGTGCCCCGGATGGCTGCCAGGTCGAGTGTCGTCGGAAAATTCCGGGTCACCACTTCAGCGACCAGGTCGCCGTTGTAGTGGAGGAGCACCGCTCCGACCTCGCATGAGAGGGGTTCGGCAGCCTTTTCCGCGATGTGCCGTGCCGTCTCGGCGACGCTTTCCGGGTGGTATTCGATCAGGTCGCGCACCGCTTGCACGAGCTCGAGCTCGTCAGCGAGCAACTTGGCTGGAGAGACGTGCTGCACCTCCGCGACAAGGTGCGCGGCCGCCGGCACGAGCGTGGCATCGGAGTCGGGGAGCGGCTCGGCGCTGCCGAAGACGACGAGATGCTCGCCGCCGACGGGAACCAACACGGCGTGCTTGGCCCAGTACGGACCGATGACGCGGGCCGGCTCGTCGCCATCCACGTGTGCGGGCCTGCTCGAGCCGTGGACCCGCGCCGCGAGCGGCTCCTGGTCGAGCAGCAAATCCACGATGCCGCTCCATCCTTCGCCGCGGCCGCTGCCGCCGATGAGGCTCAGCCCGTGGTCGGAGATATGGAAGACCAGCGTGTCCATGGCCACGCGTGGCGATTCCTTCCGTTCCTCTGACATCGACCCGCCGTCTCCTTTGAGCGGTGACGCCCGCGTGGCGCGGAGTCTCACATATTCGTCCCTCGATCGATGGAAGTGCAAATAAATGACCCACCGGCATCGATGCCGGTGGGTCACATGAGGGACCGAGGTTGCTGTGGTCCTATGCGTGCTGGCGGACGGTCGTCGGCTGCGGTACCGAGCGAGCGGTCCGTGTTGCGGTGGCGGTCTGACGCCAGCGGACGATCTCGAAGAGGAAGGCGCCGAGCACTGCGATGGCTGCCACCAGCAGGCCGATGGCGGCGTAGCCGGCGAAGGTGCCGATCTCAGACCAGCCGTAGGCGTTCAGCAACATGCTGCGAA
>JBEKKP010000086.1:0-10586 GCA_050010655.1 Candidatus Dormibacteria bacterium
CGACCATCTCGGCCACTACGACGACGCCAACGACCCCAGGGAATCTGCTGTTGGTGATCATCGAAGCTCGAGGGGCCACTGTTCCCAAGGTCACCTCAGTGGTCGATTCCGCAGGCGAAACCCTGAGCAAATTGGTGTCGACGTTCGAAGGCGGCGAAACTGACGAGGAGATCTGGGAAGTTCCGAACTCGATCGGTGGAGTGAAGACCGTGACGGCAACGCTCAGCCTCAGCTCGGCCATATCGATGACGGTGATTGAAATCAGTGGGGCCACCCCGGACGGATCGGCGACGAATGGGGGCAAGAGTCTTGCTCCGTCGACGGGGATAGCAACGACGACTCAGGGCAACGACCTGGCAATTGCGTGCGTCGGCTGGAACTCCAATCCGTCGGTCAGCGCTCCGACGGCAGGCTACACGCGGCTACAGACCGAGCAGTCGAGTGCACCCAACTTACAAATGGGAGAGCAGTGCGCCTATGGAATGGTTGCTTCGGCCGGCGTGGCATCCTTCACCGCCACCCTGGTGGCGCCGAAGGGAGCCCCCGCAAGCGCCTACTACTGGACGGGCGCGATAGTCGCCTGGGCCTGACGCCGCCGACAACGCCAGGGCGATTTCGAGCGTTGCGAGCGCGAACTTCGTTTGATACGATGGCGCGATTGAGCCGCTCGGACGGTGATTCGAGCGAGGAGTGAGGCGGATAAGGGGGAGGCATCCATGTCCGAGGTAGTGCTCGGCTGTTTCGTCGCGGAGTCATTCGGATGAACGTCAGCCTCAGCTTCACAGACGGCGACACCCTGCATCTCCTGCTCACGCTTACCGTCCTGCTCATTGCAGTCCACTCGCTGGGCTTCCTCTTTGTGAAGCTCCGTCAGCCGAGGGTGGCCGGCGAGATCATCGCCGGACTGGCGCTTGGACCCACGCTGCTTGGATGGTTCAGTCCCAATCTCACCCATCAGCTCGTTGCTGGCAACGCATCCACCACGGCCGTGCTCGGCGCGATGTATCAGCTCGGGCAGCTCCTCCTGATGTACTGCGCGGGAGCGACCCTACAAGCTCATCGGCGGCATGGCGAAGGGCGGGCCATCTCGCTGATCGCATTGGTAGGCAACGTCATCCCATTTGCCGCCGGCGCGGCGTTCCTTCTGGTCTTCAACCCGGGAGACCTGATTGGCACCGCCAACAACCACACCTCCTTGCTGATCGTCTTCGCATGCGGCATCGCCGTCACCAGCATCCCGGTCATCTCGAAAATCCTTTCCGACCTGGGGCTGATGTCTACGTCTTTTGCGCGGACAGTGCTCAGCGTCGCGTTGATCGACGACGTCATCTTGTACGTCTTGCTCAGCATTGCGGTTGGACTTGTCGCAAGTGACAAAGCAGATGGCTTCGCGCTCCCGAGCTTGCTCTCCATCCATCCGGGGACTGTGCTGTCAGACGCGTACTACGTGGTCGCGTCTCTGGCCATCTTCGGGTTCCCGCTCGCGTTCGGCCGCTCGCTGGTCGAGAGGATGGGTGCGCTGCGGTTCAACTTCCTGGGACGCGGCAATGCAGTGGCGTTCCAGATCGTGTTCATGATGGTGATGACGTGCCTGGCGCTCTTCCTCGGCATCTCGCCGATTTTCGGCGCCTTCGTCGCCGGCATCCTCGCCGGGACGCTCTCGACTCCCGACGAGCATGCCAGAACTGTTTCCATCGACGCGGCCCGCGCTCAGGCAAGCATTCAGCGCTTCTCGTTCGCGTTCTTCATCCCTGTCTACTTCGCGATCGTCGGCATCAAGCTCGACCTCATCCACCAGTTCGACATCCCGTTCTTTGTGGCCTTCCTGGCCTATGCGTGCGTCGTGAAGGCGCTGAGCATCTACGCCGGCGCACGTCTCGCCGGTGAAGGGCGTGAGAGCGCGATCAACCTGGCCATGGCGCTCAACGCGCGTGGTGGACCGGCGATCGTCATGGCCTCTGTCGCCTTCGACGCGCACATCATCTCCCAGAAGTTCTACGTGGACCTGGTCCTCCTGGCGATCGTCACCTCGGTCATGGCCGGCGCCTGGCTGGACCGCGTCCTCCGTCACGGCACGTTCTTCACCGAGCTGCTGCCACAACGTGCATCAGATCCGGATGACATCACGCCACATGAGGTGGTCGCGTAGCGACACAACGCACGCGGTCCTGAAGCGTCGACCTAACGTTTCACGCAGCGTCGTCACGAGTGACGAGCACCGGGTCGAGCCGGAGTACCACCTGCACTCGTGTCCCCGCCGGGTAGGCAGCAGCATCCGCGGTCGCAATCTGGCTCAAGACGACCGCATCACCGAGGTCGACCGTGACCCTGCTCACCGCGCCGAGGAAGGCGAGGGCGATCACGGTCCCCACCAGGGGTCCAGAGGATGTCTCGGCAGCCGAGGAGAGCGACACCGCCTCAGGGCGCACCAGTGCCACTGCCGGACCATCCGATCCATCAGAGGCGATCAGTGGCAGGCGCACGCCGCGGACCTCCACGGCTCCGCCGCGAACGATCCCGGCCAGCCGGTTGGTGAGGCCGACGAATTCGGCCACGAACGCCGTTGCCGGCTTGGTGTAGACGGTGGTCGGCGCCGCCAACTGCTCGAGCTTGCCGGCGCGCATGACCCCGACGCGATCCGCGATGGCGAGAGCCTCCTCCTGGTCGTGGGTGACAAACAGCGTGGTGATCCCAACCTCGAGCTGGACACGCCGGATCTCGTCGCGCAACTGGCTGCGAACCTTCGCATCGAGGGCTGAGAGTGGCTCATCGAGCAGCAGTACCGACGGCCGAATGGCAAGAGCGCGAGCGAGTGCGACCCGCTGCTGCTGACCGCCCGACATTTGGTGGGCATAGCGATCCGCCTGCTCCGACAGCCCAACCAGCTCGAGCATCTCCCCCGCACGGCGGAGGCGCTCACTAGACCCGACCTTGCGCATCCGCAAGCCGAACGCGACGTTCTGACGTGCAGTCATGTGCGGGAAGAGTGAGTAGGCCTGGAAGACCATCCCCGCATCGCGTCGGTTCGCGGGGAGGTTGGTGACATCCTTGCCGCCGATCACCACCCGGCCGCCATCGGCATCCTCGAGTCCCGCCACCAAGCGTAAGGCTGTGGTCTTGCCACAGCCCGAGGGCCCGAGCAGGGCGACCAGCTCTCCGACGCCGATGGTGAGGTTGAGGCCGTCGAGCGCACGCACAGACCCGTAGTGCCTGCGCAGCTCGTCGAGCCGCACCTCGACTCCGGCGCGCGATTCGCTCCGTGAAGCCGACTCAGTGTGCGCAACCAGCATCGTCATCTCAGATCACCTCTGCCCTGCGCCGGCGCGAGCCGGGCCGGGGAACGAACGACAACGCGAGCAGGAGGATGAACACGAACAGCAGCGATGCAACCGCAACCGCAATGGACACCCCCGCATTCGCACGACCGATCAGGGCGATGGCCACCTGCAGGTTCTCGAAGTTGAGCAGATTGGCGATAGTGAACTCTCCGAGCACGACCGCAACCGACAACAGACACGCGTTGAGCACTGCGCTGGACATGTT
The DNA here is from genome assembly GCA_050010655.1 of Candidatus Dormibacteria bacterium. GTDB lineage: Bacteria > Chloroflexota > Dormibacteria > Aeolococcales > Aeolococcaceae > Palsa-851. Next base: position 3,544 of record JBEKKP010000086.1, read on the forward strand.
GGGCACGACGATTCGCCACACTACGGTCGCCCACCCCGCACCAAGGCTGCGCCCCGCTTCAGAGAGTGTGCGCACATCGACGCCCGAGAGTCCCGCATCGAGCGCGCGATACGCGTAGGGCAGCACGAGGATGAGATACGCGAAACCGAGCGTGAGTATCGAATCGCTGAGGTTGATGTTGATCCACTGATAGAGGGGCGCCAGCCCGACGACGAGCACGATCGCGGGGATGGTGAGCGGCGCAAGGCAGAGCACCTCGATCACTCGAACCATGCGCGGGACACGAAGTCGCACCCAGATCATCGTGGGAAGCAGCAGCGCGAGCATCGCAACCGATGTGATGATCGCGAGCTCCAGCGACGCCATGATCGCGCCGGTGAGATCTGGATACGCAAAGATGCCGGTGAACGACGAGAGCGTGCGCGGCGCGTTGATGCCCACCCCTCGTGTCGAGAACTCGATCATCGCTCCGATCGGCACGAGGAAGAAGACGCCCAGGACAAGGAGCACGATGGTCCTGAAGATCTGAAGGCGTCGATGCTTCCGACGGTTCATGGAAGCCACCGAGCGGTGCGATGTTGCAGCCATGAGTAGAGGGCGGTCACTCCAACCACGATCACCACCATCGCGAGTGCGAGGGAGCTCGCGACGTTCGCCTGGGCGAGACCGACCTCACTGCTCAACGCGTTGCTGATCTGCAATGGAACGATGATGCCGCCCTGGTTGATCAGCGCGGCGGCAGTTGCATACGCGGAGAACGCATTTGCAAAGAGCAACAGCAAACAGCCGAGGAATGCGGGCATCAGGAGCGGACCGGCGACATGTCGCCAGTAATGCCATGAGTTCCCTCCGAGATTCGCCGTCGCCTCGCGCCACTGCGGCCTGATGCCGTCCAGCGCCGGTAGGAAGACGATGACCATGAGCGGGATCTGAAAGTATGTGTAGACCAGAACCAAGCCGCTCAACTGGTAAAGCCACACACCGTTCGCGTAGATATTGATGCCGTGTTCCTGTAACCACAGCGTGATGAAGCCGGCTCCGCCGATGGTCGCGATGAAGGCGAAGGCCAGCGTCACGCCACCGAACTGCGAGAGCACGCCGCACGCGGAGGTAACCACGCGTCGGATGACTCCGTCAGGGTTTCCGCTCGCAAGCGCGTAGGCGAGCATGGCGCCAACGACCGCGCCGATCGCGGCGCTGGCCGCGGACAGCACGACGCTGTGAATAAAGGAGTCGATGATGTACGGCTGGGTCAGTGCGGAGACGTTGGCCAGGGTTGGACCGTCGGTGCCGGCGAACGCCCCCGCCACCACGATGGTGGTGGGCAGAACGAGAAACGCCGCGACGTAGACGAAGAACGGGATGACGCCAATCCAGCTTGGAATCCGCAGACGCGCCCGAAGCGGGCGGCCTGCGGATTCCGCTGCTGACTTCGCCAGCGTTGTCAACTTCCGATGGCCTGCGCCCAGTTGGAGTTGAGGTACGCGGCAGCCGAGGTGGCCTGGCTCGGACTGAGAAAGACGGGAGTCCCATTCACCGGCGGGAGCGCCGCAGCGAACGTCTGATTCAGCGTTCCCGCGGTGGTCATCGCGGCCATCTCCACCGGCCGAGCGCCGCCCTGCAGCCAAAGATTCTGGCCGGCTACCGAGTACAAGTATTCTTCCCAAAGGCGAGCCGCCGCGGGGTCGGGCGCCGTCTTCGAGATGGCCTGCGCGTAGTACCCGCCAAGCACTGCGTTCGGTGGCACGAAGACCTTCCATGCCGGAACGTCCTGTCCGTGGGCGGCTGAGAGGTAATCCCAGTCGAACACAACGGGCGTGGTGCCGTTCTTCACGGTCGCGGTGGTGGCCTGGATAGGCACGAAGTTCCCGAGCTGGTTGAGCTTGTGGAAGAAGGCGACACCGGGGGCGATGTTGTCCAGTGATCCCCCGTTGGCGAGCGACGCCATCATCACCCCGTTCAGTGCGGCGTTGGCCTTGGTCGGGTCGCCGTTCAACGCCACCGCGCCCTTGAACTCAGGCTTGAGCAGGTCCTGGACCGATGTGATCGTGAACTTGCTCGAGTCGTAGCCGATCGACATGTATCCACCGTAGTCCTGGTACCAGAGCCCGTTCGCGTCCTTCTGGGACGCAGGGATGTCATTCCACTCGGCGACCTCGTAGGGTGCAAAGAGCGCCGTGTTGGCGAGCGCGACCGCCATGCCGATGTCGAGAACGTCGGGCGCGCGACTGGTGCCGCCCTGCTCTCTCACGGCGTTGACCTCATCCTGGCTGCTGCCGTTGGGGTTCGCGGAGTTGACCTTGATACCGTACTTGGCGGTAAAGCCGCTGATGATAGCGCCATAGTTGGCCCAATCAGGAGGAAGCGCGATGACGTTCAGCTGCCCTTCTTTCTTGGCTGCAGCGATCAGGCCGCTCATGCCACCGAATGCGGCCGCCGAAGCTGCCGTGGAAGGATTGACACCGTTGCTACTTACGGTGGTTACCGAGCCGCATGCCGTGACAATCGCGAATGCCGCCAACGCAATGGCTGCGCGCGCAAACCTGTTTACTTGCTTCGACATCTTCCTGTGTGTTCCTCAATGTTTGTGATGAGTGTTCGCAGAGGACACTACTGGCTGGTCGATGGAGGAAGCAAGCGAGAATCTCCTACACAGGGCAATGCTAATCAGCGGTTAACGGATCCATCGCGCCACGTTATGCGCAGCATTAGAGTGACTTAACATTGCGGCCCCAGTGCGGATAACTAAGGATGTTTTGGGTGGGTCAGTGCCGCTCAGAATGGTGCTGATCGCTGTCGGATTCTGCGCCGATGAACTAACGGTGATCACTTCCATGGGGCTGGTGTCGTCGTCGCGATCGCGGCGAACGACGAACTTGCTGGCAATCCGGTCTTAACGAAGTGTTGAGACGTGCCTAACCCCACCTTCATCAACTGCCCCGTACGATGGATCCACATCCTGATCTCCACCCCCAAACCGATGAGAGACCCCTGGTGCTGATGCCAGGGGTCTCGCTTCAACTAGGGCTGCGAGCGATTACATCGGCCTCGGCGCTGACTACCGCGGCCTTGCCGTCCATCTCCTGGTCGCCAACAAGAACGTCCGCGTGATCCGTGAGGACGGCTCCCTCATTCGCGAGCTCGTCCTCGACCCCACGCGCGACTACCAGCCCCTCGGCACCCCTGTCGGCCGCCCAAAAATCGGGCACTATGTCCCGAGACAGGTGGGCACCATCACCTGAGACATCACATTGGCTGGGGTGTGGAGCTTCGGTTGATTCTTGACGAATCAGTTCCGGTTGATGCTTGACACTCCCAGGCTTTCATCGAGGCCGCGGGGAGGTTCCCGCGGCGTTCTTCTTGCGGATTTCACCACTTCCCGTGCGGGCGACGGTCTTGAGGAGTTCGTTGCCGATCCAGAACTGGAGCACGCCGTCGCCGACGAGCACGTTGCAGGCGCTGCCTCCGTAGTGCTTGCCAACGCTGACCTGCTGCCAGCCGACGGAGACCAGGCCGTTGGCTGCGACGCGGCGTGTCACCCACTGCTCGCCCGTTCGTTCCGGCGTCGGTCGGGCTCCTCGGATCGACGCGCCGGTGAGCCGGAAACGGCTCTCCGGTGTGCCATCGCCGAGTGATTGATGCGGTCGTGCGGTGTTGTAGTACGCGACCCATTCATCCAAAGCCTGCTGGGCGATCGGCATGCTCCGAAACACCTGCGTGGTGTCGAACTCAATGCGCAGGGTGCGATGGAAGCGCTCGATCTTGCCCGTCGTCGTCGGGTGGCGCGGCTGCGTGAGCAGATGCTCGACGCCGTTCTCGCGGCAGATCCGATCGAAGAGCACTTCCACGGGCGGCTGCTGGTATTTGCCGGTGAACACTTTGCCGTTGTCGGTGAGCACCTGCTCCGGAACCCCATACGTGCGCAGTGCGGCGGCGAATCCATCGCAGACCAGCTGGGTGCGCTCCCGCTGCATCAGCCTGGCCGAGATACAGAACCGCGAATGATCGTCGACGCCGGTCAACGCTTTGGCTGTCGTCCCGTCGGCGAGCAGGAAGCCACCGACGACATCCATCTGCCACAGCTCCATCGGGCCGCCTCGTTCCCATCGCTTCCACGTCTCGATCCGGCGCCGGCTCCGAAGCGGAGCAATGACCCCAGCGCGCAGCAGGCAGCGGTACACGGCTGACCTCGAAGGGAGCGGTGACACCTGGCGTCGGGCCAGCTCCGAAATCAGGCTGCGCGGCCCCCAGAACGGCTTGTACCGGCGGAGCTCGAGCACCATCGCCTCCAGCTCCGCCGGCATCTGATGCGGACACTTCGCCGGCCGATGGGAACCGTCGCCCAACGCCTCCAAACCACCCGCTTCATACCGGGCCAGCCAGGTGTGCAATGTCTGCCGGCTTACCCGCCATTCCTGGGCCACCTCGGTGACCGTCCGGCCCTCGCCGATGACTGCGAGGACTGCCTTGTATCGCTGTTCCGCCACGCTCAGTTCCCTCATGTGAGGGAGTGTCAAGAGTCAGCCGAAACCGCTGTCAACCATCAACCGAACTCGTGTCAAGGATCAGCCGAATCCCGTTTGTCAGGGATCAGCCTTGGATTCAGGGGGTCATTGCAACAAGCTGAGCGAGACGCTCCAAGGGTGTCATCCAGCCGAGCGTTTGTCGAGGCCGCTCGTTGAGCTCCCGTGCCACGGTGTCGAGAGCAGAGGTGGTGTGAGTGGAGAGGTCGCTTCCTTTGGGAAAGTATTGGCGCAGGAGGCCGTTGGTGTTCTCGTTGGTCCCACGCTGCCAAGGACTCTTCGGGTCGCAGAAATAAACCTGGACGCCAGTGTCGACCGTGAATTGCAGGTGCTGCGACATCTCGGTCCCGCGGTCCCAAGTGACGCTGCGCCGTAGCTCTGCCGGCAGAGCCAGGATCTTCGCGCTCATGGCGGTCCGCACTTGCTCCGCGGTGTTCTTCTCGAGCTTGAGCAACATCACGTAGCGGCTCGTGCGTTCGACGAGCGTGCCGATGCAGGTCTTTCGCGATCCCATGATCAGATCCCCTTCCCAGTGTCCAGGAACGGCACGGTCCTCAACTTCGGCCGGACGTTCGCTGATCAACACCATGTTCGGAATCTTCCCCTGCCCGTTCGGCAACGACTTCTTGGCGCGGCGCAGCGCTCGTCCGCTCCGCAGTGCGTGGTGCAATTCCCGCCGCAAAGCTCCACGCCCCTGGACGTAGAGCGCCAGGTAGATCGTCTCGTGCGACACCCGCATCTCCAGGTCAGCCGGATATTTGTTCGGCAGCCAGGACGCAATCTGTTGCGGAGACCAGCGCAGCTCGAGCTTGGCCTCGACGACGTCCCGGAGGCGTTGACATGCCGCCAGCTTTGCAGCTTTCGGCCGCCGGCCTCGACGCCAGGCGGCCCGTTCAGCGACACACGCGCGATACCGCGTGGGCCCGTCGTTGCGCCTGACTTCCCGGCACACCGTCGACGGCGCTCTGCCCAGCTGGCTTGCAATCGCTCTGAGCGGATGTCCAGCAGACAAACCGCGAGAGATCTCCTCTCGTTCGCTGAGGCTCAGCGAGCCCGCGCGGCGACGTCTCAGCCCAGGCCTGACCCCGCCGCTCGCGAGCTGCAACGCTCGGATCGCACTGGGATACCGCCCGAATACAGCCGCGACCGAAGCCGGCGTCTGACCGGCCTCAATGCGATCCCAGATTTCAGTCTTCTCGGACTCGGTGAATGCCCGCCGTCTCCTCATGGCACCTCCTGCGCGCAGTGATCATTCGCTGCTCGCGCAAGGTGTTGCTCTCACTCCCTGAATCCAAGCCACATAGTGGCCGCCCTTGGGCGGGTATGTCGCAAGACATAGTGGCCACCTACCAACAGACGGGCAGTTGGGGGTGGCGCAATGGGGCTGGAACGCTATGTGGTGGAGGCGGTCATCCTCGAGGGGCGCAGCCGCCGGGACGTGGCGCGCAGTGCGGGGATCTCCAAGGGTTGGGTGGACAAGCTCGTGGAGCGCTATCGCCAGGGTGGCTATGACGCCCTGGAGCCGCGCTCCCGGCGCCCCGCGTCGTGCTCGCACGCGGTCGGTCTCGACACGCAAGCCGCGATCGTGGAGCTGCGCCGTGCACTTGAGGACGCTGGCCATGACCACGGACCGCACACCATCGCGCACCACCTTGCGCTGCGCTCCGACCACGTGCCGTCGGTGGCGACGATCTGGCGCGTGCTCAAACGCCACGGGCTGATCACACCGCAGCCGCAGAAGCGCCCCAAGTCGTCGTTCATCCGATTCGCCGCCCAACTTCCCAATGAGCTCTGGCAAGCCGACACCACGCACTGGCACCTCGCCGACGGCAGCGGCGTCGAAATCCTCAACTGCATCGACGACCACTCGCGAGCACTGCTGATCGCCGACGTGTTTGTGACCGTGAAGGCCGCCGACGTGGTCGCGAGTTTCGCAAGTGCCTGGCTGGAACACGGCTTTCCCGCAGCACTGCTCACCGACAACGGCGCCATCTTCTGCGGCAAATCCCGCAAGGGCAAGGTCCTGCTCGAGTCCGAGCTCGAGCGTCTCGGCATTGTTGCCAAGCACTCCACGCCGTACCACCCCCAGACGTGCGGCAAGGTCGAGCGCTTCCACCAGACCCTGAAGCGCTACCTCGACAAGCAGACGCCAGCGCCATCACTGGCGATCCTGCAGGCCCAGCTCGACGTCTTCCGCGCCTACTACAACCAGCAGCGACCCCATCGCGCACTCGACGGCGCCACGCCACTGGCGGCCTTTCACGAGCGTCTCAAAGCCCATCCCGGCGAGCCCACGGCGACCACGCACTTCCGCGTGCGCCAGGACAAGACCGACGTCAACGGCACCGTGACCCTGCGCTATCTCAGCCGCTTGCGTCACATCGCGGTCGGCCGGGCCCACAAACATGAGCCGGTGACCCTGCTCGTCGCCGGCAGACACGTCCGCGTTGTGACCCCGGACGGCGAGCTGCTGCGCGAGCTCGTCATCGACCCCGAGCGCAGCTATCAGCCGCTGGGAAC
>JBEKKP010000087.1:0-10497 GCA_050010655.1 Candidatus Dormibacteria bacterium
ATAGTCTTACGACGTTCGGTGGCTTTGCACCGATCCGTGGGAAGTACGGCCTTGAGGGATAGGGGGTTGCGAGCGCTCCTGGGTTCACGCTGAACCTGGGAGCGCTCCGCGAAATCGAGCAACGCGCTCCATGTCGTCCATGCGGAGTCTTGAGAGAAAGCTGCGCTCACGACGCGGCAGGCGCGGCAGGCACGAAGCCGCAATGGAGCGGGCCGCAAACGCGAACTGCGGACCCGCGTGGCCGCCACCGCCGTCACATCGCCGCCTTGGGTTGTTGCGAAGAACGCGAACCATAAACGATTCAGTTGCATCACACGCGCCACTTTGCTAGGCTGCTTGCGGGAGACGCGTGCGGAAGTATTGAGCTGTTTCGCTCACAGCCTCCGCCACAAATCGATCAGGAAGTGTGAATAGGGGATGCCGGCTCAAACCGGCGGGACAAAGGAGGCTGTACGTGGCGAACTCGGATAACTCATCCATGCATGAGGGCACGCATCGAACGCGACGGAGCGTGGGCCGTGTGGGCGCAGTTGCGATTGCGCTCGTCCTCGGTGGCGCCGCGTCGTTCGTGACGGCGTTTGCGCATCACATCGTTTCCACCACGCCGACCCCCACCGTGGGTGTCGTCGGCACCACACCGCTGGCCGACACCGCGCTCGTCTACGCGGACAACACCCGCACGGTGGTGTTCTTCCTCTGGGCGCCGGGCACCTGCGGTTCGCCGAACGGCACTCCCGTCTTCACGGACAGCGAGCCAGTGACAACTTCGACACTGATCAACAGCACCGTCACGTCCGCGACGTACGTGCCCAAGGTCGTCGGCACGTATCAGTGGACCGCGGAGATCACCGTCAACGCGGACGGCAGCATCGAGAACGGTCCCACGGCATGCGGCGATGAGCCGGTGACCGTCAACCAGCACGGTTCTTCGATCAGCACCACGCCGTCGAACGGCAATGGCGCGTCGATCGGCACCGACATCACCGACTCCGCGCATGTCACCGGGGACAACCCCACCGGCACCGTGACGTTCTGGCTCTACGGCCCGAACGATCCGAACTGCGCGGTCAGCCAGGTTGCCGCCGCCGGGTCGCTGCAGTCCTGGACCGAAACCCTGGATTCGAGTGGTAACGCCAGCGTTCCCGCACCCGGGTACACGACCAACGCGGACGGCACGTACAACTGGGTCGCCACCTACAGCGGTGACTCCAACAACGTGGGCGCCACGAGCTCGTGCGGCGCTGAGTCCGTCGTTATCAGCAAGAACAACTCGTCGATCACCACCGATCAGTCCAACCAGGGCGGCGCCATCGTCGGCACCACCATCAAAGACACTGCCAAGGTGACCGGCAACAATCCGAGCGGTTCAGTGACGTTCTTCCTGTACGGACCGAACGACACCAACTGCGTCAACAACGCGGACTCCGGCCTCAAGTGGCTGCAGTCCTGGACCGTGACGCTCGATGCGGATGGCAAGGCGTCGGTGCCGGATCCCGGCTACACCACCACGCAGACAGGCCGTTTCCAGTGGGTCGCCCACTACAGCGGCGATGCCAACAACACGGACGCATGGAGCACCTGCGGCAACGAGCCCGTGAAGATCGACCAAGCGTCGCCCACGATCGTGACCGTGGCGTCGTCGGGCGGACCAGTCGGCACCCAGATCCACGACACCGCGCAGGTGTCCGGTGGTGACAACCCGACAGGAACCGTGACCTTCAACCTGTACTCGCCCAGCAACCCGACCTGCTCGGCCAACGAGAACGGCAACGGTGCGGTCCAGAGCGTGACCGTCACGCTCGGCTCTGACGGCTCGGCAAGCAGCGCGATTTCGCCGTACACCACCAGCGCGGTGGGCACGTACAACTGGATCGCCGTGTACAGCGGTGACGCAAACAACAACGGTGCGAGCACCTCGTGCAAGGACGAATCGGTCAACTCCGGCGTGGACCCGTCTGCAATCACGACGACCGCGTCGGCAGGTGGCAACACCGGAACCGTCATCCACGACACCGCAACGGTCACTGGGTCATCGAGCCTGACGGGTACCGTGACGTTCAGTCTCTTCGCGCCGAGTGACGCGACCTGCACTGGCACGGCGCTCTTCACCAGCACGGTTCCGCTGGGCGCCGGTGGCGTCGCCACCTCCGCCAATTTCAGCGCAACGACTATCGCCGGTACGTACAACTGGATGGCAAGTTACAGCGGTGACTCCACTGTCTCCGGTGCAACCAGCAAGTGCGGCAGCGAGCCCGTCTCGATCATCGCCCGCGGCGTTCAGGGCATCACAACGAGCGTTCCGGGTACCGGAGCAGCCGGTGGCATTGGTGAGGCCGGAATTGGCCTCGAACTCCTCCTCGGCGGCCTGGCACTCGGCTTGACCAGCGAACTCGTCCGCGAGCGTCGCCGCGCGTAGCAATCCGTCTTACAGAAGTCCACAGCCGGATCTCCCCCTCCGTTTTTGGGGGGAGATCCGGTATTCTCATGTACTGGTCTCGAGCCGCCCCCGTTGCAGGCTCACAGAAAGGAAAGAGGTCGTTTGCACATGACTCGTCGAATGATTGTGGGTATCGGGCTGGCATTGGTTGCCGCAGCTGCGATCCCGTTGGGCCTGCCGCGCACGGTCGCGGCATCAACCTCGAACTACAACATCCTAGCGTTCTCGCCGAACCCCATCGCTCAGGCGGGGACGCTTGGGCTGTCGGGTGTGGTCGATATCTGCGTACAACCCGAGACCAGCCTGGGCGTTCATGTCCAGAGCGCACAACAGGTGTGGTTGAGCTTTGACGCCGGTAAGTTCACCACGGGCGGCGGCGGCACCGCGACGGTGAATGGCACTCCGCTGACCAGTACTCCACAGATGTTCACCACGACCGTGTCGCCGTGCACCTTCACTGGCGATACTGGCACCACAAAGTGGGCCATCCCCGTTGTCTACACGTCGCCGGCCGCAGCACGCACCACCGGCCGAGACATCATTACCGCGGCCGATGACTCTGCGGACTCCGGTTCCGCCGGCGTGTGTCCGACGATCACATCCGGCGTCGTCTGCAACACCGATACCTATGTCTTCTCGCCCGTCGCGAGCTATCTCTTCTCTCAGAACCCGATCGCTGCCACCGGGACGTTGACGTCTGGACAGAACGTGACCTTTACCGTCACGGCGTTGGACGATTCGACGCCGACACCACAGCCGGTTCCAGGCGCCTACCTTGACCTCTCGCTGTTGAGCGGCGGTTCCGGCGGGACGGCGACTGCAGTCAACGACATCAGCGTCCCGCCGTCCACAAGACACCTGACCAACAGCCCGGAGCGGGTTGGCGCCACCAGCGCTGGAACAGTGTCCATCACGTACACGGCGGCCAACCCGGCAACCGCGTCGGGAACCGACACGATCAAGGCACAGGACCATCCGACCGAGACCGTTTTTGCACAGACGACCTACGAGTACTCGGCCACAACGACAGCTCCCTCGAATCCCTATACGGCAGTGACTCCGTTCCGTGTCTGCGACACGCGTCCGGTCCAGCCTGGGATCGTGTCGAACCAGTGCAACACCGGCGCCGGCAGCGGCCCGATCGGTTCAAACTCCGCCCGGGTTATCACTATTGACGGATTCGGTGGCGTGCCCGCGACCGGCGTCACAGCCGTCGTCGTCAACGTCACTGCAATCGCGCCGAGCCATCAGACGTACCTCACGCTCTTCCCAGATGGGAACAGCAAGCCCGCAACCTCGAACCTGAACGCGCTGACGAACCAAGTCGTCGCGAACCTGGTCGAGGTCGGCGTGAGTAGCGCTGGAAAGCTCGACCTCTACAACAACCTGGGAACCATCAACGTGGCGGTGGACATTGAGGGCTATGTCTCGGCAAGCTCCACCGGTCTCTTCGAGTCCACCTCGCCACTCAGAATCTGCGACACGCGCGCAGCAGGCCCAGGCGTCTCGGCAAACCGCTGCAACACCGGCGGCGCCTCGCCAATCGCCGGCGGCGCCACCCTGACGTTCAACGTCAACGGCTCCGGAAGCCCGGTCCCCGGAACGGGAGTCTCGGCAGTGGTCGTCAACCTCACGGCCATCGGCGCATCCGAGCGCACCGTGCTGACCGCGTTCGCGGGCGGCACCACGCGGCCGACCGCATCGAACGTCAATGCTGAGGCGCACACGGCGGTGCCGAACCGGGTCATCGTGCCCGTGACGTGCTCCGGCGGCAACTGCACCGTATCGATCTGGAACAGCGTCGGATCGGTCAACATCGCGGTCGACCTCAATGGGTGGTTCACGACGACCGGTGCTTCCTTCACCGCCCTGGCTGCGCCTGCCCGCGTCTGCGACACGCAGACCGGCAACAACAACGACCAGGGTTGCACCGAGGGTCTGGTTGGCGCGGGCGCCACGCTGAACATCGCCGTCACCAACATCGACGCGATTCCCGCCAACGCGACGGCAATCGTGGCCAACGTGACCGCGGTCAACGCGACGGCAACCACCTTCGTGACGGTCTATCCAGGAGTGACGTCTCTGCCGACCGCCTCTGACCTCAACGTCACGTCGTTCTGGCCGGTGCCAAACCTCGTCGTCGTCGAGGTTGGTTCGGACGGCACCATCAATCTGTTCAATGAAGCGGGGAACGTCAACCTGATCGTCGACGTCCTCGGCTACTACAGCTAGCGAACAAGGAACGCATAACGTGGGGGGGAAAGAGCTCGTGGTCGATTCGGACCACGAGCTCGCCCGCCTCGCGGCCCTTGAGGCCGGCCGGACGCTGCTTGCGCTGCGTGCCGAGCTCGGCTTCGAGGACCCGAAGCGGTTGCGTGACCAGGGCGATCGGACCTCGCACGATCTGCTCATGCGGTTGCTCGCGGCGCAGCGTCCTGACGACGCCGTTCTCTCCGAAGAAGGCATCGACGACCCTGCAAGGCTCGGCGCGAAGCGCGTCTGGATCGTCGATCCACTCGACGGCACTCGCGAGTACGGAGAGGAAGGGAGAACCGACTGGGCGGTGCACGTCGCACTCATCGAACACGGTGACGTGGTCGCGTCGGCGGTAGCGCTCCCGGCGCGTGACCTCGTCATGACCACGTCGCCGGCTCCTCGAGCCCCGGAACGCGCATCGGGTCGCCTGCGTCTCATCGTGAGCCGCTCGCACACACCACCGGAGGCGCTCCTGGTTGCCGCGGAGCTCGACGCCGAGTTGGTGTACATGGGCTCGGCCGGTGCCAAGACGATGGCGGTGGTGATGGGCGACGCGGATGCCTACGTCCACCTCGGCGGTCAGTACGAGTGGGACTCGGCGGCTCCCGTTGGGGTTGCGATCGCAGCGGGTCTGCGCGCCACTCGCGCGGACGGCTCACCGCTTCGCTACAACCGCGAGAACCCGTGGCTCCCCGATCAGGTGGTGTGCCGCGCGGACGTGCACGATGCAGTGGTCAGCGCGATGCGTTCCGCGCTCGCCGCGGGCTCGCACTGACCCGTTTCGCCACGACGATTCTCTGCCTGCTCACAGGTGGCGAATGCGGGCGCCACGGCACAATGAAGCCATGAGAGGCGTCGTGACCGGGCGCATTGGGCGTTCCCGAGCGTTCTGCTGAGCGTGCGCAGGGGCACCCGCACCACCCCGGCGGCAGGGCGCGTCATGGTGGCGGCGGCGATGACGACCGCAATACTCCTCGTCGGGTGTGGGAACTCGCCGCAATCAAGTCCCAGCGCGAGCGCGACCGCCGCGCCGACGCCGAGCACGTCGCCGACCGGCCCGCCACTCGATCTCAAGCCGATCCTTCACGGTCTCCTCGACCGCAACGGCGAGCCTCCCCTTGCCTACATACAGTCGCTGGCGGGCTTTGTGGTCAATGTCCACTGGAGTGACCTTCAGCCGGAACAGGGCGGACCGCTTGCAGCCGACAACGCCATCGACCAGGCGATCACGACTGTTCGCAGTCTGAACGCCACCGATCACCTGGATCTCGGCCTGAAGCTGCGTGTCCTCGCCGGCGTCTGGGCACCGAATTGGGCCAAGAACATCGGTGGTCCGCCGATCCAGCTCATCAATCCGCAAAACAGTGCTGCGGGGACGATCGGACGGTTCTGGACCGCTGCGTTCGGACAGGCATACGACCAGTTCGAGAGCCTGCTTGCCGCGAAATACGACAACGTTCCCGAGGTGCGTGAGGTGACCATCACGCGTTGCACCACCTTTTACGACGAACCCTTCATCCGTGACAGCGGTTACCAGCCCAACGACACTGCACTCCTTGCCGCCGGCTTCACCTTTGCGGCGGATGAGACATGCCAGCGCGAGGAGATCGACGAGGCCGCGGTGTGGCAGCACACGCACTCGGACCTCGCGTTCAACCCCTACGAGGTGGTCAACGCCGCCGGGCTGGTGTCGACCGACGAGCCCTTCACAGCGTCGATGATGGAGTACTGCCGTCAGGTCCTCGGCGACGCCTGCGTGCTCGAGAACAACTCGCTGCGTGATCCGCCCCTCCAGGGATATCTCACGATGTACGCGAGCATGCAGGCCCTCGGGCAACCACTGGCATTCCAGACGGCGACGGCCTCGCGTGTCGGGAGCCTCGCCAACACACTCGACTATGCCCTCAGCCTCGGCGCGGACTCGGTCGAGCTGCCCGGCGGGTATGAATCCCTCGGCACCCCAGCAAGCTTCGCGTCCACCACGCACGCGCTCGCGAACAACCTACCGGCCTGAGGAAGCGCAAACGGGCGCTCCACGGCGCCATTTATCATCTCCTCCTCGGGCCAATGAAGGTCCAATGGAGGTGGGAAATGCGTCGCACAGTCCTTGCACTCCTCGCGAGCGCAGCAGTCATCACCGGATTCGTCGTGGCAAGCCGCGGTACCGTGGCAGCGCCGGCCCCGTCGGCACACGGGTTCACCCTCACCGGCAGTGTCGCCGGCGGCGTCAAGAAGGCTCAGAACGATCAGCCGCTGAGCTTCGTCTTCTCGGAGAAGAACACCGGCTCGACATCGCAGTCGGAGGATCTCGTCCTCGAATCGCTCACCAACGCAAGCCTCCAGTCCGTCGGGTGCGTTCTCCCGAACGGCTTCCAGATCAACCCTGACGGACCGGGTTGCGAGCCGGGATTCCTCACGCACGGCCAGGTGGCGTCGGTGGTGTTCAACGCCACCATCACCGGGACGTCGGGCAGTGTCGCCGCACGCGTCTGCCTGAACAATGAGGGCACCGGCGTTGTGGGTCCCTGCCAGACGCTGACCGTCCCGATCGCGTAATCAGCGTTCCCGCAACAGCCCGCAGAACGACCAATCCCCGTGCGCGCAACGTTTGCCGCGATTCGTTACAATATGCGTGCGATCAGGGAGTGGATCAGGCCAGTCGCAGGCCCGAATCGGGGGGTAATCATGCGTAGTCGGCACACGCCGGTGACGGCGACCTTTGCGGTCGCACTCGCCGTAGTCACGACCGTGGGCGTCGGGCTCTACTCTGCATCCACCGGATTGGCGTCAACGGTGACGTTCTCCAAAACACTCGCGGGTCCGTCCACTGCGCCCATGTATCCGAGCGGGCTCATCTGGGACCCCGGACCATGCGCCGGCGGATCGCCCACCTGCATCGTGGTCGCTGACACGGGCTACAACCGCGTGACCGTCTTCAACCCGGCGAGCTCCACCCCGAACGTTCCGGTGCTCACCATCGGCAGCCTCGGAGCGCTCAATGGGCAGTTCAACACGCCGCGCGATGTCGCGGTTGACACAAACGTCGGTCCCAACCAGGGCGACATCTACGTCGCCGACGCGGCCAACAGCCGCATCCAGGCCTTCAGCCCCACCGGCACGTGGCTGTGGACGTCCGGTGTCATCGGCTTGGGCTCGTGCGCCAAGCCGGCCAAGGGAACAACCGCGCCGTGCGCACTGAACGCGCCCCTCGGCATCAGCTTCGACGCGAGCGACAACGAAGTCCTGGTCGCGGACACCGGCCATTCCGAGATCAAGGGATACGACGTCAACGGCAACTACCTCTGGGAGTCGCCCAAGGGGATCCTGGCGTCGCCTCGCGAGGCGCGTCGCGGCCCTGACGGCGAGATCTGGGTTGCCGACTATCACAACGAAGAGATCAAGGCGTTCGCCGTCCCGTCAGGACAGGCATGGCCCGCGACGCTGACCACGCCGAACATCGTCCTCGGTGACGGCCTGCAGGGCGGTCACGGCAACGGCGAGATCAACTCCCCGTACAACGTCGCATTCAGCCCCGACGGCACCTACGCATATGTTGCCGACACCGGCAACGAGCGCATCGCCGTCTGGAACATCAGCATGTCGCCCGCGAGTCCGCCTGTCTGGATCGAGAACATCGGCGCCCGATGCCCGACCACCTGCCCGGAACCTCCCGGCAACGCTGCGTGCTTCAACGCGATCCGGCGCGTGACCGTGGACCCCGCAACAGGGGATATCTGGGCCGCCGACTTCTGGGGCAGCGGCCTGCACGAGTTCGCCCCGCTTCCCGAAGGATCGGGCGCCCTCACGTCGCCGCCGTCGCAGTCGAACCCGCCGACTCCCATCACGTGCACCAGTACCCAACCCGACGCCGCGATCGGTGAGATCGACGGGAGTCCTGCGCCGCCACCCGGGTTCGCCGAGGCGTACGGCGTCGCGGTGGGTTCGAACGGCGCCACATACGTCGTCGACCGCCTGAACCAGCGCGTGGAGCAGTTCACAGCAGCCGGCGTGTACGTGAACGACACCGGCGCGAGAGGCGTCGCCGTAGGAAAGTTCTCGTGGCCGGAGGCGGTCGCGGTCGCGCCCAACGGCATGGTGTGGGTGGGCGACACGCGGAACGGACGCCTGCAGGAGTTCAACCCGAACCTCGTCGGCACGCCCAAGCCGGTCGCCTTCGGCAAGACCGGCTCCGCGGTCGGTCAGTTCGACTACATCGAAGGGGTTGCGGTCGCGGCGAACGGCATCGTCTGGGCGGCCGACACCAAGAACGACCGCATCCAGAGCTACAACCCCACAACCGGCGTGTTCACCGCCTACGGCACCAAGGGCAGCGGACCGGGTCAGTTCAACCTGCCGGAAGGGATCGCGGTCTCGGCAACGGACATCTACGTCGCCGACACGAACAACAACCGCATCGAGGAGCTCGACCTCAACGGCAACTACATCGGCTCGTACACCGGGCTTGATCAGCCTCAGGGGATTGCGCTGGCGCCGGATGGCACGCTGTGGGTCGCGAACACCGGGACGAGCCAGACCGACACGAATGGCAACGACATCGTCCAGCTGTCGTCGACTCTCGGGCTCCTCACCACGTTCGGTGGACCGGGAACAGGCAATACCCAGTTCTACGAGCCGCACTCGCTTGCCGTGTACGGCAGCACGCTGTTCGTCGCGGACACCTACAACAATCGCGTTCAGGAATTCACGCTGAGTTAACAGCGGAAGGAAGAGATACCAACGTTTTTGGCGCACAGCAAGCGCTTTCAGGGGGGTACCAACGGCAACATGAACAAACACATACGCGCGGCAAGTCGAGCGGGGATCGTGATTGCGGCGGTGGTCGTCCCGTCGGTGTTCAGCGTGACCGCGATGGCGCAGACGGTGACGCCGACGAAGTACGGGTTCACGAACGGGCAGACGATCGCGAGCGCCGGGGCGATCCCGGCCAACACGGCATTCCCGTTCACGATTCGTGTGACCGCCAACGGCACGCTCGACCCGGGTGGCTTCGTGTGGCTCAGTTACACCACCAATGCGCATGGCGACTCGACGACCGTCCTTGCCAGCGAGTGCGGCGGGCAGACCACGCTGTCGAACCACCCGATCGAGTGCTTTGCCGACTCGACGGGACACGTGACCTTGACGTACCACACGCCGGCAGCGCTTCCCGCCCAGGACCACGCGGACTGGCTCGCGGGCAGCAACTCGAGCGGCAACCCGCCGATCAAGTCGGAAGGCCACTACGTGTACACCACCGTGTTCCGGTTCAGTCCCTCACCCATCGCCCCGAGCGGCAGTCTTTCGGCGGGCGGGAGTATCCCCGTGACCCTCACGGGTGACGACGGCCTCGACACCGGCGTCCCGAACCTGCCCATGTACCTGTCGTTCCTGCAGGCGCCAGGTGGCGGATCGGCATCCGTCGGAGCGACGGCACTCACCTCGACGCCCACCTTGTTCGCAGCGAACAGCGGTGGCGCCATCACCGTCACCTACACCGCGCCAGGAACGCTGCCGACGAGTGGCACCGACCAGATCATGGTGCAGGACCTGCCATCCAGTCCGACCGAGTTCAATACCGACTCCTACGACTTCACTGCAGGTGTTCCGGTGATCTCGATCGGCAACTCCGACATCACGCAGGCGCATCAGACCCCGAGCGTTCCCGGGATCATGACCGTCACCATCTCGCCGCCGCAGAAGCATGAGGTCACGCTGCAGTACGTCACGATCTGCGGCATCGGCGACAAGTGGTGCAGCGAGGACTTCACGCAGGTCATCACACCCAAGACGCTGCGAATCGCCGG
>JBEKKP010000088.1:0-13758 GCA_050010655.1 Candidatus Dormibacteria bacterium
CCGCGCCGGGTGGGGGAGGCTGTTGCAACGATGGGCCTGCGCCACGCCGTCGTGACCTCTGTCGATCGCGACGATCTCGCCGATGGTGGCGCCGGTGTCTTCGCGGCGACGATTCGATCGATCCGGGCGCTCTCGCCCGGCACCACGATCGAGGTGCTGACCCCGGATTTCCAGGGCGACCACGCCGCGCTCGCGACTGTCATGGACGAGGTTCCCGAGATTTTCAACCACAACGTGGAGACGGTAGGACGCCTCTACCGGCGGGTTCGGCCGAAATCGGAGCTCGACCGCAGCCTCGAACTCCTGCGCGCGGCGAAGCGCATCGAGCCGAAGAGCCGCACCAAGTCGGGCCTCATGGTCGGCCTCGGCGAGGAGATGGACGAGGTCAAGGAACTCCTCGACCAGATGCGCGCCCATGACATCGAGATCATCACGATCGGCCAGTACCTGCGCCCATCGCTGAAGCACCATCCCCTGATCCGGTACTGGCATCCGGACGAGTTCGCGGAGCTGAAGGCGTATGGCAAGGCGCTGGGCTTCAAGCACGTCGAGTCCGGGCCACTCGTCCGCTCCAGCTACCACGCGCACGAGCAGGCGGTCGCCGCGCACGCCGGATGAGCGAGGGGAGCGGCGCCCCCACGCTGCGCTGGGCGTGGCTTGGGACGGTCGGGTATCAGGACGCGTGGGAGCTCCAGCGGACCGTCGCGCTGGCTCGCAGAAGTGGCGAGCTGCAGGACGACGCGGTGCTGCTCCTCGAACACCCGCCGGTCTACACGATGGGCCGGCAGGGTGAAGCCCGGCATCTTGGCGAGGGCAGCGAATCGCTCGTCGCGGCCGGCGCGGAGTTCCTCGAGGTTGATCGCGGCGGCTCGGTGACGTTCCACGGCCCGGGGCAGCTCGTGGCGTACCCGATCGTGCGGCTGGCCGGTGTCTTCCCGATCCCGCGCCACCCTGCGCACGGCGATGTCGACCACTACCTGCGTGCCCTCGAGGCAGCACTGATCGCGACTGCCGCCGCTTACGGCGTCGAGGTGACCCGCCGCCCGCCGTACACCGGCGTGTGGACGGGCAACGACAAGCTCGGCGCGATCGGGGTGAAGCTCGCGGGCGGGGTCACCAGCCACGGCGTCGCTCTCAACGTGGCGACGGACCTGCGCTGGTTCGATCGCATCATTCCCTGCGGCATCGACGGGTCCGGGGTCGCCAGCCTCGCTTCGCTCGGCGCGCCGGGCCACACGCCGGAGCAGGTCGCTCCGGTGCTCGCGGGGTCGCTCGCGGCGGCGTTCGGGCTGGGTCTCGCCGACGCCGGCCCGCTGACGGCGCTGCTGCACGACAGGAGCCCAGCCGCAAGCGCTGCCTGATCGAAGGCCCACTCTCGGCACACGCCGCCTCAGGGCTTTCTCAGCATCGTCACCGCTCGGTCTAAGGTTCGGAGACGTCCCCGATGGTTGGATGAAGGCATCCCCCTCGACAACCAAGGAGACACCCCGATGCCCCATCTCTCGGCGCTCAGGAACAGCGTCCTGTGCGGCTTCGCCGTCGTGGCGGTCGCCGGATGCGGCGCCGCTCACCTGACCGTCGCGGCGCCGCCGGCGACTGCTCCGGTCAGCGTCACCACCGCTCCCACCCCCACGCCGGTCGCGACACCGGACACGAGCGGCATCTCCCAGCAGGTCAGCAGTATCGACAACCAGCTCAGCACCATCGACGGGCAGCTGAATGCCGCCAACGCCGGGCTGAGCACCAGTGAAGGGAATCCAGCCCAGTGAACACGCGAATCCTCGCCCGCAGCCTGGCCACGCTCACAGTGACCGCAGGTCTCGGCCTTGCCGGATCGGTCGCCGTTGACGCGTCAGCGCTTCCCAGCCCTACGCCGACCAACGCGGCCAACCCGGCGCTCCTCAGCGGCGTGAAATCGCTCTGCAACATCGGCGTGCAACGCCGCCTCGCCGTCCTTTCCGCGGACGACACGTTCGTCGAGACGTCGGTGGCCCTCACGAGCAGCGACCAGTCGACGCTCGAGGGACAGATCAGCGCTGACAAGAGCGGACTCACCGCGCTCGACGCGACGATCCAGGGCGACACGACCTACGCGAAGGTTTTCGCCGACTGTGGCCTGATCGTGACCGACTACCGCGTCTACGTGATGGAGGATCCGAAGATCCATGAGGTCATTGCGGCGGATGGCATCGGCAAGGTGGACAGCGCGTTCGCGACCGTGATCCCCGAACTGCAGAACCTCATCACCACGTCGACCATGTCCGCCACGGTCAAGGCGCAGGCGCAAGCCGACTTGAACACGCTCACCGGCAAGGTCACGTCATCGCAGACTTCGATCTCGGGCGTGAGCGCCTCCGTTATCAACCTCGTGCCGTCTGGGTGGCCTGGCAACCAGGCTGACCTGAAGAGCGCGCGCACGAACATCGGCAACGCGAGCACCGATCTCAAGGGCGCGTGGAGCGATGTCAACACCATTCTGACCCTCCTCGGATAACACGTTCTCCCCTCCAAAACCGAAAGGGCGGCTCCAATTGCGGAGCCGCCCCTTTTTGCTGTTTGCGACAGCGAACATGTGTTCCGCTATGCAAATGGCCCACAAATCGGTAGGATCGCGACCACAGGACGTCCATCTGTTCGGTCCGACTCACCCTACGTCACATCAAACCCCCGAACCCGGTGGACGCGCCGAGGGGAGCGTCATGGCCACCTTCGTCCGAAACCGCGTCCTCAATCAATTGGTGTGGTCAGCAGAAGAGGAACGACAACGGGTGCAGCGACGCGAAACGCTGTGCGAGCTTGATGGGCTGTTGACACAGCTCGAGGAAGTGAATCTTCGCGGCGGTCCCATCCCAACACGGGTGCTGGTTTCCCTCCGGCGGCGGGGAGTCTCCTTTCGTCCACGCACCTCGGCGGCCGAGCTCATCGAAGCGGTCTTCGTCGTCCAGGAGCGCTTCATGCGCCAGCCCGACGGGCTCCATCGCGACGCAGTCACCACAACATCCGGCGAACTGAGCAGACGACTCGCGTCCTGACGGGTACGCTGCGCGGGTGGATGTGGACGCCGCACGCCGTGCGGCAGGTGAGGCCGCGGTGCCGCTTGTCGAGGATGGCATGCGCATCGGTCTCGGAACCGGTACGACGGCACACTGGTTCATCCTCGGCGTTGCCGAGCGGGTGCGCCAAGGACTGAGCATTCGCGCGGTCGCGACGTCTGTGGCGAGCGCGGAGCTGGCACGCGTGCACGGCATTGCGGTGGAGGAGCTCGGAGCCGACGGCGTGGACCTCGATGTGGACGGCGCCGACAGCGTCGATCCGGCGCTGCACCTCATCAAGGGCAGGGGCGGCGCGATGCTGCGCGAGAAGATCGTCGCTGCGGCGTCGGCGCGTTTCGTGGTTATTGTCGACGACAGCAAATACATGTCCCACCTCAGCGGGCGCGTTCCCGTGGAGGTCGTGCCCTTCGGGTGCGAGCGCACCTTGCTCACGCTTGCCGAGCGCACGTCACTCGACTTCACGATGCGCGTGGATGCAACGGGAGCGCGATTCACCACAGACAACGGCAACCTCGTCGCCGACAGCGACTTCACCGACGTCGAGGACCCGGCTGCGCTCGCGGAGTTGATCGGATCGGTCCCCGGAGTCGCCGGCCACGGGCTCTTCATCGGCATGGCGGGCCTCGTCTTCGTCGGCCACAGTGACGGCAGCGTCGAGCAATTGACTGCTCCCAGCGATACAGTCGGGGCGGGCGGATAGCTCAGCTGGTTAGAGCGCCTCGCTTACACCGAGGAGGTCGCGGGTTCGATCCCTGCTCCGCCCACGCGTCCCGTGTGACGCCGTGAGCACCGGACGCCGAGCGTCCGCGCGGCGTCACTTTCTCGAAAGGATGCCGGCGCGACGATCACCCCCGGGTCGTCTCTGTCGCAATGATTTTGGGAGTTGGTGAAACGTGAAGCGTCGATTGCTGAGCAAGCCTTTCGTAATCGGCTTTGTCATCGTGCTTGTCGCGGTCGGCGTCGGTGGTTTCTTCGTGACGCGCGGCGATGCTGCCACGAGCGTTTCGTACCGGACCGGCGTTGCCACGCTCGGCACGGTGACGCAGACGGTGTCGTTGTCCGGCAATCTCGAGTCCGATGGGGAGACCGATCTCGACTTCGAGGGGGCAGGGAAGGTCACCGCGGTCAATGTCGAAGCGGGACAGACGGTCACCGCGGGCGAAGTGCTGGCCACACAGGATCCCACTACTGTTGATGCGAGCCTGACCCAGGCGAATGCGACCCTCGCCGGTGCCGAGGCAAATCTGACCTCGGCCAAGGCGGGAGCATCGGCCTCGAGCATCACGCAGGACGAAGGGCAGATCAACAGCGCCGAAGTGTCGTATCAGTCGGCGGTCACGAGCCTTGCCGACACCAAGGCGGTGAATGCTCAGCAAACCGCGCAGGCATACAGCGCATACACCGCGGCGCAGGCGCAGGCCACGAGCGACGGCTGCACGCCGAGTGACACGACTCCGCCGTGCCCACAGGATGAAGCCGCGATCACCCAGGACTATCAGACGTGGCAGTCCTCCGAGGTCAAGGGCACACAGGGCGATGACCAGGCGCAGGCGCAGGTCAACTCCGACAAGGTCCAGTGGGAGAACGCAAAAGCGTCCCTCGCGGCGCTCGAGGATGGATCGACCTCGACGGCTGCGCAGATCGAGCTGGACGAGAGCCAGGTCGAGATCGACCAGGTCAACGTCACCAATGCACAGGCGGCCGTCAACGCGACGACGCTCACGGCGCCAGCGGGCGGCATCGTCGAGGAAGTGAACGTCACGCACGGCCAGGAGGTCGCGAGCGGCGGAACCGGCGGTACGTCATCCGGAACGAGCGGCACCTCGACGCACGCCATCGTGATCATCACCCCGGGTGTCTTCGAGGTCACCGGGTCCGTGAGCGATACGCTGGTCAACGAGATCGCGATCGGTCAGACGGCGGAAGTTGTTGCAGCAGGCTCGAGTGACGCCGTCGCCGGCAAGGTGACGGAGGTTGCCGAGGAGGCGACGATCACGTCTGGCGTTGCGAGCTTCCCGGTCACGGTGGTGCTCAGCGGTGCGAGCCCGTCACTTCGTCCGGGGATGTCCGCCTCGGTGAGCGTCGTCATCAATCAGGTCGTCGGGGTCACCACGGTGCCGACCAGCTCGGTGCACACCACGGGGGCGGGCAGCACCGTGGAGCTCTTCGTCAACGGCAAGCCGGATCCGGTTGCCGTGACCGTCGGCGCATCGGACTCGACCCTCACGCAGATCCTCTCGGGGGTGAAGGTCGGTCAGCCCGTGGTGATCGCGACCATCACCGGCACGATTCCTTCCGCCACGACCGGCACCGGGCGCAGCCTCACCGGCGGCGGCTTCGGCGGCGGCGGCTTCGGCGGCGGCGGCTTCGGCGGCGGCGCCGCTCCATGAGGCCGTTCTGACATGGCCGCGGAGATCATCCGCCTCGTCGATGTGAGCAAAGTCTACGGCGACGGCGACGCCACGGTCCGAGCAGTCGATGGCGTATCGCTCCTCGTCAAGGAGGGCGACTTCCTTGCCGTGATGGGCCCGTCCGGGTCAGGCAAATCGACTCTGATGCACATCCTCGGCTGCCTCGACGTCCCCACCAGCGGCGAGTACTTGTTCGCCGGCGAGGACGTTGCGAGCATGAACGAGCGCGAGCTGGCGAGCATCCGCAACCGCCGCATCGGGTTCGTGTTTCAGCAGTTTCACCTCCTCTCCTCGATGTCGGCCTGGCGCAACGTCGAGCTGCCATTGCTGTATCGAGCCGCGCGAGATCGCAAGCAGATGGCTCTGAACGCGCTCGCCCAGGTCGGTCTCAGCGGTCGCGTGCAACACCGACCCAATCAGCTCTCAGGCGGACAGCAGCAGCGCGTCGCGATCGCACGTGCATTGGTCACGGATCCAACGATGATCCTTGCCGACGAGCCTACCGGCAATCTCGACTCGCATGCGAGTCGCGAGGTGCTCGACATCCTCACCGGCCTGCACAAGTCCGGCCACACCATCGTCCTGATCACGCACGATCCGAATGTCGCGAGCGTTGCAGAGCGTGTCGTCGAGATGGCAGATGGCCACCTCAGGGATCGGGTTGCGGCATGAGCCTGCTGCGCACGTTCGACACCGGGATGCGTGGCCTGCTTGGTCACCGGCTGCGCTCGATCCTGACTACGCTTGGCATTCTCTTCGGGGTCGCCGCGGTCATCTGCACGGTCGGCATCGGCACCGCATCAGCTAACTCGGTCAACTCGCGCATCGCCGCGCTCGGCACCAACCTGCTCACGATTTCGCCTGGCAGCACTTCGAGTTTCGGCGTGCGCGGCGGGTCCGGTTCCGCGAACACGCTCACCATGCAGGATGTTGCCGGCCTGGAGGACAAGGCGGACGTGCCCGACGTCGCGGCGGTGGCGCCCGTCGTGGAAGCGACTGCGACGCTGGTCAGCACCAGTTCCAACTGGTCCACGACGGTGCAGGGCAGTTCACCCGGATGGCTCATGGCCAACGCGCGAACGCTTTCCGAAGGCGTCTTCTTCACGCAGAAGCAGGTGAACGAGCATGCACAGGTCGTCGTGCTCGGGCAGACCACCGCCCAGGAACTTGGTGCAACGGTCGGCTCACAGGTGAGCATCTCGGGCGCGCCCTTCGACGTCGTCGGTCTGCTGACCTCCAGTGGCAGCACCGGCTTCACGAACAACGACGACCTCGCGGTCGTGCCGATCACCACGGCGCAGGACCAGATCACCGGCGGCAGCCCCGACTCGGTCCAGCGGATCCTGCTCAGCGCCACGAGCTCGGCAACCATCGGCTCCGCGTATCTGGAGGCCGATCAACTGCTCCTGCAGACGCACCACATCACCAACACGGCGTCCGCGGACTTCAACATCACCTCGGCGTCGACACTGGCGAGCACCGCCGCGTCGGTCACGACCACCCTCACGATTCTGCTCGCCAGTGTTGCCGCGATCTCGCTCCTCGTCGGCGGCATCGGGGTGATGAACATCATGCTGGTGTCGGTCACCGAGCGGACCCAGGAGATCGGGCTCCGCAAGGCGCTCGGCGCCACCCCACGCGACCTGCTCCGCCAGTTCCTCATCGAGGCGGCCACCCTGAGCTTCGTCGGAGGCGTCCTCGGGGTTGGGGCGGCGTTGCTCGCGGGATTCCTCATCCCACGTCTCGCCAACATCGCTGTGACCATCACCGCAACCCCCATCGTTATCGCGGTGGCGGTTGCGGCCGGAGTTGGCCTGATCTTCGGTGTCTACCCGGCTGCGCGGGCTGCTCGCCTCGCGCCCATCGCCGCACTGCGAGCCGAATGACCTTGAACGCTATCTTGGGAGGAACCTCATGAACCGTGTGTTTCTTAGTGCAGTGGGCCTTGCCGCCTGCCTCGGTGTCGTCGCCTGTGGCAGCGCATCGGCCGGCGGGAGCCCTGCGACTGCCAAGTCATCGCCATCCCCGAGCGGACGCCGCGGCGGGTTCGGCGGCAACGCCGCCTTCGGCCAGCTCGTGCAGATCAACGGCACCACACTGATCCTCAGCGGCAGCAGCGGTGATTCCACGGTCACCTACGCCTCGACGACCACGATCACGCAGACCGCCACCGAGACCGTCGCCGATATCACAGCGGGCGACTGCATTACCGCCACGGGCAGCAAGGATGCGACCGGGGCGCTCACCGCAACGTCGGTGACCCTCAGCGCGCCGACCAAGGGTTCGTGCACCACAACGGGATTCGGTGGAGGCGGCTTTGGGGGCGGGACCGGCGGCAGTCCGCGCCCGAGCTTCTCACCCGGCGCGAACTTCTCCCCACCGGCAGGAGTAGCCGGTCTGTCCTTCGCTCGCGGACAGGTGAAGTCGGTGACGGGTACGACCGTGACCATCACTGACAGCACGAGCACCGCCGGGGCGACGGGCACCCTCACGACCCTCACCGTGCCAACGACCGTCAAGGTGTCCGTGTCAACGGTGGTCGCGGCCTCGGCCCTGCAGACTGGGCAGTGCCTGACGGCGATCGGCGCCAAGGACAGCGCCGGCACTGTTGCCGCTCGTGCGTTGACAATCTCGCCTGCGACTGCCAATGGGTGCACCGCCGGATTCGGCGGGTTCGGCGGCGGCGGCTTCGGTGGTGGCGGGTTCCCCGGTGGCGGTGGATTTCCCGGTGCCGGGGGCTCGAGTGCCTGATCGGGAGCACTGATGCGCGTTCTGGTTGCTGAAGACGATCGCGGGCTTCGGGAGGTCCTTGCCCAGGGCCTCGAGGAGGCCGGGTACTTCGTCGACGCCGTGTCGGCGGGGGACGAGGCGATCGATCAGCTCCGCTTCTACGAGTACGACGTCGCCGTCATCGACTGGCGTATGCCACGTGTGAGCGGCCTGGAAGTCGTGGCCTGGGCTCGCAAGAACAACCGGCCGACGGCGATGCTCATGCTTACCGCCCGCGACACCCCGTCCGACCGGATCGAAGGCCTCGACGCAGGCGCCGATGACTACCTGATCAAGCCCTTCGACTTCGGCGAGCTCGTGGCGCGGATCCGGGCGCTCCAGCGACGCCCGCGGACTGTGGACGGCCCGTCGATCAGTCGCGGGGCGCTGACGCTCGACCCCGCGCGTCGCGAGATCGAAGTTCGTGGCGCGTCGGTGAACCTGACG
This sequence comes from Candidatus Dormibacteria bacterium, assembly GCA_050010655.1. Taxonomy (GTDB): domain Bacteria; phylum Chloroflexota; class Dormibacteria; order Aeolococcales; family Aeolococcaceae; genus Palsa-851. The sequence continues at coordinate 8,681 of JBEKKP010000088.1, forward strand.
TCGACCGAGTTCAACATCCTCGAGTTGCTGCTCCGGCGCTCGCCCGCGGTCGTCGATCGCAAGGCCATCGCCGAGCACGCGTGGCGTGATGAGACCCAGCCGCTTGGATCCAACGCCATCGATGTCCAGATGAGCCGCCTTCGCGCCAAGCTGCCCAACGCGGGCGTGAGCATCGTGACGGTGCGGGGGGCTGGCTACCGACTGGAGGAGGCGTGAACCGACGGCTCGAGCGGGTCAATGTCGCCTCGCTCCGGGTGGCCCTGATCAGCACGGGGATCGTGGGAGTGGTGTACGCGATCGTCGCGGTGATGGTGGTGGTGTTCGTGACGAGCAACCTCACTGCTCAGGTGGACAGCCGCCTGGCAACCTCGCTGACGTTCTACGAACAGTCGCGATTTCCGCCCCAGCCCGCGAGCGTGACCGACGACGGGCAGAACAGTCTGGGCCCGCCGCTCCTCGCATGGTTGATCCCCGAATTTGGGCCGCAACAAACGAATATCACGCAGCTGACCCCGCTGCCGCAGTTGGATCAGGACGTGACAGACCCGACCACCACGAGGTTGCAGGGCGAAGACGTCCGCATCACAGGGGCGACTGTCAATGGTCGGCGTCTGGTGGTCGGCTACAACGTCGACTCGATCTCCCAGACGCGCTCGTCGCTCATCGTCACGGAAACGGTGGCCGGAATCGGGGTTCTCCTGCTCGTCTTCTTCGGCACCCTCATCGTCGGTCGCCGGGTCGGCGCGCCGATCGAGCTTGCCCGTCAGCGCCAGCTCGAGTTCACCGCGGACGCGTCGCACGAGCTGCGCACCCCGCTGGCGGTGATTGAAGCCCAGACGAGCCTCGCCCTGAGCCAGGACCGCGATCCGGGTTGGTACCAGAACGCTTTCCGGCGCATCGGTTCGGAGAGCGGCCGGATCCGGCGTCTCGTCGACGACCTGCTGTGGCTCGCCCGCGTCGACACCCCGCAAGGACGTCCCGCTGCCGAGCCGGTGGAGGTCGGGGTGATCGTGTCCCAGGCGGCCGAGCGCTTCGAGGCGGTCGCGGAGAGCCGGGGGATCACGCTCCAGATGTCGATCGGCCAGGGTCCGCTCGTCGTCATGGGCTCGTCGGAGTGGCTCGACCGCCTCCTCGGGGTACTGCTCGACAACGCCTGCAAATACGCACCCAAGGGGGGCGTGGTGGGCGTCAGCGTCGGAGCCGAGAACAACCGGGTGCGGCTCGTCGTCGATGATTCGGGGCCGGGAATCCCGGAGGATGAGCGCTCCAAGATCTTCAATCGCTTCCATCGTGCGATAGACCAGGGCTACGGATCCGGGCTCGGGCTCGCGATCGCCGACGCGGTCGTGCGCCACACCCACGGTCGGTGGGAAGTCACCACCTCTCCGCTCGGTGGCGCTAGGATGGTCGTCAGTTGGACCCGGGCTCTGTCCGGATCCAAGGATCAGGCCGAGGACGATCCGGCCGTCAGCTGGAGCCGTCCAGCCGCCTCGCCGCCCCCGCTCACAGACTAGGAGAGCGGGGCTCCGCGAGTTCAGGGAGAGGGAAACCTCAACTGCTGGTGGCACAATTTGCTCAGTTCGTGCCATCATCTTCCATAACGAACACCGAGTCTGGAGGAGGCCGGAGCATGACCAAGGGAGCTATGGCGGCGCTGAGCGCGGGGGTTGCCGTCTTCGGGTTCCGCCGAAGCGGCACTTCGGGCCGCCACGGAAGCGGGAATCGATCTGGGAGTCCGCCGTGGCACCCGCGGAGGTCAGCGCCTCCACCTGGTCGGTGTCGAGGATGATCCGGCGCGCGCCCGGAGCGTCACCGTCTGGTACTACGCGGCTGCGCCGTTCGGCGCAATCCCCGGCCCTGGCGTCTGGTCGGCGACCGGGCGTGGCCTTCATCTCGACGCACCTGGCGCCAGCGCCCTGCGCACCGCCCTCGACCGGCTCCGCGCCGATACCCGGCAGCTCGCCGGAGCGGCCGCGCTGGTGGGGGAGGTATTCACCGGCGATGACCTGCTGCGCCTCCATGTGGCGCTGCACGGCGGCCCCGAGGGCAGCGAGCGGACCTTCCGCCGGCGGATCCAGGAGTTGCGCGATTCGGGCGTGCTCCGGCCTGTCCGTGACACCGAGGTCGCGGCGCTCCGGCTCCGAGTCCCGCGTTTCCGGTCGCCTGCGGGCACCGGCGGCCGTCCGCCCGAGCTCCTGCGCTATTCGGGCGCCGGCGGAGAGGACGAGCAGCTGGCAGCGCTCAGGGCACGCCGCGCCGGCTGATCCGGGCCGCTAGCCGGCGTCAGCGGGCCAGTCAGGCTCGGCGCTGCTGAGGACGAGAGTCACGGGACCGTCGTTGACGAGATCGACTGCCATATGGGCGCCGAATCTGCCTGTCTCGACGCGCAGTCCAAGCTCGCGCAAGGCCGCAACGAAGGCCTCGTAGAGGTCGTTCGCGAGCTCCGGGGATGCCGCTCGGATGAAGGACGGGCGATGGCCGCGTGACGTGTCGGCGTGCAGCGTGAACTGGCTCACGACCAGCACCGAGCCGCCGGAGGCCACCAGGTCCAGGTTCATCCGGCCATCGGCGTCCGGGAAGATGCGCAGTGTTGCGATGCGGCTGGCGAACCGCCGCGCCACGGCCACGTCGTCGTTTGGGCCGACCGAGAGCAGGACGCAGAGGCCGGCATCGATGGCGCCGACCGTCTTCGAATCGACGTCGACCCTAGCTCGGGAGACGCGCTGGACGACCGCTCTCACTCGAGGAAGCGGAGCCCGCGCCACATCCGCATTGCCTCCGCCTCCGCTTCGAGGAAGCTCGGCCGCGAATCGCGCATGCCGTGGACGAGGAAGCTCCAGGCCCTGCGCTCGCCGTCGGCGCCCTCGACCGTCCCGAATGCGCTGCCGAGCGCCCGCGGCGGATACATCTCGATCCGGTTGCCGTCTCGCATGCGCTTGAAGATCGGGCGGCGCACCAGGATCGACTCGAGCGCTCGCTGATCGGCGAGCCTCCCGTTCGCGAGGTCGACAACGCGGAGTTTGGCGATCGGGTTGTCCGGGTCGCGGATCCCAACCCGGCAGGCGAAGCGCTCGGACAAGTCTCGGAGAACGAAGACGAGGGCGAGAGCGTCGGTCTCATCGCCGGCGACACGGATGAACCCTGCGGCGGAGAGATCCGTCAGCTGCGGGTCGTCACGAAGGTCCGCGGCAAGAGCCTGTTCAAAGAAGAGTTGCCGGAACAGGTCGGTCGAGCCGGCGTCGGACAGCCAGGGGAGCTGATCGCGCCATTCCCGGCTGCTGATCAACTCGGAAAACCGGTCCTGTAATCGATCCCGGTCGGCGCCTGCGACCCCGCGAACGCGAACGTGGATGACCCGGGCCATGTCACTGATTGTACGGGTGGCTCCTGTTGGCCAAAGGTCTTTCGGGGCTGGTGGCGCGCCCCCGCAACTATCATCCGCGGGACGATGGTGGGAGATTGGTCGACGTTCTTCGCCGCGCAGGTCGGCGCCGGGGCGGCGCTGACCGGGCTGGTGTTCGTCGCCCTCTCGATCAATCTCAAGCAGATCCTTGCGTTCCCGGGGCTGCCGAGCAGAGCTGCGGAGGCGATCATCCTGCTCATGCAGCCGGTGCTCATCGGTGCTGCCGTCCTGATCCCTGGGCAGCGACTCGTGGCACTGGCCATCGAGATCCTGGTCGTCGGCGTGTTGACCTGGTACCAGATCACCAAGATGATCTGGCAAGCGCGCACGTTGCTCGTCAAGCAGCCGCCGTTTCAGCGATTGACGCGAATCGGCCTTGCCGAGGCGGGTACGGTCGCGCAGCTGGTCGCCGGCGGCATGCTCGCCGCCGGAGTTAGTCAGGGCCTCTACGTAGAGGCCGGGGCGCTCTTGATGTGCATCATCGACGGCGTGGTCGACGCCTGGGTGCTGCTGGTCGAGATCCTGCGCTGAGGGGCGGCGCCGCAGTCTGCCGTTACACTGCGTCGCGGATCGCCGAGGTAGCTCAGTTGGTAGAGCACAGGTCTGAAAAACCTGGTGTCGACAGTTCGATCCTGTCCCTCGGCATCACTAATTCGAATACGAATTGGGGCGTTACTCTCTACAGGTTTGCTGGACGTGACACCTACCCCTGACACCTTCGTTGCCGGCGGCGTGCCCCTGCCGCCGGGCCGGAGCGGTTCAGTCGAGCGGCGAATGCACTGCCGGTGTAAGCAGTGCCGACAGCTGAGCGATGTCGTCGAGGGTGTCGACACTCAGGACGGCCTTTTCGATGGAGGCCTGGCGTTCGGTAGAGATGGCACGAGCTGTCAGCTTGGTGTACTTCTCACGGATCTCCGCGTTCGTAAGGCTCCGATCACCTGTTCCGCGCGGGTGTACCACCTTGGCGACGCGAGTGCTCCCGTCGTCGAGGGTAAGGCGCACCTGGGTGGTGAGGCGCTCGTCGATCGGGAGGTTGTCGTAGGCCTTTTCGTGGTGGGTGATCGTGCGGTCGATCAAGGCCCAGACGTCATCGCGGTTGATCCGACTCGGTGAGAACTGGTCGACGAGCACGTCGCCATCGAGCAGCGCCACTGCGACGGCGTAGGCGACGTTCATCTGCGCGCCAATCACCTCGAGCGGACGTTCCGCCTTCCAGCCACCATGCGAGTAGGGGGCTTCACCCATGTCGATGTCGATCCGCTGGATCTGGCTCACGTCGACTTTTGAGCGAAGCTCGAGGGCGGCGTCGATTGCTGCGTGCAGTAGTCCCATGGCCCAGTAGGGCTTAACCGCGATCCTCTCGGTCTCCCAAAGGTGGCCCAAGCCGGCGTAGATCTCTTCGGGGTACGTGCGGTGGCATTCACCGAAGACGGCCAGCCATCCCCCGTACGGGCGCTCGAACACTCGCTTGATCCCCACGTAGCCCGATGCCGCGAGCGCTGCCGCGGTCAGGCCGTTGCGCGACGCGAAGCCGTGCTGCATGCGCTTAACCATGGATTCGTACATTGCTGACATGAGCCCACAGGACTGGGTCGCGCCGATCCCGAAAGCGTCCTCGAACCCGGCAGCGTCCAGCCCATACAGCGTGCCCGCGGCCGCGGCGGCGGGAATTGGG
>JBEKKP010000089.1:0-11256 GCA_050010655.1 Candidatus Dormibacteria bacterium
CAGTTCGCCGTCGGGGTCTTCGATCGAGCCGGGCTCACGGTGTTGAACCGGGTCTGGGAATCCGCCGAGATGATGCCCACGCTCGATGAGCTCCACCACCCCGAACGCTGGCTCCGGCGGGCGGCCTGACCATGCCCACAGCAGCTCCGACGACGGTCAAGGACCGTCTCGCAGCCCAGGGTCACCGGCTGACCCTGCAGCGGATGATCGTGGCGAGTGCCCTCGCCCGAATGCGCCACACGGTCAGCGCCCAGGAGCTGTACGAGTCGCTCCGGGTCGAACATCCCCTCCTCGGCCGCGCGACCGTGTTCCGGACCCTCGACTTCCTGGTGGAGAACGGTCTTGCGCAGCGGTTCGAAGCCGAAGGCCACGTCCACGTCTATACGTCCTGCGCGGACAACCATCACCACCACCTCGTCTGCCGGATCTGCGGATCGACCACCGAGATCGATGACACGGCGGTGAATCAGTTGATCGACGCGGTGCGCGGTGGCTATGGCTTCGCGCTCGACCACGCGGCCCTGGATTTCTACGGCACCTGCGCTTCCTGCGCGGCCAGGGTCAGCGGGGCGTAGGGCAGCGACCGGGCTGGGTCAGTAGATCGGGGTGAGCCAGGCGGCGTATTTGGGATCGCGGCCGGTGACGACCTTCAAGTAGGTGTCCTGCACCCTGTTGGTCAGCGGCCCGGGTTCGCCGTCGCCGACGCGTCTGCGGTCGACCTCGATCACCGGCGCGACCTGCGCCCCGGTTCCGACCAGGAAGACCTCATCGGCGACGTAGAGCTCGGAACGATCGATCGAGCGCTCGCGCACCTCGATGCCAAGCTCCTCGCGCACCAGGTGCATCACCTTCGCTCGCGTGATTCCCTCGAGGATGTTGTCCGAGGGAGGCGGCGTGATGATCTCGCCCTTGCGGACGATGAAGATGTTCTCGGCGCTGCCTTCGCAGACGTGACCGTCGGCGGAGAGCATGATCGCCTCGTCGAATCCGTTTTGCAGGGCCTCGCTTTTTGCGAGTGCGGAGTTGACGTACAAGCCGGTGCACTTGGTCCGCACAGGTGCCATCGAATCGTCGATGCGGCGCCACGACGACACCATGCAGCGGATGCCGCCATTGCCGACGTACAGGCCCATCGGCGCTGTGACGATGGCAAAGCTGTCCGGAACGTCGTGCAGCTTCACGCCGATGATCTCGGCCGACTTGAAGGAAAGTGGGCGGACGTAGGTGTCTTCGCGGTACTCGTTCCGGCGTAGCAGATCGATCGTGATCGCGACCAGCTCGTCGACACTCCACGGGATCGACATCTGGAGGGCGCGAGTGTTCTGGTGCATGCGTTCGAAGTGCTCGGGAAGGCTCAGCGCGAAGAGCTGTTCACGCTCGGCGTTCCAGTACGCGCGAATGCCCTCGAAAACGCCGGTTCCGTAGTTGAGCCCGTGCGTGAGCAGACCGACCTTGGCGTCCGCATAACGAACAACTTCGCCGTTGAAGAAGACCCAGGCCTTCTCTCGGAGTGTCGTCGCCTCGGCGATCGGCGCCGGAGCTGTCTGCGTCATTGGCAACAGCCTACAACCATGAAGCGCACGGGGCGTCGCTGTGATCCACCTGTCAATACCCTTTGCTATGCTCGCGACGTCCGGAGAAGCCTACCTGGCACGACGATCGAGGTCGTATGGAGGGATCGCGCCCAGGGATATTGGAGAAGTCATGACTGACGTCATCAAGACCCGCGCGGGTGCCCTTCCTGAGGCTCACAGCATCCGCTGGAACCCGTCGCCCGCGGAGCTCCGCGAAATGACGTCGCGAATGCCCAACGCGCGGCATTCCGAGTACGACAACTACAACGTGCAGACCAAGGTGGTCTCGAGGAGCAAAGCAAGCACCTACGTGGTCACCGACCATCCTGAGGAACATTCGGACCAGACGATCAGCCGGGCGGACGGCGCAAAGATCGCTGAACGCCAGAATGCGTACATCAGAGACCAGGACATGCTGGTCATCGACGGGTACATCGGCAACGATCCCGAGCGACGCGTCGCGGCCCGCCTGTTCATCGAAGCCGCCAACGCGAACATCGCCGGCATGCAGCGCTGGCTGTATTTCGACGCCGAGAATCCCGGGCCTGATTTCAAGCCCGTGCTGACGGTCATCTACACGCCGAACCTGGATGCTCCCGGCTATCCCAGCGATCGGATCATCGCCGTGGATCTCGCCGCGGGCGTGACACGCGTGCTGAACAGCGACTACTTCGGTGAGTCGAAGAAGGGCGGCCTGCGCATGTGGAACAAGCTCACCTACGACGAGGGTGGGCTCTCGCTGCATGCCGGATGCAAGGTCGTGCCCACGGACCGCGGAGAGCAGGCGTTGCTCATCATCGGCCTGTCAGGCACCGGTAAGACAACCACGACATTTACTCGCCAGAACGACAGCAAACCCGTGCAGGACGACTTCGTCGCCCTCTACCCCGGCGGCAAGATCGTGGCCACAGAGAACGGGTGTTTTGCGAAAACGTTCGCGCTCGACCCGCGTTTCGAGCCGACGATCCATGCCGCCGTGTGCAAGCCCGAGGCGTACCTCGAGAACGTCTCGCAGAACGATGCCGGCGTCGTCGACTTCTTTGACACCTCGTACACGCCCAACGGCCGCGCGGTCTTTCGCATGGATGCGCTCGGATGGCACAAGGACGCGCGCGAGGTCAACGCTGTCGACCACTTCCTGATTCTCAATCGCAATGACAACCTGATTCCCGGCATCGCGCGGCTCAATCGCGAGCAGGCGGCGCTGTACTTCATGCTCGGCGAGACGCGCGGCACATCGGCGGGCGGTGCCGAGGAAGCGGGCAAATTCCTCCGCGTCCCAGGGACGAATCCGTTCTTCCCGTTGCGCCATGAGCAGCAGGGCAACCGCTTCCTCGAGTTGATGGACAGCAGCAACTTCCAGGTCTATCTGCTCAACACCGGGCGCGTCGGCGGCACGGACGACGACGAGCGCGGCAAGAAGGTGACGATCCCGTACTCGAGCGCCATGGTGAAGGCGATCTCGGAAGGCACGATCGAGTGGGAGCGGGATCCCGACTTCGGCTACGAAGTCGCGGCGTCGCTCCCGGGCATCGACGATCCAGAGATCCTCCAGCCTCGCAAGCTCTACGAGCGCCAGGGCCGGATAGACGAGTACCGAGCGCTGGTCGAGAAGCTCAAGAAGGACCGCCGCGAGTACCTCGCCTCCTTCCCTGGCCTGCGGCCCGAGATCGTCAACGCGGTCTCCTGAGGTAGCTCAGCGCGACCCGGGCGCCTGACGGCGTCCGGCGCGAGATCGCCTCGCGGCGCGAGAAGCGCCTCGCGGCGCGAGTGGGGCCTCCCGGCGCGAGTGGCGCCTCCTAGTGGTCGTGGCAGAAGTGGATGCGCGCCGGCTCGAGCTCCTTGAGGCCGGCCAGCGTCGCTCGCCAGGTGTCGAGATCGGCCGCCTGTCCGTCCGGCAGCCGCTTGGCACCGGCGTGCTCCCAGACAACCCGCGTGTACGCGGCGTCACCGATGAACAGCTCCGTGCCCGCGTCCGTCGTGGCAATGACCGACTGGTGCCCGGAGGTGTGCCCGGGTGAGCTCACGATCCGGAGATCGGAGGCCAGCTGCGTTTCCCCGTCGAGCAACTCGAACCGCATCCCGGACGCCTCGATCCAGTCGCTGACCTCGTCGCGATTGGTGAGCATGCGTTCGTGCTCGCTGCGCTGAACCATCAGCGGCGCGTGGGCGAATGCGGGATTCTGCCCGCAGTGGTCGAAGTGGAGATGCGTGTTGATGACCATCGTGACGTCGACGGGCGACAGACCGTGATCGGCAAGCGCGTCGGCGACCGTGCGGTTCACCACCTCGAAATAGCGGAGCACCTCGTCTGGTCCACCGCACCCTGTGTCGACCAGCACGACGCCGAGCTCGTCGTGGAGGATGACGTAGCCATGCACCGGCCACTGCTCCTTCGCGATGAAGAGATGCCCGAGGTCGAGCCGCTTGATCTCCATCATTCCGCCGTGCGGCCCCACAACAGAATGCGTTTGAACGGGTAGAAGTACGGGCGCTGATGCCCGAGCGCGGCGTTGAGCCGCTCGCGATAACGCTCCACGAACTCCTGGTACATCGCATCAGGCATGCGCGCCTCGTAATCCGTCAGCAGTGTGCCGCGTACCCACTCCACCACCGCGTCCGGCGATTCAAGGACGTGGCCATATACCTGCAGCCGGACGGACTGCGCGACGAAGCCCAGTCCGTACAGCATCGCCGCGTATTCCTCCGGGGGCAGCACCGAGAAGGTCCTCGAATAGCCGTGCATGGCAGCGGCAAAAGGCTGCTCGTGCGCGATATCGGCCGCGAGCGTGTGTGAGACGTGGTCGAAGTTGGCGGGCACCTGCACGGCAAGCTCACCGCCTGGAACGAGCATCTCCGAGAGTCGCGCGAACAGGGTGTGGTGATCGCCGACCCATTGCAGCGCCGCGTTGGAGAAGACGACGTCGAACGGCGTCATCTCGTGCAGATTGCCGACATCTCCGCGCTCGAACCGCAACCCGTCGCCTTCGAGCGCGCGCGCCCGCTCGAGCATCGCCTCGGACGAGTCGACGCCAATCGTCTCTTTTGCCGAGAGCTCGCGATGCAGGGCTTGCGTGAGGAGTCCTGTCCCGCACCCAAGATCGATGACGCGCGCGGCCGGGCGTCTGGTGATCAGCGCGACAAGATCGTGGAAGGGCTGCTCGCGTTCGGAGCGAAAACGCTCGTACTGCGTGGGGTTCCAGGTGTCTCGCGCGTTCATGTCGCGAAAGCAGTGTCAGAGGCGAGAGTCGCAGGCATCGGCGGACAGGATAGCGTTGCCCTGGTGCGCTCCAGATTGTGGACCGGGCTCGCCGCCGGCATGGCGCTTGCTGTCATGAGCGGATGCAGCGCAACACCGCATCCCACGGCGACGCCCACGCTGACGCCGGTTCCCACAGTTGCACCGACTCTGTCGGCGCTCGCGCTCCCGGCGCCACCGCCGCTCACCCTCCCAGCCGTGGCACCGCTTGTCTTCAAATCCTGCGCCGGGAGCGCCGGGATGCAGTGCGCGACGATGACGGTCCCGCTTGACTACGCCAATCCGGCAGGCGCGACGATCGCGATCGCCGTCGCGAGACTGCCGGCGTTCACGACGCACCCGGCGGGCTCGATCGTCGTCAATCCCGGCGGCCCAGGCGAGTCCGGCATCGACTACATCGAGGAGGTGGCAAGCCGGTTCGCGACCCTGCGCGCCACGTACAACATCGTCTCCTTCGATCCGCGCGGGACCGGACGCAGCGAGCCGGCACGGTGCCTCCCACCGGCAGATCTCGACGCGTATTTCGCTCTCGACCCGCTCAACAATTCCGCAGCCAACGAGCAGGCGATCATCGCGCTCTCGCAACGGTTTGCCGCCGGTTGCCTGGCCACCAGCGGGCGCCTCCTGCTGTTCCTCGGGACGCAGTACGTGGCGCGCGACATGGAGGAGTTGCGACGCGCGCTCGGCGGGCAGAAGTTGACCTACCTCGGTCTCAGCTACGGCACATATCTCGGCGAGATATACGCATCGCTCTACCCGCAGAACGTGCGCGCCATGGTGCTCGACGGCGTCGAGAATCCTTCCTTACCGCTGCTCACCGAGAGCGAGGACCAGGCGACCGCATTCGAAGGCGACCTCAACGACTTCGAATCCCGTTGCGCGCACGGTTGCGGATTCACGAGATCGCCCGAGGCGACGATCGCCCAGGTGCTGTCGAGGGCAGCAACCGATCCGCTACGGGTGAACGGCAGAGCGCTCACCCGCGGCGAGGCGATGACCGGCATCCTCACCTACCTGTACGAGCCTGCCGGAGACAGGGACCTTGACCTTGCCCTTGCCAACGCCCTGATCCAGGCATGGCACGGTAATGCCGGATTGCTGCTCGGCTCCGCGGATGACTACGTCGGGCGCGCCGCAAACGGCACATACTCGCCCGTTTCCGAGGCGAACGTCTCGATCGCGTGCGGCGACAACGCGGTACCAACAACACTCTCGACCTACGTGACCGAGGCGCAACGCATGAATGCCATCGACCCGGTTTTCGGCGCCGATGTCGTGTGGGGGCTGCTTGTGTGCGCCGACTGGCCGTTCCAGCCGCCGCCTCACACCTTCCACACAGTCGAGACCGCGCCGCTCCTCCTGGTGGGAGCGACGGGTGACCCGGCGACGCCCTATTCGTGGTCGCTCGGGGCACTCCCGTATTTCCCGGGATCGGTGCTCCTGACTCGCGACGGAGACGGCCACGTGTCGTTCGGCAAGAGCACGTGCGCCAACGCCGATGAAGCCGCGTACTTGACACGATTGGTCCTTCCGCCACCAGGCTCGGTATGCCAGACGAACTGACACCCGAGCCGGGGCTCAGCGAACCGGGGTCGGTGCCTGAGGGCGGGCTCATCACGGCCGCGGAGCGCCGCCCGATGGCGAGCCGCGCGTTCCGCCTCCTCGCCGTCGACGCGCGTGCGCTCCGCGACTCGAAGCCCTTTCGCCGGCTCTGGGTGGGCCAGCTCATCTCATTGATCGGACGCCAGATCACGTTGGTTGCAGTCCCTTTTCAGGTGTACTCCTTGACCCGTTCCGCTCTCGATGTCGGACTGCTCGGCATCGTCCAGGCGGTGCCACTCATCTGTGGATCTCTCGGTGGCGGCGCACTCGCGGATCGGTTCGACCGGCGTCGGGTGCTGCTCGTCACGCAAGTTGGACTTGCGTTCTGCTCGGGATTGCTTGCGCTTGGAGCATTCAGCGGTCATCCGCCACTCCTCGTGATCTACGCCATCGTCGCGCTGGCCGCTCTCGTGGGCGCTGTTGACGCGCCAACGCGCACGGCGATCATCCCGAACCTCGTCGGCGTCGACCGGCTGCCGGGAGCACTGTCGCTCAATATCGCTCTGTTCCAGACAACGCTCATCGCGGGACCCGCGATCGGCGGCCTGGTCATCGCGCACTTCGGCCTTCCGGCTGCGTATTCGGTGGACGTGTGCACGTTCAGCGCGGCCTTGATCGCGGTGGCGCTGCTACCGCCGCAGGGTCACTCCACCACCGAGCGCGAGCGTCCGGTCGCCGCCATCCTGCGCGGCTTGAGCTTCGCTCGACGCCAGCCGGTGATTCTCGGCGGCTTCGCGATGGATCTCGCGGCGATGATCTTCGGTCTCCCGCGTGCCGTCTTCCCGGTGCTTGCAGCCACCACCTTCCACGCGGGCGCGCAGGGACTTGGCCTGCTCTACGCGGCGCCCGGAGTCGGAGCGTTGATCGCCGCACTCGCGAGCGGCGCTGTGGCCAAATCCCAGCGCCTCGGCCGCATCATCGTCATCGCGATCGTCGCGTGGGGCCTTGTGATCATCGCCTTCGGTTTCGCGAAGACGCTCTGGGTCGCGCTGCTGCTCCTGGCTGTAGCGGGCGGTGCTGACAGCTTCAGCGCCGTCTGCCGCACGACGATCATGCAGCGGATCGCCCCCGACGAATTACGTGGACGGCTCACGTCGCTGTATTTCATGGTGGTCACCGGTGGCCCGAACCTCGGCGACGTGGAGACCGGCATCGTGGCGAATGCATTCGGAGCGGAAGTCGCGATCGTCACGGGTGGTGCGCTGTGCCTCGTCGGGCTTGGGGCCGCGGCGATCGCGTTTCCTTCCGTGTGGCGCTATCGCACCGATTCCTAGGTAGCGGCCGCCGAAGCAAGCGGTGAAGCGTCCTTGAATGTGGACGAGGTGAACAGCTCGCTCGGGAGGCTGTCGGAGAACGACTGATAGTCGGCGGCGTCCGCGAATATCTCGACCCAGATTGCCTCATAGCTGCCGCTCGCAGTCATGGCGACTGCGTCGACGAATCCGTCCACCGCGGCGAACTTGGGGCCGCTCGATGGCGTGACGTTCTCGCAGATCGTGATCACGTCGGCTTTGATGTATCCACCTGAGCCCACCAAGGTGGTGTGAGTCGGCGCGGCGGTGGAACAGAACTTGGCGGTGGGATCGTCGTCCTTCTGGTCTCCCGCGAGCAGATCCTGGTCCAGTTCCGCGTTCGTGGTCGTGACGGTCAACGGCTCGCTCTGCAGACCCACGGCCTCGATGTCGTTGTTGTCCGGCGTGAGCACGATGTAGTCGGACTCCTGGTCGTTGATGGAGAACCCAGGCGGCACGTACACCGACGCAAAGGGGGTCGTGGTCAGACCGTTCGACGACGCCTGCGACGGCGGGCCGGCGGAGGTATTGGCCGGCACATTCGCCGGTGGCGAAGTGCTGACCGACGACGATCCGCTGGTTCGCAACGCCGCTTCGACTGCCCCGGCGCCACCGAACACAATGCTGATGATGCCGACGATCGCGATGACACTGAATCGTCCAGTGCGATGCGGCGGTGCGGCCCCGTACGCGGGCTTCGCCAGATACGGGCTCGCGCCTGGCGAATAGCCTGGCGGAAGGAAGTTCGTCGGATCCGACGATGACGTGAGCGATGCGCCACTGGTCGTCGGCACGGCGATCGGTTCGTTGAGATTTGGGAGCGCAACGCCGGGAAGATCGGGCGCGGCGGCCGGTGCATCCGATGCGGTTGCCGCCGCCTCTGCGGGCACAGGACCGAGCGGCATCCCGCACGAGCTGCAGATCGTGTTCCCGTCAGGATTGACCGTGCCGCAGTGGGCGCAGGTGACCGCCATCTACGCGCTACCCGGAGTGGCCGCGCGAGCCGGCTCCGCCGGAATCGCACCTGTCTCGCGACGTGGCGATGCGTCGAGCGCTGCTCCGCAGCTCGGGCAGAACCCGGCCGCCATCACATGGTGATGGCAGTGCGGGCACACGATCGGACGCAATTCCATGTCCTGCCCCTCCTCCATCAGCGAGTGGTGGACGAGATGGCGGATGTACAGGATCACGAGAAGGATCAATGCCGCCTGATAGAGCAGGACGATGAGCTGTCCCACACCATGGTTGGCCAGGATCTGACCGCCGCCGTAGAAGGCGATGACGGCGAGCACAACGATGGGGATCCCGAAGAAGGACACCCAGCGGCCGCTGCCGGCGCGCGAAGGTCGCCACAGCGTTGCGGTGATCGCTCCAGCCGTGCTCCCGTGGAGGACAGGTATGAGCAGCGCAAGCGCCGTGATCGGGTAGATCCAGAACGACGAGTCGGGCTGGTTCGGCGGGGCCGAGAAGATGCTCCAATAGCTGACCACGCCTTCCGCCAGCGCGAAGCCGACCCCAGCCGTCACGCCAAAGACAAGGCCGTCGATGGTGCCCCGGAACTGCGGTAGCACGCGCAGCAGGAGTGCTGGGAGTGGCATGACGACGAGTTGGATGACCGGAAGAACTACGCCGTAGCTGACGACCGGGACGCCGTTCGATCCCAGGCTGCCACCAATCACACGCTCGGAAATGAGCGTCACCGCGACGCCGAGAACGATGCCACCGCCTAGCGTCGCGCCGAGCACCACCACCGGTTCGTCGCGATACACCTGGGCCTCATAGAGATAGACCACGTAGAGCGTGGGAACCAGAAGGATCGCCACCACCACCGCCGCGGTGATCAGACCAGTGCTGACGAGTACCACGACGAGGGCGAACCCCAACAGCAGCGCCCACCGGAACTCGTTGATCTTCCTGTGTCCGAGGTGCGGGAACAGTGTCGTGAAGACCGACGGTTGCGCCACGTGCTCGCCCGGATGTGCGGCGAAGTGCTGGAGACGCTCCTGAGCAGCGATGCCGTGGTCGGACAGCCCCTGATGCGCGCCGCAGTTGGTGCAGAAGACGGCAGCCGGAACCTGCTTGCCGCAGTGGTCGCATGTCACCGGCTGGATCCTCCCCGTACTGCCGTCCCGAGAGCGTCGCTGAGTGTAGCGATACGGTGTGAACCAGTTCACCCAGCGTGGTTGCGCCGTGTATCGTCCGAAGGCCCATGGCCAGTCAGGATCTCACCGACGTCGGCGCGATGCCGCGGATGGGCGTCATCCCGGAGCGGATGCACGCCCACCTGATCCGGCCGGAGCGGTACGGGGATCCGCAGACCGCATTCGCGGTCGAGACCGTGCCGACTCCACGTCCCGGTCCGGGGCAGGCGCTTGTGTACGTGATGGCGGCCGGCGTCAACTACAACAACGTGTGGGCGGCGCTCGGCCGGCCGGTGGATGTCATCGCAGCGCGCCGCAAGGCGGGCGAGCAATCGTCTGGGCGGTCGGTGAAGGCGTCGACAATGTTCACGTTGGTGACCACGTCGTGGCGCATTGCGGAATGTGGGATGCGTCGGATCCGTGGATCACCGCCGGAGGCGACCCGATCGTTGCGCCGAGTGCGCGGATCTGGGGGTATGAGACCAACTGGGGAAGCTTTGCCCAGTACACGCTCGTGCAGGCGCATCAACTGCTGCCGAAATCGCCCGACCTCAGCTGGGCAGCGGCGGCGGCGTGCACGCTGGTCGGCGCCACGGCGTATCGCATGCTCTGTTCGTGGCATCCGCACACCGTGCGTGAAAACGATGTCGTGCTCATCTGGGGTGGCTCTGGCGGGCTCGGATCGCAAGCGATCCAGATCGTGAAGGCAAAGGGCGCGATACCGGTTGCAGTGACATCAGGCCCGGAGCGCGGCCAGTACTGCATGGATCTTGGAGCGCGAGGCTACATCGACCGGCGGGACTTCTCGCACTGGGGGGTCATGCCTGACTGGCGCGACGACGCTGCGTTCGCCACATGGAGTGAGGGTGCGCGGGCGTTCGGCAAGGCGCTCTGGACGGTGCTCGGCGAGCGCCGGAATCCACGCATCGTCTTCGAGCATCCTGGCGAGGAGACAATCCCGACATCAATGTTCGTGTGCGACAACGGTGGCATGGTGGTGATCTGCGCCGGGACCACCGGGTATCACGCCGCGGTGGACCTGCGCTATCTCTGGATGCGGCAGAAGCGGCTCCAGGGCTCGCATTTCGCCAACGACGAAGAGTCTGCGGCGTACAACGCGATGGTGACCCGTGGCGAGGTCGACCCCTGCTTGTCGAAAACCTTCGCGTTCGATGAGGTCGGCCTGGCGCATCAGTTGATGCGCGAGAACAAGCACCCGATGGGCAACATGTCGATTCTCGTCGGCGCACGAGACGCGGAGCAGCGCGACTGACTTAGGGCTGCGCGCTGAGGTACACGAGCGCGGCTTTCACGCGCCGGTGCACGTCGGGTTCCTCTGACAGGTCGAGCTTGGAGAAGATCGCGTTGATGTGCTTCTCCACGGCGCG
>JBEKKP010000090.1:0-10146 GCA_050010655.1 Candidatus Dormibacteria bacterium
CACGCGGGCGATGTGCTCGGCTGGGCATGGCTTTTCCCGCCGTATCGCTGGCACTTCGACGCGGACGCCCTCGACGACATACATGCGGTTGTCTTCGATGCCGTGTGCCTGCGCGCCAAGTGCGCGGCCGACCCGGCGCTCGGGTTCGATCTCGCACAGCGCGTTGCCGCAATCCTCGGTGACCGGCTCAACGCTGCGCGCCTGCGCATTCTGGATCTGTATGGCACTGCTCATCCCCGCTGACGCCCGATCGTCCGCGCCGATGACACCGGTCAGCCACCGAGTCGTCCATCGCCGCCAGGAGACCGCGGACGTGGTCACGCTGGAGCTTGAGGCGACAGACGGCACACGCATGCACTACGCCGCCGGTCAGTTCAACATGCTCTACGCCTACGCTGTCGGCGAGGTTGCGATATCGATCAGCGGAAATCCGCTTGCAGCTCGCCCCGTCACACACACGATCAGGAACGTTGGCAGCGTTTCGCGCGCGTTGTGTGCGCTCCAGGTCGGCGACACCCTCGGTGTGCGCGGTCCATTCGGATCGAGCTGGGGGCTGGACACGGCGATGGGCTGCGACCTGGTGATCGTCGCGGGCGGCATCGGCCTCGCGCCACTTCGATCCGTCGTCACGCAGATCCTTTCGGAGCGCGACCGGTACGGCATCGTCGAGGTCGTCATCGGCACGCGCACGCCCGAGGAGCTCGCGTTCAGAGACGAGGTGGAGGCGTGGCGGAAAAAGGCTGATATCGCCGTGCACGTGACCGTCGATCGGGCGACGCCGGGATGGCAGGGCACCGTGGGCGTGGTGACGACCGTCCTGCCGCGGGTCCATTGCGATCCCAGCGCGATCGCACTTGTCTGCGGCCCGGAGGTGATGATGCGGTTCACGGCACTCGCCTTGATGGAGCGCGGCCTCCCCCCGTCACGGATTCGCGTTTCCATGGAACGCAATATGCAGTGTGCCATCGCGCAATGCGGGCACTGTCAGCTGGGCTCGACCTTCGTGTGTGCCGACGGCCCGGTCATGACCTGGGAGCGGGTCGAACCGCTACTTGCGGTGCGTCAGCTGTGACCGGCGCGGCACCTCCCAAGCTGGCGGTCTGGAAGTTCTCCTCGTGCGATGGCTGCCAGCTCACCCTGCTCGACTGCGAGGACGAATTGCTGACCATCGCCGGGCAGGTGGAGATCGCCTACTTTCTCGAGGCATCGCGCGCGGTGCTAGCGGGTCCGTACGACCTCTCGATCGTCGAGGGATCGATCACGACCGCTGACGACATCGAGCGCATCCGCGAGGTGCGGCGAGTGTCGGAACACGTCGTGTCGATCGGCGCGTGCGCTACCGCCGGTGGGATCCAGGCGCTGAGAAATTTCGCCGACGTTCGCGAGTTCACGTCGATCGTCTACGCGCATCCGGAATACATTCACACCCTCGACCGATCCACGCCGCCGTCGGCGCACATCGATGTCGACTTCGAGTTGCACGGTTGCCCCGTCGACAAGGGGCAGTTGCTCGAGGTGATCACCGCGTTCCTGCACGGTCGGCGACCGCAGATCGCCTCCCACTCCGTGTGCGTTGAGTGCAAGCGGCGGGGCACCGTCTGCGTCATGGTTTCCAAGGGAATCCCGTGCCTCGGTCCCGTCACGCACGCTGGATGCGGGGCGATCTGCCCCGCGTATGACCGGGGGTGCTACGGGTGCTTCGGGCCTGCGGACACCACGAACATCCCGGCATTCGTCGGTGCGCTCGGCGCCGCCGGAATGTCGGGATACAACCTCGTTCGAGTCTTGCGAACGTTCAACGCCGACACACCCGAGTTTCGCGAGGCCAGCACCACAGCTGAGCACGCACTGGAGGGCAGGTGACCCACAGCAACAACGGATCGCGAACGCTTTCAGTGGCGTCGCTGGCACGGGTGGAAGGCGAGGGCAGCATGCATGTCGTCGTCCGGGACGGCGAGGTGCGCGATGTCGAGTTGCGCATCTTCGAACCGCCACGGTTTTTCGAGGCCTTTTTGCGGGGCCGCTCCTACACGGAGGTTCCCGATATCACCGCGCGCATTTGCGGGATCTGCCCTGTGGCGTACCAGATGAGCGCGTGCCAGGCGATCGAGGACGCGTGCGGCGTGACCGTCGAACCGCAGGTTCGTGCGCTGCGCCGTCTCCTCTACTGCGGCGAGTGGATCGAGAGCCACGCCCTGCACATCTATCTGCTGCACGCGCCGGACTTTCTTGGCTACGAGAGTTCGATCGACCTGGCTCGCGATCATCGCGACATCGTCGAGCGTGGGCTGAAGCTCAAGAAGGTCGGCAACGACATTCTCAACATGCTCGGCGGCCGCGCCATTCACCCGGTGAACGTCCGCGTCGGAGGTTTCTACAAAGTACCGGCAGCCGCCGATTTCGCACCCCTAGGCGAGCGCCTGCGCTGGGCACGCGACGCGGCCATCGACACCGTTCGCTGGGTGGCGACCTTCGAGTTTCCGGACCTCACCCTGGACGGCGACCTGGTCGCGCTGCGCAACGAGCACGAGTACCCGATCACCGAGGGTCGAATCGCGTCCACCGCCGGCCTCGACATCGCGGTCCAGGAGTTCCCCGCGCATTTCGGCGAGGAGCATGTCGCGCACTCCACGGCGCTGCACGGAACCGCTGTCGGCGGTCCATACACGGTCGGACCGCTCGCGCGGTTCAACCTCAACTTCGCGCAGCTTCCGGCGCTCGTCAAGCAGGTGGCGTCGGATGCCGGGATCACCGAGACATGCCGTAATCCCTTCCAGAGCATCATCGTTCGCGCGCTGGAGATCGTTTTCGCCTGTGACGAAGCCCTGCGGATCATCGATGGGTACGAGCCTCCGGAGCAGCCGTCGTCGGTGATGCCGGCAATCGCGGGCACCGGGCACGGATGCACCGAGGCGCCACGCGGTCTCCTCTATCACCGCTACACGATCGACGCCGCAGGCATCATCAGCGACGCGGTCATCGTGCCGCCAACGTCGCAGAACCAGCCCTCGATCGAGCGAGGGCTCCGGCAGTTCGTGCAGGACCGTCTCGCGCTCGATGACGCCGAGTTGACGAGACAATGCGAGCAGGCGATTCGTAACTACGACCCGTGCATCTCATGCGCCACCCACTTCCTCGACCTCACCGTGGACCGGGGTTGAGCCTTCCTCCGGTCGTGATTGGCATCGGGAACCGCTATCGACGCGACGACGGTTCGGCGCTGCGGGTGCTCGACGCACTCTCGGGACGGGTGCCAGTCGCGACGGTGGTTCTCCAGAGCGACGGCGAGCCCGCACGGCTCATCGACGCGTGGTCCGACGCATCACTCGCCATCGTCATCGAGACCGTCCGCGGCGGGCGCGCACCTGGATCGATAGCTGAGGTCATGTGGGATGAACACCTTGCCCTCGCGTTCGGCGAGCGCAACTCCCACGGTCTCGGGATCCTCGAAGCCATCGCACTCGGGCGTGCAGTTGGACGGATGCCACGGTCACTCCGTCTTGTTGGCATCGAACCGCAGGATCTCGGCTGGGGCGAGGGCCTCAGCGACGTGGTCGCGCGAAGCGTCGGCACCGCCGCAGATCTGGTGCTCACCTATCTTCGATAGCGGACCGATAACCGCGTCAGCGACGCGCCTGGGCGCCGCAGACATCCGCGGCCGGCGTCTCGTCCGCCCGGTACACCCGCGAGTGGGTGACGAAGTGCTGGCTCGGTCCCGCGGGTAACGAGAACCCCTCGGGCAGTCCATCGCTCACATCGAGGATGAGTTGCGTGTGCTGCCAGGCCGCGAATTGCCGATGGTCGATGTAGAAGGGACAACCGCCGACGTCGCCGAGCAGCACATCGTGATCGCTCAGCACGAATTCACCGAGATCGAAGCAGATCGGGAGGCTGCCATCACAGCAGCCTCCCGACTGGAAGAACATCAGCCGGCCCCGTTCCGCTATCAGTCTGCGGACCGCCTCGAGCGCGGCTGGGGTGGCGACCACACGCGCGGTGGACACCGCCGCAGTGTGGTCGCTCACCATTGCCTCGAACCTCTAGAAGAAGCCCAGCGCCTTTGCGCTGTAGCTCACGAGGAGGTTCTTGGTCTGCGAGTAGTGCTCCAGCATCATCTGGTGGTTCTCGCGTCCCACACCAGAGATCTTGTAACCACCAAACGCCGCACCGGCGGGGTACAGGTGGTAGCAGTTGGTCCAGACCCGGCCGGCCTTGATCGCCCGACCCATTCGGTAGGCGCGGCTGCCATCGCGCGTCCACACTCCGGCGCCCAGGCCGTACAGCGTGTCATTCGCGATCTCGATGGCTTCGGCCTCGTCCTTGAAGGTCGTGACGGCCAGCACCGGTCCGAAGATCTCTTCCTGGAAGACGCGCATCCCGTTGTGGCCCCACAGGACGGTGGGCTCGTAGTAGTACCCGCCCTCGAGGTCTTCGTTCACCGTTGCGCGCTTGCCGCCGATCAGGCACTGCGCACCCTCATCGCGGCCGATCTTCACGTACGACTCGATCTTCTCGAGTTGTTGCGCGGAGTTCTGCGCGCCGATCATGGTGCTCACGTCGAGCGGGTTGCCCTGCTTGATGGCACGAATGCGAGCAAGGCAACGATCCATGAACCTGTCGTAGATCGACTCCTGGATCAGCGCCCGCGACGGACACGTGCACACCTCGCCCTTGTTGAACGCGTACAGCACGAGTCCCTCGATCGCCTTGTCGAGAAAGTCGTCGTCCGCCGCCATCACATCCTCGAAGAAGACGTTCGGCGACTTGCCACCCAGCTCGACCGTTGACGGAATGAGGTTCTGCGCGGCGTACTGCATGATGAGCCGCCCCGTCACTGTCTCGCCGGTGAAACCGATCTTGGCGATACGCGGGCTTGATGCAAGCGCCTTGCCGATCTCGCCTCCGGGTCCCGTGACGATGTTGATCACCCCCGCCGGCACGATGTCCGCGATGACCTCTGCCAGCTTGAGAATCGACCAGGGAGTCGGGGAAGCCGGCTTGAGCACCGTGCAGTTGCCTGCCGCCAGCGCCGGAGCGATCTTCCACGCCGCCATGAGCAACGGAAAGTTGAACGGGATGATCTGTCCAACCACGCCGAGGGGCTCGTGGAAGTGGTACGCCACCGTGTCCTTGTCGATCTCGGTGCTGCGTCCTTCGAGCGACCGGGTTGCCCCCGCGAAGTACCGGAAGTGATCGACCGCCAGCGGTATGTCGGCGGCGAGCGTTTCACGTACGGGCTTGCCGTTCTCCCAGGATTCCGCGACAGCAAGCATCTCGAGGTTTGCCTCGATTGCATCTGCGATGCGGTTGAGGACCGCGGCACGATCCGGCAGTGATGTCGCGCCCCACGCCTCCTTGGCGGCGTGCGCGGCGTCCAGCGCCAGTTCAACATCCGCCGCTGTCGATTTCGCGACCTCGCAGAACACCTTGCCGTTGACGGGGCTGATGTTGGGCATGTACTGCCCGGCCACCGGTGGCACCCAACGACCACCGATGAAGTTGTCATAGCGTCGCTTCAGCTGCACCAGACTGCCAGGCTCGCCGGGCGGGGCGTAGACCTTGCTGTCAACCCGTGGGGCCTCCGCGCGGACTGGTTCCAATGTGACCGTCATGGCGACACCTCCTGTCGATAGTTGGTTGTCTGTGATCCACGCTACGCACGCGGCTCGCGCGATGACAGAGCCGAATGTCGCCGATCTCTTCGCGCGCGCGAGGTCCTTCGGCTCTTGTCACCGTCAACCTTTGGCGGAACTGCATGCCAAAAGGCCCTATCGACTCCGCCCGCCCGTCGATACGGTTAATGCGCAACCAACACACTGGAGCGCACCATGACCGTCAAAGTCGGAATCAATGGTTTCGGACGCATTGGACGCGACGTCGTGCGCGCCGCTCGAGAGCAGGGTGTCGACTGGGACATCGTCGCAGTCAATGACATCACCACCCCGGCGACGCTGGCGCACCTGCTGAAGTACGACAGCGTTTTCGGACGTTTCCCGGGCACAGTGACGACTGATACCGACTCCATCAGTGTCGATGGGCACATCGTCAAAGTGTTCGCCGAGCGCGAGCCGAAGAACCTCCCGTGGGGCGATCTCGGTGTCGACATCGTCATCGAGTCGACGGGTCATTTCACCGATGCGGAAAAGGCACGCGCACATATCGATGCCGGCGCGCGGAAGGTGGTCATCACTGCTCCGGCCAAGAATGAGGACATCACCATCTGCATGGGCGTGAACCACGAGGCATACGACCCGTCGCGACACCACATTGTCTCCAACGCCTCGTGCACCACCAACTGCCTCGCACCCGTCGCCAAGGTGCTGTCCGACACATTCGGCATCGAGGCGGGCTTCATGACGACAGTGCATGCGTACACGGGTGACCAGGTCATCCTCGACGCTCCACACAAGGACCTCCGTCGAGCTCGGGCCGCCGCACTGTCGATCATCCCGACCACGACTGGCGCGGCCAAGGCTGTTGCGTTGGTGATGCCCGAGCTCAAGGGAAAGTTCCACGGCCTCGCGCTGCGCGTGCCTGTGCCCGACGTCAGCCTCGTCGACCTCACGCTCACGCTGTCGACCGCAGCCACCGTCGAAACGATCAACGCGGCGATGCGCGAGGCGGCCGACACATGGCTCTCCGGAATCCTAGCGGTGAACGAGGAGCCGCTCGTATCCGTTGACTTCCTGAAGGACAGTCACTCGTCCATCTTCGACGCGCTCAGCACGATGATAATCGGCGAGCACACCGCAAAGGTGCTGTCCTGGTACGACAACGAGTGGGGCTACTCCTGCCGTGTCCTCGATGTCGTCGGGCTCATCGCCGGGAAGCTCTGACTCGGAGACGCGACAACGTCCGATCAGTTCGCGGGGTAGCCGTGCTCGGGCACAACCAGAAGCGTGCCGTGACTCGTGTGCAGGAGGCGGGTGGAAACACTACCGAGCAACATCCGCCGCACCGGACCGAGCCCTCGCGTGCCGACGGCGATGAGGCTCGCGCCAGGGCGCTCCTTCGCACACGCCACCAATGCGTCGGCCGCATCACCCACTGCCGCGGCGGTGCCCACGGTCCGCCCGGCGACAAGCTCCAGCGACGCGGCGAACTGCTGCAACGACCGTTGCTCCATCTCGAGCTCATCGTCGGGATCGAGGTACGCGTTGGCGGCCGCCGACATCGGCGGCGCCGAGTGGACCAGCTCGATGCTCGAGTCGTCGTAGAGATGCGCGATCGTGGCCGCGAACTGCGCCGCACCGCGTGCACCCTCAGAGCCGTCGAACCCGACCAGGATCTGCGCCGGCGGCCACGACGCGGCGCCGCGCACGACCAGCACCGGGCGATGGACGGAGTGCACCACGTGTTCGGAGACACTCCCGACCAGGGTGCGCCGTAGCGCATCGAGCTCCCGGCTTCCGACGACGACCAGGTCGGCGTCGACCGTCTGAGCGACGTCCATGACGGCGTTGAACGCCGGGTCCCGCGCGACATACATCCCGTCGACGCTCGCACCGAGCGCCGTGAGGCGCCCCCGCTCGTTATCGAGCAGCTTCCGCGCATCGGTCTCGAAGGCATCCCATGCGCTCTCAGGGCCGATGTAGGGCGCATACGCGAGGACGCTCGAGGGGGCGAACTCGTACGCGGTGACAAGGTGCAGCGCGGCGCCCGAGCGCCTCGAGAGATCGGCCGCGGCGGTAAGGGCGCGATGCGCGCCCGCGGATCCGTCGGTCGCGAGAAGGATGTTCCGGATGCTGACCGCTCGCACCCGTTTCCCCGCAAGACTGAGCACGTCCATGATCGGAATCTCCAGTGAGCTGTGAGCTGCACCACAAGGGAACCAACTGGCGGACGGGCCGGGCAACGGTCTTAGGTCACTGATCGGGACGGCGATGGACCTAAGCTTTGCCGGTGCCAACGGTGACCCCGGACCAGCCGACCAAGGCGACTAAGCCGAATACTCCGGCCCGCGGACCGAACGTGCCCGGCTACAACCCCATGGGATGGCGCCGGTTCTGGGTGTTCCTCTTCGTGCTGCTGCTGGTGAACTTCGTCATCACCAGCATCGTCGAAGCGGTTTCGACCCCCGCCTCGGTGACCATCCCCTACGACGTCTTCCTGAATGAGATCACCGCGGGCAACGTGGTGAACATCACTGCAACCGGGAATTCGATCACGGGAACGACGAAGAAAGCGGTGAGCGGAGGGTCGGGACAAGGGAGCGCGACCAACTTCATCACCGAGCGTCCGAGCTTTGCGAGTGACAACCTCGAGGCATCGCTCATCAAGAACAAGGTGAGCATCCTCGCCGAGCCGCCCAACCCGCCGACGCCGCTCTGGCTGACACTGCTGCTGGGCTTCGGACCAGCGGTGATCATCGTGTTCGGGATCATCTACTTGATGCGACGCACCGCGGCACTCGCCGGTGGTGGTCCCGGCGGTGTCCTCGGCCGCTTCGGTCAAAGCGGAGCCCGCCTGTACAACGCGGAGCGGCCGGATACGACCTTCGCCGACGTGGCGGGAATCGACGAAGTCAAGGCGGAGCTCGTGGAGGTCGTCGACTTCCTCAAGAAGCCCGACAAGTACCAGCGCCTCGGCGGAACAGTTCCCAAGGGCGTGCTGCTCATCGGCGCCCCTGGCACCGGAAAGACGCTCCTCGCGCGCGCCGTCGCCGGCGAAGCGGCGGTGCCGTTCTTCTCGATCTCCGCGTCGGAGTTCATCGAGGCGATCGTCGGGGTTGGGGCCGCTCGCGTTCGCGATCTGTTCAAGAACGCGCGCGCCGCCGCGCCGGCAATCGTCTTCATCGACGAGCTGGATGCGATCGGCCGGTCGCGGTCGACAGGCGCTCGGCTCGGCGGCAACGAGGAGCAGGAACAGACCCTGAACCAGATCCTCACGGAGATGGACGGGTTCGCTCCGCAAGAGGGCGTCATCGTGCTCGCGGCCACAAACCGCGCCGACGTGCTCGATGCGGCACTGCTCCGCCCTGGCCGGTTTGACCGCCGGATCACCGTCCCGTTCCCCGACCGGCGGGGCCGCCTCGCGATCCTCGGCATCCACACCAGGCACATCCCGCTCGGACCCGATGTCGACCTCGACGTCATCGCGTCGCTCACCGCCGGCATGGTCGGAGCAGATCTCCGTAACCTCGCTAACGAGGCAGCGCTCGCCGCAGCACGCCGCGACGCCACTGTCGTTGCCCAGGTCGACTTCACCGACGCGCTCGAGAAGGTGGAGCTTGGATCGGAGCGCAAGCTCTCGCTGAGCGCCAATGACCGCGAGCGGATCGCGTACCACGAGGCAGGGCATGCCCTGCTTGGGCTGCTGCAGCCGGGTGCTGACCCGGTGCGGCGCGTCTCGATCATCCCGCGCGGGCAATCGCTCGGCGTCACCGTCCAGAGCCCAGTCGACGATCGCTTCAATTACGGCGAGGACTACCTCCGCGGCCGCATCACCGGAGCGCTCGGAGGGCGCGCTGCCGAGCAACTCGTGTACGGCGTGGTGACCACTGGCGCCGAAAGCGACCTCCGCCAGGTCACCTCGATCGCGCGCCAGATGGTGGTGCGGTACGGCATGAGCCCAAAGGTTGGTGTGCTCAGCCTGACGGACGACCCCGACAACCCGGGGGCATCGGCGAGCTTCACGCGTCCGTACAGTGAGGAGACCGCAGCGTTGATCGATGAGGAGGTCCGGCGCATCAGCGAGGAGTGCCTCGCCCAGGCCGTGACGCTGCTCACCGGCAACCGCGACAAGCTCGACGCCCTCGTGAAGGCGCTCCTGGTGCATGACACGCTTGGCGAGACGGAGATCCTCGAGGTCACCGGTCTCCAACCACTGGAGACAAGCGCGGCGGTGGCTGACTGACGAGAGCGACGTTCGCTCGCATCCGGACGGTCAGTGGTCGGGGATACGCCGCCCGGTCACCTCGTCCAGCGAGACCCGTACCCAGTGCTCGGTGGCGCGCGTCGCCCACGAGTGCAGCGGCCCGCGACGAAGTGCGTCCAGCTCATCGGGATCGGTGACCTCCCGCGCGGTTCCCTTCACGATGACGCTCCAGCCTGCGTGATACAGGGGACGGCTGTCGTCAACCTCGAAGACGACCGGAGCACCGCCACTCACCGCGCCGAGCTTGGTGCCCGGCGACGTGCAGAACAC
>JBEKKP010000091.1:0-10059 GCA_050010655.1 Candidatus Dormibacteria bacterium
AATGAACGACGAGTAGCCGCCCAGTTGCCTTGGCTGTGCCCTTGATCACAACACCCCTTCTTAGGTACCTAAGGGTACAACCAGCCGCGGTACCTTTCAGTGACGTTGGGTCGCGCGACTCCCGGACGGTGGGGCCGACGGATCCGACGGGGAAGGGACGGACCGCACCTCACTGGTCCGGTCCGCCCCCGTGTGCGGCGTCCCCGGGGGCCGGCCTTACTGGCGGCCCCTGAAGATCGACATTGAGGGTGGCAATCCGAGGTCCATGGCATAGACCGTGTTGGTGGCCTGATTCACTCCGAGGCCGAACGGCCGCACACCCACGGCCTGCTCGGGTGCCGGTCGACTGCAGCCGCTGGTGACCTCCGCGTTGCAGGTCGCCCCGTCGACCACGGATACCCCGTCACTTCCACTGTCGGCAACGTAGACGCTGTCCGTCAGGGTGTCGACCACCACAACGGCGGGCGCGCGCCCGATGTCCACGGACCGGATGTCCCCGGAACACCCCGCGCTATCGGTACCGTTACACGTCGCGCTGTTGATCACCGACAGCGTTCCCGGGTCATAGCCGCCGTCGCCGTTATTGGACACGTACACGCTATTCGTCGCGTCGTCGACGGCCACACCGAAGGCACCCGTGCCAACGGTGACGCTCGCGGCGATGCGACCACAACCCGTGTGGTCCGCTCCGTTGCAGGTCGCACCATTGATGACGTCAACGGTTTGACTCCCTCCTCCGGCGATGGGCGCATAGACCGTATCTGCCTTGGTACTCACGGCCACGAAGAAGACGTACTCAGCTACCTTGATCACGGCCGGAGTTTGCGCGCAACCGGATGTCACTTCCGCGTTGCAGGCGACTACGTTTACCACAGCGATGCGGTTTGCGTTGGCGCCATATGGCAGGTAGAGCGTACTGGTCGCCGCGTTCAGGACAGGTGCACCAGGATACGCGCCGATGTGAATCCTCGCCTTCACGGCCTGCGCGCAGCCGCCGGTATCCTGCGCGCTGCAGTCGGCAGTATCAATCACCGCGAGTGAGCCTGACTCGTCGGCGGCATACAGCGTGTGCTTGGTAGCGTCGCCGAATCCCAGGTTTGCCTGAGGCGCTTTCATCGGTATTTCAGCGACTGGCTCGCACCCGCTCTGGTGCTCGACGTCGCAGGTCGCCCCGTTGATGACATCGATCTCGGGTAGGTTGAGGTTGCCCGCGTAGATGGTGTTCGTCGCCTGATCGACTGAGATGAGGAAGTCGGCCGCCGGCGCGCTCGGCACCGGGCTGCGGCAGCCCGCAGTGTGCACGGCATTGCAGGAGGCGAGTGTGATCACCGCGAGACGATTCTCTCCCCCAACGTTTGTCAGGTAAGCGGTATCTGAGTTCGGGAGAAGGTTTATCGTATTGGGGATCCCGGTGTAGCCGGGACCGTGGTTCGGCCCCCCCTGCGCCGTCGGTGGCGTCATCGCGCAGCCCGACGTGTTGGTCCCCCTGCATGTCAGCGTGTTGATCGCGGACAACGTGTTGTCCTGTTGATTGATCGTGAAGACCGTGTGCAGGGAGTCGTCCACCGTTGCAAAGGCCGGCGATGCGCCGATCGGTACCGTCGGAGGCACGCTGGCACATCCGGATGTGTTCTCGCTGTTGCAGCGAGCCCCGTCGATCACCGAGATCGTGTCGTCGTTCCCGTTGGTGACGTAGATCGTGTCGGTGTCCTGGTCGACGGCGGGCCAGAAGGCACCCGATCCCACGGTGATCGTACGCGAGTGCTTGCACCCGCTGCCAACGCTCCCGTTGCAGGTCGCCCCATCGATCATCGTCACGGTGTTTCCGTCACCGGTGCCGTTGTTGACGGCGTAAATGGAGTCGGTCGCGATGTCGACGTCAACCGCGGCCGGACCCGCGTCGTCCTTGACTTCCTTGACGGGTTGGCCGCAGCCCTGAATTGTCTCAGTGTTGCATCTGGCGACACTGATGACGAAGACGCTGCCTGATGGATTGGCGACATACAGCGTGCGGGTCGTCGGATCGAAGACGTCGTCGACGTCGAACCCGCCAGTGTGGATCGTCGCGAGGGGCGCGCCACACCCACTTGTATCCGTCGCATTGCACGTCGCTCCATCGACAACCGAGACAGTGCCGACGGCGTTCGCCGTGTAGACGGTATCGGTGATCTCGTCAATCGCCGCCGCAAGCGAATCACCCCCGACCTTGGCCTTCGCGATCACTCGGCAATCCGACGCATCCGTGGCATTGCAGGTGGACGTGTTGACCACGTCCATCGCGTGAGTGATCGGTAAAGCCGGACAGCCGGTAATGCACTGGATGGGCACATAGAGGGTGTCCGTCTTCGGGTTCACGGCAGGGATCCCAGGACTTCCAGTGATGTCGATGAATCCCCGCTGAACCGACGATGAAGGAGCACCGGCCGGGGGCGCGCTCACCTGAGCTCCGGCCTGTACCGGACTCGAGACCGCCATCAACACCAGCGCGACCACCGCTCCGGCGACGAAACCGCTCTTCCTGAAAGTCATGTCACCGCCTCCTATACAACCAAGTCGACGCCGCGATCCACTACCGCTCCGGATCCAGTCGTGGGACCCGCAAACCCGAGAACGCAGAAGCCACCGTCGCGTGCCAGGCATCGCTACCCCCGGGCACCGAAGATCGACACGGACGCGGACACCAGGAACGTCATGACGTACACGGTGTTGGTGTCCTGGTTCAGCGCGATTGCGTTCGGTTGCGCCGCGATGGCCTGCTCGGACGTCGCTTCGGCGCAGCCCGACGTGTTGCCTGCATTGCAATTCGCGCCGTTGATCACCGAGACCCCCAGGCCTCCGTGCTCGACGATGTAGATGGCGTCGGTGCTCGTGTCGGCCACTACTTGCCGCGGGCCTCGGCCAACCGTAGCTGAGGGGAAGCCTTCCGAACAGCCTGCCGTGGTATGGCCGTTGCACGTCGCACCGTTGATGATGGCAACCGTCCCCGGAGCGTAACCGCCTTGATTCTCCGTGACGTAGACGGTGTTCGTCGCGTCATCGACAGCCACTCCGGTGGGTCCACCGCCCAGGTTGACAGTCGCGGCGACCAGGGCGCAGCCGGAGTGATCCGTGCCGTTGCACGTCGCCCCGTTGATCACGGACATCGTCGTGCCGGTCGCAAGGGGGATGCCGGCACTCGGGGCGTAGATCGTGTCCGTCTTGACGCTCACTCCGAGAGAGTCCGTACCCAGACCGACATCGACGATGCCGGGTCGCTGATCGCAGCCTGATGTCACTTCCGCGTTGCACGTCGCGGCGTCGAGGACGGCGACCTCGTTAGCCTCGGTACCGTAGGGCACGTAGAGCGTTCGCGTGGTGGTGTTGAGCACGGGTGAACCGGGCGACTCGCCGACCTTGATCGCCGAGCTCGGGCCCCCGCAACCCGCCGTATCGGTGGCTGTGCACGTCGCGATGTTGATCACGGCAACCTGCGTGCCGAACGATTCGCCGGCGTACAGGGTGTGGGTTGCATCATCGATCGCTCCCATTTCGGACATGGGATCGGGCATCGGAATCTCTGCCACCGGAGCGCATCCGGAGAGATCGGCGACGTGACACGTGGCGCCGTTGAGCACGTCGATCTCGGGGAGCGCGTAGTTGCTTGCGTAGATGGTGTCGGTTGCCGCGTCGATGCTCGCTTCGAATTCGTGCGCGGGTACTGACGGTGCGGTGGCGCGACACGCCGACGTGTTGGTCGCGTTGCAGCCGCTGACGCTCACCACCGCGAGGACGTTCGTTCCGGCGGCGCTCACGAGGTATGCGGTATCCGTCTGCGGCACGAGCGTGACGGAGTTGGGGAACGCGTTGAACGCACTGCCCTCGTCCGAACCGGCCCGTTCGCTCGGCGGTAGCTGTGCGCAGGTGGACGTCGCAACGCCGTTGCATGTTTCAGTGTTGATTTCGGACAGCGCGTCGTCGTTCTGACTGACGACGAACGCGGTGTGGAGCTGATCGTCCACGGCAATCGCGGTAGGCCCGGAGCCGATTGGGATGACGCGGGGCTGGGCACCGCACCCCGAGGTGTTGGTGGCGTTGCAGCGCGCGCCGTCGATGACCGAGACTGTCCCGTCGTCGTAGCTCGAGACGTAGACGGTGCCGGTGGCCTGGTCGACGCTGGCCCACCACGAGTTGTTGCCCACCTTCACGGTGGGCGCCGCCGCGGTGCAGCCACTGGTGTCGGTCCCGTTGCACGTTGCTCCGTCGAGTACCGACACGGTGTTTCCGTCGCCCGACACTTCGTTGACTGCGTAGATGGTGTCGGACGCGAGGTTGATATCGAGCGCGTTGGGACCGTAGTTGTCCGTCAGAATCGGGTGGCTCCCGCCGCACCCGGTTGTGATGACAGCGTTGCAGGTGGCGCCGTTGATGACGTAGATGCCGCCGCCGGGTTCGGCAACGTACAGCGTTCTCGTCCGGGGGTTGAACGCTGCGGCAACGCCGCCGACATCGACCTGCGCGACCGCGGCACAGCCGCGGGTGTCCGTCGCATTGCAGCGAGCTCCATCCAGCACCGCAACGCTCGCCTCGGTGTTGTCCCAGCTCGCGACATAGATCGTGTCCGTCGCCTGATCGATCGCGACCGCCTGCGGACTGACGTCAACCCTGGCCTGAGTCACCACCTGGCAACCAGACCCGACCTCGGCGTTGCAGGTAGCCGTATTGACCAGGTCAACGAAGTCGGAGGACGAGTTGCACGCCGAGGTTGGGCACTGGATCGGCACGTAGAGGGTGTGTGTGCCGGGATTGACGGCCGGAGAGCCCGGACTCCCGCTGAGTTGCACGGAGTGTTCAGCCGTCGGGCTCGGGTGTGGCTCGATCACGGGTGCCGGCGTCGAGTGAGTCGTCCTGTTGAGCAGGAACACCGTGATCGGTGTGGCCACCACGAGCGCGGCGATTACCGCGATCGCGACCGCGACGAAGAGGCGTCGTGTTCGGACAGGGGCGGAGCGCCTGCCGCCGTCGAAGACGGTCGCAACCGTCCGCTCGACCGAGGCCGGGCTGCCGGCATGCATCGACCGCTCGTCCAGGTAGAAGTGGAGCCGCTGCTCGAATCCTTCAGGTGGCATCGTTCATGCTCTCCCGGAGGCGACTGAGGGCTCGGGCGAGATGCTGACGCGCCGAACCGGGACGGCAGCCCATGTACTGGCTGCATTCGTCGAGGGTGTAGCCGTAGAGGTAGTGGAGGACGACCACGGCTCGCTGCTGCCGGCTCAACGCAGCGAACGCTCCGTCCAGCACGGGATCCGACCGCGGCTGCGCCGGATCCGCGATGCGGTCGTCGATGACTCGCTCCGTCATCCAGCGGGCGCGAAGCGTCTTTCCAAAGTTGACGCTTTCGCGCACGCAGATTCGGGTCAGCCAGGGCTCGCGGCGGGCCGGATCTCGGAGGCGATCCCACGCCCGCCACGCCGCGACCATCGCGTTCTGCACCACGTCCTCGGCATCGGCTGAGTTCCCAACAATGATGGCCGCGATAGCGAGTAGCCGCGGAGCCGCCAGCCGGAACGTGAGTTCGGCCTCAGCGCGGCGAGACCCTTCCTCAGCGATTGCCATCGAAGCCATCAGCTTTAAGAGGGATTCTGCGGCTGTTTGGTTGACAGAGGCGGTCTGCGGCTAATCGGCGAGAGCGGCGGCGCGTCCTTCGTCACAGACGGTTCGGAAGTCGCAGCGCTGGCACTGCCAGCGTGACGGCTTCGGAGGAAATGATCCAGTGCTCGACGCGACCGCAAGCTCGCGCGCCGTTGCGGAAAGATGGCCGTGCGCTTTGCGCAGGAAACTCTTGTCGGCGATCACCCGGGTCACCGCGCCCTGCAGGTAGTGAAATTCGATGGCAACTTCCTGCGCCTGTTCGCGCTGCGCGAGACCCACCGCATACGCACGCAATTGAAGATCGGCGCGCAACGCGCCCTCATCCTTCGGCCGCCCGGTCTTGTAGTCGATCACCGTGGGGAGTCCGTCAAAGCGCGTGTCGACGCGGTCGAAGCGGCCGGCGACATCGGCGTGATCGAGGCTGATCGTGATGGGCTCCTCGACGCTCTTGATCACCGTGTCGGTCCATCCGGGCGATGCCACATAGCGGCGGAGTTGCTCGTCGCCATGCGCGCGTAAGTCCGCGTGCCGGCCCTTGGGGCCGTGCGACTGTTCCCATGCGGTGTGCCACATCGCCGCAACGCTGTCGGGGGTGACCACCTCTCCGGCCATCCGCTGCGTGGCCGCGGAGCGCAGGACCTCGTGGATCATCGTTCCGTACCAGCTGCGCGCGTCGGTACGCACGGGAAGGTGCCAGCGTCGCTGGTAGTTGTAGCGGCGGGGACAGCTCCGGAAGACACCGAGGTCTGACACGGCGATCGCGAGTCGCTCGAGCATGGGCGTCCCTGTTGCGCGAGGCGCGCGCACGGCAATCGTGCTGTCGACGGGAACCTCTTTCGCGAGGATCTCGCCGCGAAAGGACATGGCCTGCGTGAGGAACGAGGTGCAGGCCTCGTCGCCGAATGGCTGCGCGTACGATCGCGACCACGTGTAGATGAGACGGTCGCGTGCACGCGTTGACGCGACATAGAAGAGGCGGCGTTCCTCGTCGACGGCGTGATCGCCCGGTGGCGGCGGCTCGGGCACCAGGTCATCGGGGAGCTGCAGGTCGAAGGACGACGCGGAGCGACCCTGCCAGCGACGCTCGGTGCAGCGCGACAGCACGACGACCGGCCATTCGAGTCCCTTCGACCCGTGCGCGGTGAGGAGGACCACGCCGTCCTCGATGGGCTCGATACTGGCGAGCTCCCCGGCTTCGCGACTGTCGCGAAGGACGCTGAGATAGCGGAGCGTCGTGCTCACGCGCCGGTCGTCGCTCCAGTCGGCGAACGCCTCGAGCAACTCGCCGAGCTTGTTCAGGTTGGCGCCCATCTGCAAGCGCGCGACACCCGACTCCTCGTCGATGATGCCGAGAAAGCCGCTCGCTTCCAGCGCGGTCTGGAAGAGGTCGCGCACATCTTCGCGCTGCGCCTCGGCGTGCATGTTCATGATGTCCTCGACGCAGCGCTGTGCGGCCGCGACATCCGCTTCGTCGAGCCCTTCGACGGCAGCCTCGGCGATGAGTTGGACGAGCGGGAGGTCGTGTTCGTGGGCGGCGCGCACGAGTGCGACGCGACCCGCGGTGGTGACACCCCAGGCCGGCAGTGTCAGGCAGCGGAGCACTGCCTGTCCGTCCTCGGGATCATCGATTGCCGCGAGCAGCGCCAGCGCATCCTTGATCTCTCGCTCCTGGAAGAATCCGCGGCCGCCGGCCACCTGGTACGGCACGCCGCACTGGCGCAGGGCGCGCATCGCCGGCTGCATATCGATGTGCTGGCGGAACAGCCACGCGATGTCGGCGGGTCTCGTCCCGGCTGCGATGAGGCGCGCACATTCGCGCGCAACCGCCATTGCTTCGCTGCGTTCGTCGGGGGCCTGCCACACCTCGACGGCCGCACCGGGGCCGCGGTCGGCAACTAGGTGCTTTTCGATGCGCGTGGCAGGGCTCGCGACGGAGATGACCGCGCGCGAGGCCGTGACGATCTGGTCGGTGCTCCGATAGTTGTGGGTGAGCACGAGCTGGCGGTGCTCCGGGTACTCGCGCGAGAAGCGGTCGAGGTTGGCGCGGCTCGCTCCACGGAACTTGTAGATCGACTGGTCGTCGTCAGCAACCACGAACAGGTTGCGATGACCCGAAACCAGCGTTTCCACGAGCTTGGCTTGCGCGTAGTTCGTGTCCTGGTACTCGTCCACCATCACGTGTGTGATGCGGTCCGCGATGGCGCTGCGCGCCGCCGGCTGCTCGCGGATCAGGCGTTCGGCGTAGAGGATGCAGTCGTCGAAATCGAAGACGCCGGCACGCCGATAGCGTTCGTCGAGCCGGGCGTAGACGCGAGCCACATCGGCGTGGCGTTCGAGGACGATCCGTTCGGCGGGATCCTCGGACGTTTCAAGTCGCACCGCCGCCCACGCCGCGTACGCATCGGGTGTCACCAGTTCCTGCTTGGCGGTTCCGATGATGTCGAGCAGCGGATCCATGAGGTCGTGCGGGCGCAGCGGGTTCCAGAGGAGCGCGGGGCGCAACTCGTCGAGCACGGCTTCGACGTGCAGCCAGCGTTCGGCGGCATCCGCGATGCGGAGCACCGGCGAGATGCCGAGCAACCATCCCCATTCACGGACGACCCGCAGCGCGAACGAGTGGTAATTGGTGAGCGGTGCGTCGTCGGCGAAGCTTCCGTGGGCGCGCTCGACGCGCACACGCATCTCGTCCGCGGCCTTGCGCGTGTACGTCAACACGAGCTGACGCTGCGTGCCGATGCCGAGCGCCGAGAGGCGGTGGAATCGCTCGACGATGATCCGCGTCTTGCCGCTGCCGGGACCCGCCAGCACGAGGCACGGGCCGTCGCCATGCTCTACGGCGATGCGCTGCTCGTCGTCGAGCGCCGCGGCCGGACCGGCGTCAGGGGCAAAAATGAGGGTCATCGCCGTCGATTCTGGGCCGAGATGGCGACAGAAGGCTGTCGTGGTGGGCGGACAATTCGAGCGTGGACTCGCAGCAATCCCCGGTCGAGACGACGGACCCGGTCCTCGCGGCAGCGCTGCCGTGGCTGCGGCACGCCCGCAGGATCCTGGTCTTCACGGGTGCGGGCATCTCGACCGAGTCCGGAATCCCCGATTTTCGCGGCCCGAACGGCGTGTGGAAGACCACCGACCCGCAGCGCTACACGATCGAGAGCTACGTCAGCGACCGCGAGGTACGGGTCGAGCGCTGGCAGGCGCGCCTGGAGGGACGCTTCTCGAACGCGGCGCCGAACCGGGCCCATCTGGCAGTG
This sequence comes from Candidatus Dormibacteria bacterium, assembly GCA_050010655.1. Taxonomy (GTDB): domain Bacteria; phylum Chloroflexota; class Dormibacteria; order Aeolococcales; family Aeolococcaceae; genus Palsa-851. Next base: position 8,880 of record JBEKKP010000091.1, read on the forward strand.
ACGCGTCTCCAGCAGGCGGGGCTCGCGCCGGTGGTGGTCACGCAGAACATCGACGGGCTCCACCAGAAGGCGGGAACGGTGAACGTCATCGAGTTGCACGGCACCTCATCGGAGGCGATGTGTCTCGGCTGCGACCGGCGCATGCCCATCGAAGTGGTTCTCGATCGGGTTCGCGAGGGCGACGAGGATCCGCACTGCGAAGCCTGTGGCGGGCTGCTCAAGACGGCCACGATCAGCTTCGGCCAGCCGATGGTCGCCGCCGACGTGTCCCGCGCCGTCGAGGAAGCGCGGATGTGCGACGTCTGCCTCGCCGTGGGGTCGACGCTCTCCGTCTGGCCTGCAGCGGGCGTCCCCGTGGAGGCGGTCCGGAACGGCGCGCGGCTGGTGATCGTCAATGAAGGACCCACCGATCTCGACGGGATGGCCACCCTGATTCTGTCGGGCCGGGCCGGCGACATCCTGTCCCAACTGGCCGCCGCCGTCATTGGTGACGGGGACTCAAGGTAGAATTCAAGGTCCGCGCCGATGATGCGCGGGTCCAGCCGAAAGGAGGTGATTCCGACCGTGTCGGAAGTGAAGGTTCGCGAAGGCGAAACCTTTGAGAGCGCGTTACGACGGTTCAACAAGAAGATCAAGCAGAACGGCATCCTCTCCGAGGTTCGCAGACGCGAGCACTACGAGAAGCCGTCCGTGCGCCGCAAGCGCAAGCTGCTTGCAGCGCGCAAGCGTCGCGTCAAGAGCACCTGACGCATCTGCGCCCATGCGGGTGAGCGTCATCCGCGATCCGTGCCTCAGCCCGCGGCAACGTCGTGTTGTCGCGGAGGCACGCCTCGGCGAGTTGCTCCGCGGCTGCGGTGATCAACTGGAGGTTCCAGCTCGGGCATCGCTGTGCCTGCGCCTGACCGGCGACACGGAGCTCCACGATCTCAACGCGCGCTTCCTCGGTATCGACGCGCCCACCGACGTGCTCGCCTTTCCGAGCGACGAACGCTCGCGTGTTGGCGATGTCGCGATATCGGTGGAGCGGGCAATCGGCCAGGCTCCTGACGGCATCGCCGAACTCCGTCTGCTGGCCGTGCACGGATTGCTCCACTGCCTCGGCCACGATCACGCGCTTCCCAAGCCTGCAGCCGCGATGACCGCTGCTACGCGGAACCTGCTGCCCGGCGCCGATATCCCG
>JBEKKP010000092.1:0-10054 GCA_050010655.1 Candidatus Dormibacteria bacterium
AGAGCAGACGGCCCTCGAGGACGACCAGCGTCACCTCCTCGCTGCCGAGCGTTCTCCACGCGTCCGCCATCTCGCAGGCAACCACGCCGCCGCCGATGATGACGAGGCGGCGGGGCACTGCCTTGGCGCTGGTGGCCTCGCGGCTCGTCCACGCGCCTGCGGATTCGACGCCTGGGATCGGTGGGATGGCGGCGCGGCTCCCGGTGCAGACCGCCACCGCGTGGCGGGCGCTGAGCCTGAATTCGGGAGCGTCATGAGGCATGACCACGACGCGGCGCTCTCCGTCGAGCCGCCCGACACCGCGGGCGAGGTCGATCGGCTGCCTGTCGAGCCACTGGACCTGGCCGTCATCCTTCCAGTGCGATGCGAAGCGGTCGCGCCGGCGGAGCACCGTGTCACTGTCGAGCGAGCCGGTCACCGCCTGCGTAGCTCCGTCCACAGCCTGCGCCGCTCGCAGCGCCTGGCCACTGCGCAGCAGCGCCTTGCTTGGCATGCACGCCCAGTACGAGCATTCGCCACCGACCAGCTCGCTCTCGACGATCGCGCAGGTCAAGCCGCCTCGGACAACGCGGTCCGCGACGTTTTCCCCGGTTGATCCGCCACCGATGACGACCACGTCGTATTCAGCGTCGCGAGCGATCAACGGCATGGGCACGCCTCCAGGAGGGGCAGGCTGAGCGGAGCCGGTTCAGCCGGCGTGAATGGGTTCGCGTGCCGGTGTGGTGGGGGTGCCCACCACGTCAAGAGGAGGGAGCTCGGGTGCCGGCTCCTCCTTGCGGCGGCGGCGGAACAGGAGGGTGCTGCCGAGCCCGGCGACCGGCAGGGACACGGCGAGATCGATCGCCTGGAGCGTGAGCCCGGCGGCCACGGCGGCCTCGAGCGGCAGGCCTTCGAAGGCCAGTGCGCCGGCCCACCAGGCCTGCCCGGTGCCGATGCCCGCGATCCCCTGGATCGGGATGGTGAGCAGGAGCGTCCGGATGGACAGCACGAACCACGTGGCCCAGAACCCGAGGTGCACGCCCACCATCGCCATCAGCGCCGTGTACTGGATCGCAGTGGCCACCCGGCAGAAGGCGGTGCTGCCGATCAGGTTGGCCCAGCGCGCGCGGCTGTTGAGGACGTCGAGCTCGGCCTCGGCCCTTGCCGCCAGGGATGCGAGCTTCGGGATCCGTCCGGCAAGGCGAGTGACGAGCGTCCGCGGCCCGGGGATCACCAGGGCAAGCAGCGCGCCGAGGCCGACGGCGAGCGCCGCCGCAGCGGCGACGACGACGGCGGTCGGCTCCACCCAACTCGTGAAGAACGACGCGACCAGCGCGATCAGCGCGAGGCTGACAACGTCGAGGATTCGCGCCACGATCGCGCTGCCGGATCCGCGGGCAACCCCCACGGCGAAGCGGGTACGAGCGAGGGCGACGAACGCGACGTCGGCCGAAGGACCCGGCAGCAGGAGCCCTGCCCCCCAGGACGCGGCCGTGGCGCCAAGCAACTCCCGGGAAGTCCCGTCACGCCTCGGCAGCAGGGCGCCGAACCGCCACGCGCGGCCCACGAGAAAGCACGCGGCTCCGAAAGCCGCAACCAGAATCAGCTCGACCGACGGGTGGATACCGGCCCATTTGAGGCCGTGGCCGAGCAACCGCCAGACGAGGACAAGCACCAGGACGGTGATGACGCTCGTGATCGCAGCGCGGATCAGACGCCCGCGGCGAGCGAAACCGGAGATCGACACGAGAGTTGATTGTCCCTCTTTTGGACGCCCCCGGGTCGAATTCGAGCAATCGACACAGTCGACACGATCTCGAATGGATCGAGGCGTGAGCAGGGCAGCCTCACACCGGAATGTCGTCGGCTGTCGGGATGCCATGACCTGCCTGATGGCCAATCGATGCGTGGGGCAGGTATATTCCCTATTCGATAACCCGCTCGAAAGGTCTTCTTATCGAAGGTCGCAGGGTATGAACAGTCTCAGGAGCTTTTTGCATGCGTGACAAAACGGTGATCGTCCTCGGTGCGGATGGCTACCTCGGGTGGCCGCAGGCGATGCACCTATCCAGCAATGGATACCGGGTCATCGCCGTCGACAACCTGGTCCGCCGCCGCTGGGACCTCGAGTGCGGCACCTCGTCGCTCATCCCGATCTCGACGATGGAGCGACGCGTCGAACGCTGGCGCGAGCTGGGTCGTGGGGAGATCGAATGGCGCAACGTCGACCTCACCGATGCCGAAGCCCTGACGGAGCTGATCGCATCCACCAAACCGGACGCGGTGGTGCACTTTGCCGAGCAACGGTCCGCGCCGTTCTCGATGATCGACCGCGAGCACGCGGTGATGACGCAGCTGAACAACGTCGCGGGCACGCTGAATCTGCTCTTCGCGTTGCACGAGCATGCTCCCGAGTGTCATCTCGTGAAGCTCGGGACCATGGGGGAGTACGGGACCCCGAACATCGACATCGAGGAAGGCTTCATCACCATCGAGCACAACGGCAGAAGTGACACGCTGCCGTATCCGAAGCTTCCGGGAAGCTTCTATCACCTCTCCAAAGTGCACGACAGCCACAACATCCATTTCGTCTGCCGCGCATGGGGTATCGCCGCCACCGACCTCAACCAGGGCGTTGTGTACGGCTGCAACACACCGGAGACTGCGCTGCACCCCGAGCTCGCGACACGCTTCGACTACGACGGGATCTGGGGCACGGTGTTGAACCGGTTCATCGTGCAGTCGGCGATCGGCAAGCCACTCACGGTCTACGGCACCGGCGGTCAGACGCGAGGATTCCTCGACATTCGCGACACCATGGCGTGCGTGCAGTTGAGCATCGAGCATCCTGCAAAGCCGGGTGAGTTCCGCGTGTTCAACCAGTTCACCGAGCAGTTCTCGGTGCTGCAACTGGCAGAACTCGTGCGCGACGCACGCGCGGCGCACGGCCTCGAGACCAGCATCGAGCACACGGCGAATCCCCGTTTCGAGAAGGCCACGCATTACTACAACGCGAAGCATCAGTTGCTTGTCGACCTCGGCCTCGAGGCACACAAGCTCCGGAGCACGCTCATCGACTCGGTGATTGAAGTGGTGGATGCGCACATCGACCGGGTCGACCTCTCGCAGGTTGGTGTCTCGGACGTGGAGTGGTCGACCGGTCGCCCCCGCGTGGCCACGGGCAAGGCGCAGATCAAGGCGCCGGCAGCGGAGACGGTGGCGTAGCGCCGGTGGCGCTACCCGAGGTCGACGTCAGCCTCACGATTCCGGCCCACAACGAGTCGGAGAACATCGGGCGGGTCCTCCAGGACGTCATGCCGGTCCTGGCCGAAGGGGGCCGTACATACGAGATCGTGCTGGTGGATGACGCGAGCCAGGACGACACCGTCGGTGCGGCGCGCACGGCCATGGGCGATGACGCCAGGAACCTGACGGTCGTCACGCACAAACAGCAGCGTGGCTACGCACGCACGGTCTGCGACGGGCTCCGGGCGTCGCGAGGGAAGGTGCTCGCGTTCATGGATGGCGACGGGCAGTTCGCGCCAGACGACCTCGGTGTGCTGCTCGCAGCGCTCGATCGCGCGGACATGGTCGCCGGCATTCGCAACCGACGCGCCGATCCCTGGTATCGGTCCTTTGTGAGTGGCGTCTACAACCTCGTGGTCCGCCTCACCTTTGGCATCCACGAGGAGGACTTCGACTGCGGGCTCAAGGTCTTTACCCGTGAGGTGTGGAACGGGGTGACGCCGATTCGCGCTCGGTCGGCGGTCTTCAACCCCGAGATGTTCTTCAAGGCGCACCGTCTCGGGTTCCGCGTGATGCAGATACGAGTGCAACACCTGCCCCGGATCGCCGGCGTCCGTTCGGGCGGCAGGCTCATCCCGGTGGCCAGAGCGATGCGCGACGTCGTTCGACTCCGTATCTCTCTGGCATTGAGCTGGCGACCGGAGGGCGCCCGCCGGGAGCGAGCGTAAGTGCGCAAGGCGGCGATCCCCGGGCTGCTGGTGCTTGCGGTCCTGCGACTGCCGTCGCTGATGGAGCCGCACTGGTACACGGACGAGGCGGGCTACCTGAATGTGGCCCGGCAATTGCTGCAGGGCAAGATCCTGTACCTGCAGACGTGGAACAACAAGCCGCCACTGATGCTGTGGACGTTCGCACTCGACGTCAAGCTCTTCGGCACGAGCGAGATCGCTCTCCACGTGCTGACCTTGATCACCGGCGCGATCACGGTCGCGGCGGTCGTGTGGGCGGCGTCGCGGCTCTACACGCCGCGGCGAGCGCTGATTGCCGGAGTGATCGCCGGCGCGATCCTGGGTCTCCCGATCATCGATGCCGAACTCGCGCTTCCGGAAAGCCTGCTGATTGCGCCGCTGACGTGGGCGGGCGCGATCATCGTCGTGCACATCCTTCGCGGCGATCCGACCGACGCGCCGCGGCGATTCCCCGTGTGGGCGCTCGGAGCGGGCGTGCTGATGGCCGCGGCGATCGCGTATCAGCAGACTGCGGTCGCGGAGACATCGGCGTTCTTCTTCGCGATGCTGCTCGCGCCGAAGGTGCTCCGCCGCGAGGCCTTCATCTTCATCGCGACGGTGGCGGTGATCACGCTCGCATGGCTCACCGTTGCGATCAGCACGGCGGGCCTCGGCAAGGTCGCCTTCGCGCTCGCGGGGTTCTACATCGACTACACGAAGACCGCGCTGCCGAAGAGCGCAGTGGGCGGCGCGACGCACTTCGCGCTCGCGATTGCCGTCGCACTGGCCATCGCCGTGGGGGCGGTCATCAACCGGCACCGGCCGCGGGTCGACTGGGTGCTCGCGCTCTGGGCCGGGTCGACGCTGGTGGTCACGGCAGTGGCGGGGCAGCAGTATCCCCACTTCCTCGAACCGGCGGTGGCGCCGCTCGCCCTCCTTGTTGCCGGGATCTCGGTGCCGTCCACGGCCCGGTTCCGTGCGGGCAACCGGCGCTCGCTTATCGGCCCAGGCCTCCAGGCCGGTGGTCTCGTTGTCGCGATCCTGATGGCCAAAGTCGCCGGGATTGACTGGATGCCGATCCCACCGTCGGCCACCGACCCACACACCCTGAGCGATTACTACGGCGGCGCCGCCTGGGCGGCGTTCGACCCCACGTTTCGGACGACGTGGCTGGACGATTTCGACTATCGCGTGGAAGGCGACGCCAAAGTCGCCGCGTGGGTCGTGCGCAATGGGTTCAGCGGCGACACGGCAGTTGTCTGGTCCTATGACGCCTGGATCTACGCACTCGCAAACTTGCAGATCATCATGCCGACTCCGCCGATCTACAACGATGAGGTCCTGCTCGGGTCCGGCGGACCGGTGGAGACGTATGTGGCTGCGAAGCAACCCGTCCTGATCATGGTCGACATCGATTCGCAGGTGCTCTACCCGGAGATCCTCAAGCTGCTCGACAGCGGCGAGTACATCAAGGAGTACACGACCTACCCGTACACGGTCTGGGTTCGCGCCGACAGCATCTCGCGTCTCCCGTGACGCCGGGCGACCTCCTCGCGAAGGCGCGGCAGCACCACCTCGAGCGGGTGCTGCTGGCGGCGGTCATCGCGGTGTTTGCCGGGTTCGCCATCGCGTATACCCGGATCACGCCGATTGGCGCCTCACCCGACGAGGTCTCCCACCTCCACTACATCACCGGCATCGCCGATCACTTCCGGCTGCCTCCGGCGAGCGAGCCCGAGCGGCAGCAGCCGCCTCTGTACTACCTGCTCGGGGCCGTCATCGCCAAGCTCACGGGCGACGACGCGCGCCTCATCCGGCTGCTCTCCGTCGCGCTCGGCGTGCTCACGATCCTCACCGTCTATGCGGTGACCCGCCGGCTGTTTCCGCTCCGCCCGGGTCTGGCAGTCGGCGCCGCGGCACTGGTGGCGCTGCTGCCGGAGACGCAGTACCTGGCCGGAGGGATCAACGACGACAACCTCGCGTGGCTCGCCGGAGCCCTGCTGGTGCTCGCGGGAATCATCGTGATGCAGAGCAAGGCGCTGACCCCCCGGCTCGCGCTGGGGGTCGGGATGGCAGTGGCGCTGGCCGTCCTCGCCAAGGAGACGGTGTGGGTGCTCGCCGCGCTGCTCATCGTTCTGGTGGTCGTCCGCCGGGGCCGAGAGCTACGAGCCGTCCAGGTGGCGGCGCTGGTCGTGCCGACCATCGTGCTTGCGGGGTGGTGGTTCGTCCGCAATGCGATCGCCTTCGGCAACCCGCTGCCGCCGCTGCATCCGATCACGGCCCAGCGCCAGGTGCTGAACTCGATCTCGCAAATTCGTGGCTATATCGCCGCGACGGCGCAGAGCGTCGTGGGCATGTACGGGAACGGCGCGCACTTCGTGCCGATCTCCTTCCTCGGGATCCGTCCGCTCCCGAGCCTGGTATCGGTGACCGTCGTCGCTGCCATCACCGTCGCCGCATGCGTCGAAGTGGCGCGCTCGTGGGGCCGGTGGGACGCTTCGCGCCGCGGGCTTGGCGTGTTGCTCCTGATCGTGCTACTCGTTGCGGGGGCGCAGTCGCTGCTCAACTCAGCGACGTTCGACCTGCAGCCGCAGGCGCGCTACCTGCTGGTGGCCGCGGCAGCCGCGGCGCCGATTGCCGCGTGGACCATCGCCTGGCGGCGGAGCGGTCCGCTGACGGCGCTTCGGGTCTCGTCGATCGTGGTCCTGGTGGCCGTGGCGCTCGTCTTCGACGTGTCCGGCCTGATCACGGCTGCGCACACCGCGGTGTGATCAGCGCACCTGGTCGCGAAAGCTCTCCAGGGTGCGCGCGAGCCCGACGTCGAGGCTGACGGTCGGACGCCAGCCGAGGCGATCCGTGATGAGCGAGTTGTCGAGCGCGCTGCGCGCCACCTCGCCGGGTGGCAGGGGCTCGCGGTCCGGTTCTCCGGCATAGCCGGCGAGCTCTGAGAGGAGATGCACGAGATCGCCGATGCTGGTCTCGCGACCGGTGCCGACATTGAGCGCGCCGGTGACCGTCGAGGCCAGCCCGAGGACGTTCGCCGCGACGATGTCGCCGACGTACGTGAAATCGCGGGTCTGCGATCCGTCGCCGCGGAGAACCGGCGCTTTGCCGCCGAGCAGGCGAAGGCTCGAGATGGCGACGACACCGGCCTCGCCTGTTCCGTCCTGCCCGGGTCCGTAGACATTCCCGTACCGCAGCGCCAGGGCATCGAGGGCGCCGGCGCGCGTGAAATGCCCGAGGTAGTGCTCGATGCAGAGCTTGGCCGTGCCATACGGCGAGCGCGGCTGCGTGGGCTCGTCTTCGGGCGTCGGCAGGCGTCGTGCCGCGCCGTACAGCGCTCCACCGGACGACGCGACCACGACACGCCGGCACCCGGCGGCGATCGCGGCGCTGAGGATGCTCACCGTGCCGAGCACGTTGATGTGCGCGTCGGCCGCCGGCTCGCGCCAGGACCGATTGACGCCGCCCTGCGCCGCGAGGTGGAGGACCGCAGTCGGCTGCCACGCGAGGATCGCGTCGCGAGCCGGAGCCTCGGCGATGTCCGCCTCCGCGAGTCGCGCCGCAGCTGGCAGCGGGCGGTACGACGCATGCCGGAGATCGTCGATGACGAGCACCTCGGCTCCGGCGGCGAGGAGCGCCTCGACGCTGTGCACGCCGATGAACCCGGCGCCCCCGGTCACGACGACTCGCTGTCCGTCCATGACGCCGGGCATCAGTTCCTGCTCATCAATGCACGCAGGAAGAGCGCGGTGTTGGCAGGTCGCTCGGCCATGCGGCGCATGAGATATCCATACCACTGCACGCCGAATGGCACATAGACACGCACGGTCTCACCTGCGGCGACCAGCCGGCGCTGCTCGTCCGGACGGATGCCGTAGAGCATCTGGTACTCGTGCCGGAACCCCGGGCCGCCGATCTCGCTGACGAGCCGTCCCGTTGCAGCGACCAGCCGGGGATCGTGCGTCGCCGCCATGGGCAGCGCGCCGCCTGAGATGAGCGTGCCGAGGCAGCGGACGTATGCGGCGCGGATGTCGTCGGGCCGCTGCCACGCGAGCGATGCCGGCTCCTGATATGCGCCCTTGCAGAGGCGCACCCGCGAGCCCGGCACTCCGAGGAATTTGCAGTCGTCCTCGGTTCGGTGGAGCGATGCCTGCAGCACGGCGCCGGTGGATGGGAAGTCCTGACGGAGGAGCCCGACGATCCGCAACGTCGAATCAGTTGTGGTGTGGTCCTCCATGTCGATCGTCACCGAGGACCCCGCCGCACGCGCCGCCTCGCAGATCACACGCGCGTTGTCGAGCGCCATGGACTCGTCCAGCGCCTGACCGACGGCCGAGAGCTTCACGGACATCTCGGCGGTGGCGGCGAGGCCGAGGTCGGCGAACCGGGCGGCGAGCGTGCAGTAGGCGTCGACCGCCGCCTGCGCCGTGGCGGCATCCAGCGTGTCCTCGCCGAGGTGATCGAGGGAGACCTGCAGGCCTTCGCCGGTCAGCGCCTTCGTGACCCGGAGCGCGTCATCGATGTCCTCGCCGGCGACAAATCGGCGGACCACGTCGCGCGTGACCGGTGCCGAGGTCACGGCGCGCTTGATCTGGCGGCGCCGCGATGCCCAGAGGAGGACGTGCCGGAGCGCCGCGGATGGGCTCACGCCAGCTGTTGCGGACGGCGGAGATCCCCATGCTTCGCTGGTCACCGCGCGGATTATGTCCCCGGCCTCAGTCGGTCTGGGTCAGGCGGACCAGCGAGGTTGCCGCCGCTCGAGGAATGCGGTCATCCCCTCGTGCGCTTCCTCGGATGCGAAGAGTCGAGCCGAGAGCTCGACCATCTCCTCGCCATACCGCTCGATTGCCTCGCGGACGCCCCGGTTCGCGAGGCGCTTTGATTCCACAAGTCCCTGTGGTGAGCCCTTCCGCAGGTCGGCGGTGATCGATGCCACTGCGCCGTCAAGGTCGTCCGTCGCGATGGTCACGAGGCCGATGCGCTCCGCTTCGGTTGCGTCGAAGGTCGCGCCGGTGAGGTAGTACCGCGCGGCGGAACGCGCGTCAAGGCGGGGGAGGACCGTGACGGAAATCACGGCCGCGGCGACGCCGATGCGTGCCTCGGTGATGGCGAAGGTGCTTCGAGGCCCCGCGACCGCGATGTCGCACGCCCCGACGAGCCCGACACCGCCGGCGCGCACGTTACCGTCGATTCTGGCGATAACCGGCTGGGGCACATCGACGATCAGGCGCAGCGTCGCGAGCAACGCGTGCGCGGTGCCACCCATGGGACCAGTGGACGCCTCGGAGAGGTCGGCCCCCGCGCAGAAGGTCGTCCCCGTGTGCGTCAGCACGACCGCGCGGACTTCGGCATTCCCCGCCGCGGTATGGACGTGTGCGGTGAGTTCGGCGACGAGCTGCCGCGAGAGCGCGTTGCGGTTGTGCGGCGAATCGAGCGTGACGGTCGCGACTCCGTGCTCGATCGCGAGATGGACAAGTTCCGTGTCGGTCATAGGAGTTCCTCGGGTATGTCGATGGTTCGCGAGCGGAGCCACTCACCGAGCGCCTTCGCCTGTGGGTCAAAGCGCGTGGACGAGGCAACACCCTCGCCGAGCAGTCCCTCGATGACGAAATTCATTGCGCGGAGGTTGGCCAGCACGTGGCGGTGGATTGTGTAGTCCGCCGTTTCCGGAAGCAGTCGCTGCAACTCGTCGATGGTGAGCGTGTGCGCAAGCCATTGCCACGCCTTGTCGTCGCGCGCCCACACACCCAGATTCGCGTTGCCTCCCTTGTCGCCGCTTCTCGCTCCGACGATGCTGCCCAGCGCCACCCTGCGGGTCGGCCCGCCGTGCGCCGGCGCTGGTACGGAGGCCGCTTCTGGAGCGAGTTGCGCGCTCGCTGCAGTCTCCGTTGGGGGCGGTATGGCCACGCGCGTGCCATCGTCGAGCACCGCCACGTGCTCGACGGCGTCTGCAGGAATGAATCCCGGGTGATAGACACCGACGGGGGAGGCATCACCTGGCGGCGCCGTGAGGTGGAATCCGGGATAGCTGCTGAGGCCGATCCCGACTGCGTGCGCGCTGAACGCGCGGCCCACGAGCGCCGGATCGGCATCGCGAA
>JBEKKP010000093.1:0-10017 GCA_050010655.1 Candidatus Dormibacteria bacterium
CCGACGACCGACGCAACGCCGTTCTGGTAGCTGGGCCTCGAGAAGAAGATCGACTTGCCACCGCCACCCGCGAGCGGGTTCGGGCCGGCGTCGCCGTAGATGACCTCCTGGGTCGGCACGTTATACGTGTCATTCCAGACGTTGTCCGGAGCCGTGTGGTCACCCTTGGCGTTCAGGTGCAGCTCGGTACCACCGACGCCTGTCACGAGCGGGTCCGAGTCCGGCCACGAAGTCACGGGATAGAGCTTGTAATTGATCCCGAAGAACCCGACGTCGGCGGCTCCGGAGTCGCCGGAAGCAGTGTCGACGGTGATCCCGGCCTTGGCAGCGTTGATGTACGGCGAACGCAGGTTGAGCAGCGCCTGCTTGCTGGGGAACGTCTCCTCGGTTGCGCTGAAGCTCTGGCTGATCACGTCACCGAGGTGATGCTTGATGACGTAGTTCTCGGCAACAACAATCTGCGGGAATCCGGTCGTTCCCTCGTTTTCCGAGGTCGGAGTCTCGACAAGCAGAATGTTCGCGCCCGGGGCCATCGCATGCGAGTACTCGATGTCCAGGTCGGTCTCGCCGGCCCATCCGGCGTTCGGATGCGGGACCGCGCCGGCCGGCTGGATGATCTTGAACGAAGGTGGGGCCGGGAGGTGGTAGGCGGCGTCGAAGACGGTGAGGTCGTGGAGCGCGGTTGTGGAGCCGAACGAATCCACGATCACGATGGTCTTGCCGGCCCCGTTGTAGCCCTTGGCGTACAGGGGGAGGAGGTTATAAGCCTGCTCCATCTGGATCGGGCTGTAGCACGGGATCTTGTACAGCGCCTCGCACTGCGCGGTGGTGGGTGGCGCGGTGGTCGACACGAGGTGCGACATCGCGATGCCCGGCTCGATGGCGATGGTGGCTGCGGCCGGCACGGCCGCGACGGCGCCGACGCCCATCGTCGCCAGTCCAAAGCCTGCCGTCGCCACAGTCAGACGGAGTGCGCGCATGAATTCAACCCCCTGATGATTCTCGTGGCACCGATGACACCACGTCGCGGGTGCCACAGTCAAATGCCACCCCCACATGCCATTCGGTGGTCAGGAATTGACCCGCGCCAGTTATCCCTTGTCGCCGCGCGCACCGGCCACGGTCTCCCGGGATGCCAGTACGTCGAGGGCAGGCTTGCAGGCGAGCGGGTCGGCGCCGCGCGACGCGTAGGATCGCTTGGCGTCGAGATCTCGTCCGACAACACGAAGGGGACCCAGTGAGCACGGTTGACACAGCACGGTTCTGGGATGGGGGAACGGCGACTCCGAGGTGGTGGGAGCAGCACCTGGCCGGCCGGCTCTCCGAGCACGTCATCGAATCGCGGGTGCTCGAGGGGAATCCGCTCGGTGACCCGACCGAGCGCCCGCTGTGGGTGTACACGCCGCCGGGCTACAGCAGCTCGGAGGAACGGTATCCGTCCGTGTACATCATCCAGGGCTACACCGGCCAGGCAGTCATGTGGTGGAACCGCACGCCATTTCGCGAGGGGTTTCCGGCTGCGATCGACCGCATGTTCGCGAGCGGCGAGGCGTCGCCGTGCATCGTCGTCTACGTCGATGCGTGGACGGCATATGGCGGTTCTCAGTTCGTCGATTCGCCGGGCACGGGCCGCTACCACACGTACCTCTGCGACGAGGTCGTCCCCTTTGTGGATGCGCACTACCGCACCATGCCGTCCGCCGCGCATCGTGGGATCAGCGGGAAGTCGAGCGGTGGATTCGGCGCCATGATCACGCCGATGCTGCGGCCCGACCTCTTCGGTGGGTTGGCGACGCATGCCGGAGACAACCTCTACGAATGCTGCTACGTCCCTGATTTTGCCAAAGCTGTCCGATTCCTGCGGGAGTACGACGGCGACATCCTGGCGTGGTGGAAGGACTTTCAATCGCGAACCGCGTTCACGAAGGAGTGCGACCACGTCCTGGTGATGATCCTCGGGGTCGCGGCGTGCTTCTCCGCTCGCGACGACGGGACACCGGAGCTTCCGTTCGACTCGAAGACGGGCAGGTTGCTGGATGACCAGTGGGCGCGCTGGCTCGCGTGGGATCCGGTGCGCATGGTGCCGCGCTATGCGGACGCGCTCCGCGGCTTGCGAGCCATCTGGATCGATGCCGGCACTCGCGACGAGTGGTACCTGGACCTTGGGGCGACGGCGTTTCGCGACGAGCTTGCGAAGATCGGCGTCACCGACGTGCAGTTCGAGTTGTTCGATGCCACGCACATGGGCATCGACTACCGATATCCGAAGTCCCTGGCGTACCTCAGCGAGCGTCTGCGCTGACGGAGTCGCTGCTCAGCGCTCCGGCCATTGGTCCCAGCTCCGCATCGTCGCCGCGATCGACTCCTCCTCGAGCGCGAGGTGCGTGAGCAGGTCCTCCTCGAGCCGGCCGAGGGCTGCCACCAGGTGCTCCCGCGCGGGATTACCGGCCGTGTCGTCGAGGTCGCGCGCCGCCCGCTCGACATCATCCAGCAGGTCGGAGATCGCGCGGTGATCCGCTTCGAGCTTGTCGACAACCGCCGTGAGTGCAGGATTGGAGCGGCGCAACGCCGGGAACATGTCCGCATCCTCGTGCCCGTGATGCAGGTGCACGACCCTGCAGTGATAGAGGCAGTTCACCTGCAGCGTCCAGATGGGGCTCCGCGTCTGGAGCGCCTCGATCTGTTCCGTGATGCCGGCGGCCGGCGCTCCCGACGCAACCTCGGCGGCCAACTGGCGACACACCTCGAGATCCCCGCGAAGCATCTGGTGGATGAGCTTGAGCTGCCGGTGCATCAGCACCCCGAATGGCTTCTCACCCTTGGTGCGGAGCGTCACCTCACAGCAGGTGTGCGCGCCGCAAGGCATCCTCGACGTCGCCGATGGTCTCGACGACGTAGCTCGGGGAGTCCTGCTCGAGGACATCGCGATCGCGAATGCCCGAGCACACGGCGATCGAGAGATACCCGAGTGCATTTGCCGCTGCGATGTCCGCCTCGGTGTCGCCGATGACCACGGCTGGATCATCGTCGGGCACGGTCTTGCGGATCAGGCGCGCCTTCTGGAACGCCGGATCCGGGCCGGACGCGGCAATCTCGATGATCTCGAAGAAGGGGGTGAGCGCAAACACGGCAAGTTGCGCCCGAAGCGCGGTTGTGGACGAGCGGAGCGAGACAAGTGCGCAGCGATACGTTGCGGCAAGCCGCGTGAGCACTGGGACGGTGTCCGGGAAGAGGACGTCGAAACCGAGACTGTCGGGCACTTCGATCAGCGCCGCGAAGTTCGCCTCGAACGCCGATGTCTGGCTTGCGTCGAGCCCACTCTGCGCGAGGATGTCGGGCAGCGGGGTCCGCCGGCGCTTGAGGTGCCAGTAGGCGGCACGATCGAGCGGTGCACCGCCAAGCGACACGCAGACCGAGCTATAGACCTGATGGTGCCGTGCGGACACATCCAGCAGGGTGCCGTCGAGGTCAAAGACGAGCGTCGGCGGCGGCTGCGCTGGCAATCTGCTCCTCCAACCCGTCTGGAAAAACGCGAGCCGGAGCGAATCCGGTCGCCTCGCGGAACCGCGTGACGTCGAGCACGATATCAGCCGCGGGTTTCTGTCGAGGATGTTGCTCGATGCCGGCACTCCCACCGGCAACGCGCATCACGGCAGCGGCCGCATCGCGCACGGCGATCCCGGTTCCCGATCCGACGTTGTAGGTCCCGGAGAGTCGCTGTTCCCATGCCGTGATGACCGCCCGAGCCGCGTCATCGACATGCAGGTAGTCGCGCAACTCTTCGCCGCCGAAGATGCGAATCGATTCGCCGCGAACCGCGGATCGAACGAAGTTCGGTATCGCGCGTTGGATGGGATCGCCGGGGCCGTAGAGCACCGTGAAGCGCAGGAGTGCGATCCGCATCTCCTTTTGTCGTTCGAGCACGCGGCAATAGACCTCCGCCGCGACTTTGCTCGCACCGTACCAGCTGAGCGGGAATGGTTCGGCGTCCTCGCGAATCGGTGCGTGTCCTGCGGGCAACCCGTACACCTCGGCCGTGCTGGCGACCGTGTTCGCCTGGCCGGCGCGGCCGAATGCGTCGAAAAGATTGATGGTTCCAATCAGGTTGGCATCGAACGCCGCTCGCGCCTGATCCTCGCTCGCGTTCTTCGGCACCATCGCCGCGAGGTGAATGATCGAATCGACCGTCCCGATCTCGGCCATGCCACGCCGCACGGCGACGTTGTCGGTCAGATCGACTCGATGGAACCCGGGTGTCCCCGGCCCGGCAGCGCGTGGGGCGGTGCGCCCGATCGACACGACGTTATGGCCGTCTTCGGCCAGAAGACCGGCGACCCTGCGACCGAGGAACCCGGACCCTCCGGTCAGGAGCACCCTCATATGCGCAGCTTCTGTCTCCGCAACGAGAGCTGCTCGCGCTGCGACTCGATGTCGGACATCGGCACCAGCACGGGCTCGAAGTCCATGCCGCGGATCCACACCATGCCCGGCCGGGCCGGGTTGAGCTTCTGCGGAATTTCCGGCGGCGCCTCGTCGCACGCGAGCTTCACGAAGACGTAGGGCATGTTCACCCCGAGCTCCGTGAAGAACAGATGCGTGGTGAAGAAGCGCCCGATGTTGATCTCGGTCGGGTTGGGGATGCCGTCGCGGTCGTAGGTGAGGTCGACGCCGAAGAGCGCGTCCGGTTCCGGGTCGATCGCCAGCACTGCCGCCATCGCGATCTCGTCGACCTGCGGGTCTGCCACGGTGATGGCCGCTCCGGTCGCGCCGGTGACGCCTGACTGCGACACTTTCGACAGCTCCCAATAGAGACGCTTACGGCCTTGCGCGAGCACGAGCTCACCGTGATGCCAGATCGACATCCACGTGATCGTCTCGGGCTCGAGCAATTCGGACGCGGTGTACCGCCCCCACCCCTGGCGGAGGTCGAGCCACGAGCGCGCGGTGCCGAGGTCATGCACGGGGAGCGCGCCGCGGCCTCCCGCGCCGGTGGCGTCGCGTATCCACATCTGGCCCCCGAACGACGCGAACGCCTCCTGCAGGTCGGCGTCGGTGTGGATGACGACCGTCTGCGGGACGAGGATCCCGGCATCATGCCAGCGCTCGTACGAGAGGAATTTGTCCTGACAGATGCGCACCGTTTCGGCGCGCGGCAGGAAGGTTCGCGCATGGACGGCGTCGCGATGGTCGGAGAGGAACCGAACCTCGGCGTCGTTCTGGGCATGGACGAGGTCGACCTGCTCCTCGTCGATGATGTCGTTCAGCACCTCGAGATAGGCGGGGTCGCTCGCCAGGGGAACCAGGTACCGGCTGTCGGTTTCGGCGCGCATGAGCAGGAACTCGTCCGCATCGGTCCCGACGAGATCGAACGGCTCGGGCGCGAGACGCAATGAACGCACGAAGTTCGTCGAAGGTGAACCACCCGCGCCGGTGATGAGGATCCGCTTCAACGCCGGGCCTCGGGGCTCGTCTGGAGCATCGGCGCCATGGTAGCCCGGCCCCGGCTCAGTCTCCGGTCACGAGCGGGACACAGGTCCTACTCGTTCGAGTCCTTCCAGCCGAAGTGTCGCCAGCGAAAAACGCCCTTCAACCCGAGGCGAGAGACGTGCAGTTGCTCGAACTCCTGGTAGGCATCCGCGGCTGCGGCATCGATCGAGAGGTGGATGGCGGTGGTGGTGATGAGCGCGATGTCCGCGGCGGGCGCGAGGTAATGCTTGTGGTGGTGCGCGTGCTCGAACACGATGCCGTGGAAGATGTCTTCGCTCGCGAGGGCGGCGACCTCGACAACCTTCCCGATCGTGGCGCCGTCGCTCGTCACGACTGCCTCACCTGTTTTGACGGCGGTCCATGCGATTTGTTCTTCAGCCATGCGACTCATCATAGAGCCGGTGCAATTGGGCGGCCTTGATCGCCGCGGTCTGCCCGAAGACGAGCAGGAAGATCGCCTCGCGAGCGAGGCGCTGCGCCTGGTGGTCCATCGCGATCGACCGGCCTCCTCCGGACACCACCAGCGTGGTGGCTGCCCGGAGAGCGAGTTCCGACGCGCGGGCACGCTCCTCAGGCATCGCCCCGGGGGAGCCGTGATCGAGGGCTTCGCGGCGTGCATCGAGTTCGGCTACCAGCGCTGAGCTCTCCAGCAGCGCCGCGCATCGCCGTGCCACGCCGAGCGCCAGTGAGCCGTTCACGCGAAGGCTTGCCCGGTCCGCAGCCTGCCACTCGTCGAAGTTCTGCAGGCCGATCACCCGGTCCGCCGGCACCCGGTGGTTCTCGAAGGAGAGCGTCACCGTGGCGCTCGCGTTGACTGCCGCGAGGCGAAGCGGGTCCGCTCGCAGGCTTTCTCCGGCGGTCGCGTCGACCAGCGCCCAGACGATGTCTCCGTTCTCACGCCGCGCCGCGGCACGGACCACGTGCACCCGGCCCCATCCGGTCACCCAGGGAGCGAGCCCGGTGAAGCGCCACCCGTCACCGTCTGGCGCGGCGGTGAGGATCGGCGGGCCTGGTCGGCGGAGCCCGGAAAATGCCACGCCCGCCCTGACGGTCCCGCTGCAGAGCCGCTCGAGCCAGGCGTCCCGAAATGCCGGCGGTGCGCCGGCAACGGCACGGACGGCGCCGTGGTGCTGGATCCACACGAACGTGGTCGTGAGGCAGCCCGACGCCAGGATCTCGATGATCTCGAACGCCTTCCTGGGGTCGTCGAGCCCCATGCCGCCCGCATCGGCCGGTCCCGCGAGGCCGTAGAAGCCTGCATCCGCCAGGCGGTCGAGCCGATCGATCGGCACGATGTCGCTCGCGTCCACCTCGAGCGCACCCGGGAAGAGGAATCCGTCGCTGATGTCGCGAGCGAGCGCGACCGGATCAGGCGTCATGGGCACCGAGCCTGCGATACGGGTCGACGGCTACGCCTTTCGGCTGGTGGCGGTGGCGCGGGGGCGCCGGCGTCGCGGCCGGACCGGCGATCGCGCCGGCCGCTCGGGAAACTCGGGAATCTCGAGCGCGTCGAGCTCGTCCGCGAGCCAGCCGGTCATCGAGCCGACGTCGGGCATGACGTCGCGGTCGGCGACGATGCCGATGTCGATGCTGCCGTTGTAGCTCATGACCGTGATGTTCAGGCCGAGGCCGTCCATGATCACCGAGACCGGGTAGATCGCCTCGAGGAGCGCACCAGCGCAGTACAGGGGGATCTGTGGCCCCGGCACGTTGGAAACCACCAGGTTCCACGTCGGCCGCAGGCGCGGATTGCTCGTCCACGCGAACGTGAGCTGCGCGGCTCGCGAGAACAATGCGGGCGGGATGAAATTGTTGGCGTCCTGGAGCAGCGACGCGGGCAACGCCTGGTCGCGTTCCTTCATCTCCGCGAGCGACTCGTGCGTTGCGCGCAGGCGATCGACTGGATCCGCGATTTCGGTATGCAGCTCCACTCCCATGAGCAGGATGCGGTTGCCGAACGTCCCCTGCTGCTCCGCGCTGCGCACCGACACGGGGATCTGCGCGATCAACGGCTCGTCGCCAAGTTCCTGATGCGCCAGCAACCAGCGGCGCACTGCGCCGGCGCAGATCGACACGACCACGTCGTTGACCGTGACGCCATGGATGTTCTTGGCATCTTTGACAGCATCCAAGGGGAGCCGTCCGAACACGATGCGACGGTGCGCGGAAACTCTGCCGTTGAATGATGTGTGCGGGGGAGTGGAGAGCTTGCGTCCACTGACCACCGGGCTCCGGCGGAGTGCCGCCTGCATGCGCCGTCCGGCCGCGCCGACCAGGCTCGCTCCGGGAAGAATGCTGAAGATGCCGACTTCCTCGAAGTTGGGCAACGCAGCAGGGAGCGAGCGGAGCAGCCGGATCGGGTACTGCGGAGCTCCGATCAGGCCGCGCGCGAGCATCTCGAGCTGCGACGGCATCCGATCGGCCGTTTCATCGACCGGTTCAGGCGCCGGGCGGCCTTCGGGAGTGAGATCAAGCAGGGAGCCGAGGATCTCCGCGCCCGACAGGCCGTCGATCACCGCGTGGTGCACCTTGGTCATCAGGGCGACGCGTCCGTGCTCGAGACCGTGGATGAGGTAGATCTCCCACAGCGGGCGGCTGCGGTCGAGCGGGCGCGAGAAGATACGCGCCACCTGCTCCTCGAGCTGCGAGGTCGATCCGGGCGGGACCAGCGCCAGCTCACGGACATGGAAGTCGATGTCGAAGTCGGGGTCATCGACCCAGTACGCGAAATCGAGCCCGAAAGGGACTTCCGCGAGGCGCCACTTGAAGATCGGGATCAGCGGCAGCCGCTCCATGATCAGGTTCTGGAGGTCCGAAAGCGTGAGCGTCCCGTCGGGCGCGGTGGACGGATCGAGCACGAGGACGCCGGAGACGTGACCGTAGATTCGGGGCGTCTCGAGCGCCAGGAATTGGGCGTCGAGGCTGGTGAGCTGGCGCATGGGCTGTGGCGAACACTGGCAGAACTCGCGGAGAACGGTCAACCCAGCCTATTCACCTATGCATGTGGGATCGTTCACACGTGCCCCCAGAGATCCTCACCATCGAGACCCCAGAGCTGGGCGATCGAAGCTACGCGATCGTTGCGGGCGGTGAGGCAGTGGTGGTGGACCCTCAGCGGGACCTCGATCGGGTGCTCGAATTGCTCTCCGACCGGGGCGCCCGCCTGAGCCATGTGGTTGAAACCCACATCCATAACGACTATGTCTCAGGGGCGAGTGAGCTCTGCCGGCTCACCGGGGCGACTCTGGTCATCCCGGCGGGCGAGGCGGTCGGCTACCCCCGCCGCGCCATCGCCGATGGCGAGGAGATCGAGCTCGGGGCACTGCGGCTCGTGGCACGCCACACCCCCGGTCACACCGCCACGCACATGACCTACGTCCTCGAGGAAGGCGGGCGGCCGGTCGCCGCGTTCACAGGTGGCTCGATGCTCCTCGGGTCAGTGGGTCGCACCGACCTCGCCGGCCCTTGGGTGACCGACCGTCTGAGCCACTTGCAGCATCGCTCCGCCCGGAAACTCTCGAAGGAGCTCCCGGATGCGGCTGCAATCCTTCCCACCCATGGGTTCGGCAGTCTGTGCGGAGCAGGATTCCCGGTTGGCGGACCGGATACCGCGGACGCGCGCCATCAGCGCGCCGAGAACCCGGCGTTGCTCATGGAAGAGGATGCCTTCGTCGACCGTCTCGTCTCCGGACTCGATGCCTTTCCCCGCTACTACGCGTACATCGCACCGAGAAATCGCGAGGGTGCGGGGACGGCCGACCACCAGTTGCCAGCGCCAATCGCCATCTCCGAGCTTGCCGCCCGCGCACGAGCGGGGGAGTGGGTGATCGATCTCCGCGAGCGCCACGCCTTTGCGGCCCAGCACCTGGTCGGCACTCTGGGCTTCGAGCTCAGCGACCCCTTCACCACGTATCTCGGCTGGCTGCTGCCGTGGGGGAGCCCGGTGAGCATGATCGGCTCGGCCGCCGACCTCGCGTCGGCGCGGCGCGCCCTTGCTCGCATCGGCATCGAGAAGATCGCGGCCTGCCACGTCATCGACGAGACACCGGGCGACCCGTGGGCCGGCGTCGAGACCGCGTCGTATCCGATGGTCGGCTTCGCTGAGCTCAAGCCGCACATCGGCAATCCCGGAGAGATCGTTGTCGACGTACGCCTGGGACGCGAGTGGCGTGAAGGCCACCTCGCGACGGCCATGCACGTTCCGGTGCACGAGTTGCCCGATCGCCTCGCGGAGATTCCCGAAGGACGTGTCTGGGTGCACTGTGCTGCCGGCTACCGCGCGGCGGTGGCGGGTTCGCTGCTGGCTCGCGCCGGGCGCGACGTCGTGGTCGTGAGCGACCAGTTCAGCAGCGCTGTGGACGCGGGCCTCGAGATCGTCTCCGACTGCGACTGACCGCGCGGTGAGCAGGGCCGTGCGATGACGTTTGCGAGCCGGCTCGCGGAGCGCCTTGGCCACATACCCGCGGCACGAACGCGCGCGGTGCGGGTTCGCCGCGATATCGAGATCGTGATGCCGGACGGAGTGACGCT
>JBEKKP010000094.1:0-13362 GCA_050010655.1 Candidatus Dormibacteria bacterium
ACGCTCGCCGCTCGACGCGAGTTGCGTGAGAAAGAGTGCGTTCCCGCCGCTGCGTTCGTACAGATGCGCTGCGTGCTCTTCACCAACGATCTGTCGCGCCGCTTCGAGAGTCAGCGGCGGCAACACGAGACGCAGCGCCGCTTCAGGGACTGCGCCTTCATCCGTTCGCCGGGTCAGCAGCACGAGTATCGGCAAATCCGGGCTCGCGATCAGCTCGGCGATCCAGGCCCACGAGAGCTGATCTGCTCGCTGGACGTCGTCGATGAACACCACACCGGTCGTTGCGCAGGCCCGCCGTACAACGCGGCGCAGCGCCGCGAAAAGAACCGCCAGCCCCGCCGGTGACGAAGCGTGCGCCTGCGAAATATCGGTGACCGGATCGATCTCCGCCGACGTCCAGTCCAGCATTGTCTCCAGCAGCGCGGCGTCGGAACCGAGGAGCTCGCGTCCGGCATCGGTGCCAACGCTGCGGAGATGGCTGCGAATCATGTGCAGGACAGGCTGGAGCGGCAGTGACCTGCTGAGCTGATCGCACCGAGCCGTGAGGACAACGGCCCCCGGGTCCAGACGATCGATCCAGGCAGACGCGAGGGCGGTCTTGCCGATCCCCGGCTCGCCTTCGATCACAACCGCGACCACGCCGTGTTGCGCACTGACCCATGCGTCGTCGAGAACCCGCAACTCTCCGTCGCGTCCGGGCAGTGCTCCGCCCGTAGTCGTCGCGAGCCGGCGCGATTGCGCTGACGCGACGACGATGTCAGGGACGGGAAGCCCCTTCAGCACGGCCATCTGCGCGGCCTCGGTAGCTGCCGAAGGCGATGTCCCGAGGTCGTCGTCGAGACGACTGCGAAGGCGCTCGTATGCGGCGAGCGCGGATGACGACATGCCCTGCGCGGCAAGCGCAGCCATCAACAGGCGCAACGACTCCTCGTCGTATGCGTCCTCGTCAAGCGCCTGCTCGGCAGCCTCGACGCCACTGGCAAGATCTCCGGCCGCGAGCGCAGCACGCGCGAAGAGGTGCCGTGCTCGCGCGCCGAGCCGCTCCACTGCGTGACGGTCCTCCGTTGGCCAGGCGTCGGAGTCCAGTGAGGGATGGGCGAGCAACACGCGGGCTGCCCCGGCAGCCGCCAGCGCCGCCGCGGGCTCGCCTTCGTGCAACCGTCGATCGGCCTCCGACGCAAGGTCTGCGGCTGCACTGAGGTCAACCCAGTCGGCGTGGAGCGCGTAGCCGGCGTCACCGTGACTGATGCGCGACGCGCCGAGGACGCGGCGGAGCCGGCTCATGATCACCGCAACCTGCGCGGGCGGGTCGCGAGGCTGATCGTCCAGCCAGACGACGTCAGCGAGCCGTTCGATCGTCACCGGGCGGCCCTGCGCGATGCCGAGCATCCGCAGCGCCAATCGTGCCTTCCTGCTCCCGAGCGTGTGTTCCGCGATCCCTTCGACCGTAAGACCGCCGATGACGCGCACGCGTAGCGCGTCCGGCACCGATACCGGGCGCGCCGACGGCGGGGCCTCGGCGCGGACCACGGCACCTAGGATACGTGCCGCCGGTCCGCGCCATCGCGGAGGCCCTTGGAGTGTCAGGCCTTGCCGTAGTTGCTGGCGCCGTTCCAGTCGATCACCACCACCGGCTCGTCGCCGATCACCCAGGCGTCATGTCCGGACGGGAGTGCCGTGATATCGCCGGGACGCGCGTCGAACTCGCTCCCGTCCGCCATCTGAATCCGCAGCACGCCAGACGCGTGGTACTGAAAGTGCGGCGCCTCGCAGAGCTCGGTCCCAGCGGACGGCTTGACGTGCACCGACCAACGCCAGCCGGGCTCGAGGGTGAGCCGCCCGACTGTTCCGCCGCCGATGTTGACGAGATCGACGCGACCCTTCTCGAAAACCCTTTCCTCGTCAGGGGTTCCGAGTGCCTTGTGCTCTGCGGCGACTGTGGTTGTCATCGCATGCCTCCTTGCAATGTGGCGCTGTCTGAGCGCCTTGGGACGCATGTTGGACGGCGCCGATTGCAGGATCCATGCAGCGCCGGAAGCGCCTTCAGACGACGATCACCGCGGAGGTGCAATCAACCGCGCTCGAGGCAGAACTCGTTGCCCTCTGGATCTGCCAGCACCACCCATCCACCGGGCTCGAGCTCGCGCCGGTCGTCAACAATGGTCGCGCCGAGGGCGCGGAATCGTTCGATCTCGCTCGCCTGCTCTCCCTCAGCCGGCAGCAGGTCGAGATGCACACGATTTTTGACGGCCTTTCGCTCCGGAACCGTGACGAAGACCAGCCGAGGAAAGTGACCGTCCGGCGCGGAGACAAGCCAGAACTCGTTGCCCGGCATGTCGACTCGTTCGACTTCGTATCCCGTGACGGCGCTCCAGAACGCCGCAACGCGGCGCGCGTCCGTGCAGTCGAATGTGACGTTGAGAACAGCAGTCATCGATCTCCTGCCGCGCAGGCTACCGCCGCGCGAGGACGTCGCGCTGCAAGTGCTTAGGAGGAGCTGTCGCTCTTCCCGCCGGCCGCGCCGTGGCGTAGACCGTCGACGAGGAGGCCGACGAGGCGCACCGACGCCTCTGAGCGCTCCTGGTCGGTCGACATGCAGATGCCGCTGACCGCACGCACGAGATCCTCACCGTTGACGTCCCCACGCACGGTCCCCGCTGCCCTGCCGGCCTCCAGCAGCTTCGTCGCGGCCCCGCTTGCGCGGCCGCGTGTCTGCTCGGCGAACGAGGCATTGGTGTCCATCATCGGTCTGAGCACCGAGAGCATCCCCTTCTTCGTGGCCACGTGGCGGACGAAGAGCTGCATCCACTCGGCGAGCGCCTGATCAGGCGGGAGGCTCTCGAGGAGCTCATCTGCCGTATCGCAGAGGACTTCGACCTCGTGGCGATACACGGCCTCGACGAGCGCATCGCGCGTGGGGAAGTGGCGGTAGAGGGTGCCGATACCGACACCGGCGTTGCGGGCGATGTCCTCGAGCGGGACGTCAGCGCCGCGGGCGGCGAAGGCGGCGGCGGCGGCGGTGAGCAGGAGATCGCGGTTGCGCACCGCGTCGGCGCGGGGTCGGCGCTCGGTGGATGTGGAAGCAGCGGGCTCGCTCGCCCCATCTTCGGCTCTCGCGACTTCCCTGACGACCACTGGTACCAACCTCACTTGCAAAACGGAGACAGCCTCCGTATACTAACCGGAGCCGGCTTCCGTTTCCTAGTCTACGCCATCTGGAGGTTCTCCGTGCCACCCACAGCAACTCTGGTCTCCCCGCCACAGCGGGCAACCGAGCGCCAGCCCCGCCGGGGTCTGGTGCTCGCGATCATCCTTGCCGTCCAGCTGATGGTCGTCCTCGACGCGACCATCGTGAATATCGCGCTGCCGGACATTGCCGGAGCGCTGCACTTCTCGCCCGCGAACCTGTCGTGGGTCATCACCGCATACACGCTCGCGTTCGGCGGCTTCCTGCTGCTCGGCGCTCGTGCCGGCGATCTGCTCGGCCGCCGGCGCGTGTTCATCGCGGGTATCGCGATCTTCACCGCAGCGTCGTTCCTCGGTGGACTGGCGCCGTGGAGTGGCTGGCTCCTGGCGGCTC
This sequence comes from Candidatus Dormibacteria bacterium, assembly GCA_050010655.1. Taxonomy (GTDB): domain Bacteria; phylum Chloroflexota; class Dormibacteria; order Aeolococcales; family Aeolococcaceae; genus Palsa-851. The sequence continues at coordinate 3,581 of JBEKKP010000094.1, forward strand.
GCGCGCTCCAGGGTGTCGGCGGAGCGCTCGCCGCGCCATCTGCGCTGGCACTGCTCATGACCATGTTCCGTGATGGACAGGAGCGCGTTCGCGCCATCGGCTGGTACACGGCCGTGTCCATCGGCGGCGGTGCGATCGGCCTGATCCTTGGCGGCTTGCTCGTCCAATGGGTTTCGTGGCGCTGGGTGCTGTTCGTCAACGTGCCGATCGGCATCGTTGTCATCGCGCTCGCACGCCGTCTGCTCGTCGAGACGCCGAGCCGCAACGGGCACTTCGATGTGCGCGGCGCGCTGACCTCGACACTCGGCGTGACCTCGCTCGCATATGGCTTCGTGCGCGCAGCAACGTCAGGGTGGGGCGACGCCATCACGATGGTCGCGTTCGCTGCCGGCATCGTGTTGCTCGCCACCTTCGTGCTGCTCGAGCGTCGCGCGCCGGAGCCCATCACGCCACTGCGCCTCTTCGCCGATCGCAGCAGGAGCGCGTCGTACGTTGCGCGACTCTTCCTCACCGCGGGGATGTTCGGGATGTTCTTCTTCCTGACGCAATTCCTCCAGGAAGTGCTCCACTACGGCCCGCTCGAGACCGGACTCGCCTTCCTGCCGTTCACATTGGCGCTGTTCGCCATGTCGCAACTGAGCGCCCGCCGTCTCGTCCAGCGATTCGGCGCCAAGCCGATCATGGTCATCGGATTCACGGTGTCCACGCTTGGCATGCTGCTCATGACACAGCTTGCCGCGTCGAGCGATTACGTCTCATTGCTCGCACCGCTGTTGCTCTTTGGCGCCGGCAACGGACTCGCGTTCGTGCCGCTCACGTCCACGTCGCTGAGCGGTGTGCGTCAGGAGGAAGCGGGTGCAGCGTCGGGGCTCGTCAACGTGATGCAGCAACTCGGCGGTGCGCTGGGACTTGCGGTGCTCGTCTCGGTGTTCGGCACTGCCGCACCGGGTGCCGCAGCGCAGTCGGTGCGTGCAGCGCAGCACGGTTTCGTGATTGGCGCCGACCATGCGTTCATCGCGGCGACACTCTTCGTCGGCGCCACGGTAGTGGTGCTGGGTCTGGCGATCCGCGGGCGGCGCGCAGCCGCCCGCGCCGAGGCCGTGACAGTGCCTGCCTGGGTGCGCGAGATCGAGGCTCCCGCTATGGCGACGCCGGAGTTGTGATCCCGCCAATGAAAATCGTCGACCGGTAGTACGCAAGCTCCGCAATCGACTCGCGGATGTCGCCCAGCGCGCGGTGTGCCTCGCGCTTCGGCGGCACCGCCGCGAGCACATCGGGATACCACCGCCGGCACAGTTCCTTGATGGTCGACACGTCAATCGATCGGTAATGCAGGAAATCCTCGATGTCGGGGAGGTACTCCGCGAGAAAGCGCCGGTCGGTGCCGATGGAATTCCCACATAGCGGCACCGATCTCGCCTCCGGGATATGCGTTTTGAGGAAGGCGAGCGTCTGCTCGCCGGCTTCGGCGAGGGAGGTCGATGACGCTTTGATCTCGGTCAGGAGACCCGACCGCGTGTGCATGGCCACCACCACGGCGTCCATCTGCTCGAGTTCCGCATCGGTCGCGTGGATCACGATGTCGGGGCCCTCGGCGATGGGCGTGAGGTCGTCGTCGGTGATCACGGTCGCGATCTCGACGACCACGTGGCGGGCCGGATCGAGGCCGGTCATCTCGAGGTCCATCCAGGCGAGCACGGCCCGATCGTAGCGTGGGCGCTTCGGATCGGGCGGAGAACGGCAGGATCTAAAGGGAGGGTTGCAGTGTGGACGAGCCGTGACAATCCGACCACGAGGCCATCGTTCTGGGATCTCGGCGCGGGTACCGGATCACTGTGACTCTCGAGGGCGGTCGGCAATCGCAGCAGTCAGAGGCGATCGTGGGAGAGCAGGAAGGCGGCGACCCGGTCGCCGCGGACAGTGGTATCCGGCACGGACGGCGTCGGCGCGACAGACGCAGGCTCGATGCCGCTCATCAAGCAGGTCTCCATGAGGGCCTGCGGATGTACCGCAGCATGTTCGATCGAGGCTCGCTCGGTCAGCTGATCGTCGACTTCTCGGAGTTCCGCATCCACCAGGTGAATCAAGCGCTCTGCACCATGACGGGGTTCAGCGCCGAAGAGCTCGTCGGGGCGCCCGTTGCGAAGATTTTTCCGCTGGACAAAAATCCCACGTTGGATGCTGTCGCTCGCCTCGCCGACGGCAGCGTCGATGGATACTCCGCGGAGCGAGTGCTGCAGCACAAGAACGGCACCATCGTCCCGATCCTCTCGACAGTGTCCGCCGTGCGTGACGAAAACGGCAAAACCACACAGGCGCTCGTGCTCATGCAGGACCTGAGTGAGCACCACGAAGTCAAACAGGCACAGCTGCGAAGCCAGGCGCTGATCGACGCGGCAGTCGCAGCGCTGCCGATCGCGTTCTCGACGTACGACACGGCCCTTCGGCTCACGTTTGTCGCGGGTGGACGAGCACCCGAGGGAACACGTCTCGACGACTACGTCGGGCTGCTCGCCTCGGAAATCACGACGGACCGGAGTTCCCTCCTCGCGCTCGAGCGCGCACTGGCCGGAGCCGAAACGACCTCACGGACGCTCTTCAACGGCAGCACCTACCTGACTCTCAACGCACCGATGCGCGATGACCTGGGAAACATTGTCGGAGTCATCTCCGTGTCGAGCGATATCACCGTCGAGGTGACCGCCGACGATGAGCGACGCCACGCTGATGAGTTGCGAGTGTTCGCCGTGAGCCACGATGGGCTCACGGGTTTGCTCGGACGGACCGGGCTCGTGGAGCACCTCAACGATGTGCTCGCCGCCGGTCAACCAACGGGCGCGCTCCTGCTCCTCGATCTCGACGATTTCAACCTCATCAACGACAGCCTCGGACACGAGGTCGGCGATGCCGTGCTGCTCGAGGTCGCCACGCGCCTGTCGACGGCGTTCCCCGGTGAAGTGATCGCGAAGTATGGTGGCGACGAGTTCGCCGTCGTGGCGCCGTCTGTCACCGATCATGCAGAGGCTGCGAGCGCCGCGCGAAAAATATTCGAAATGCTCGAGACCGATGTCCTGGTGCATGGTCACGCGCTCCGCGTCACCGCGAGCCTCGGCATTGCGCTGCAGAAGGGAGCGCGCGGCATCTCCGCGTCAACGCTGATACGCAACGCCGATTCCGCGCTCTCGCATGCCAAGAGCGCCGGGCCGGCGCAGTATCGCCTTTACGATTCGGTGATGCGTCGCGAGGTTCGCGAGCAGCTCGAGATCCAGGACGGACTTCGCAAAGCGATGGACGCGGGGCAGCTGCACATCGCGTATCAACCGATTGTCAATCTCGACGACCGACACATCATCGGCGCCGAGGCACTGCTCCGATGGACACATCCAGAGAAGGGCAATATCCCGCCCGATGACTTCATTCACGTGGCGGAGAAAAGCGGGCTCATCGTGCCGATCGGGCAGTGGGTCATGCGCTCTGCATGCACCACCATGGCGCCGCTCTACGCCGAATGCGGCGTCTACATAGCAGTGAACGTGTCGGTTCGCCAGCTCGTCGGTGATCTCTTTGCTGCGTGGGTCGAGGAGGTGCTTGCACGCACCCGTCTCGCACCTTGTGCGCTTGTCGTTGAGGTGACCGAGACCGCGTTGATGGACGACATCGGGCTCGTCCGAAGCGCGTTCCACCGCCTGCGGACGCAGGGAGTCCAGGTCGCCATCGACGACTTCGGCACCGGATACTCGTCGCTTGCCCGGTTGCAAAGGCTTCCGGTCGATGTGATCAAGCTGGATCGAGCGTTTGTGACCGACGTGGATACACGGCCGGAAGCGCAATCCATGGCTGCGGCGATTCTCCAGGTGAGTGGCGCCATCGGGGCGCGAATCGTCGCCGAAGGGATCGAGACGGAAGCCGAAGCGGCGACATTGCTCGACCTCGGGTACACGGCAGCGCAGGGATATCTCTTCGGACGTCCGATGCCGATCGAGGACTTCCGGGCTCAGTTGATCAACACCCAACGCTCGCGTTCCAAGGGACTCTCGCCCGTCGCCTAGCCGGCGTCGCGTCGTCGTGCGTTCTCGCCCGATGGCAGACCGTCACGTTACCAGCACGGGTCTCATGAGCGTGACTGCCATGCTCTGGCTCTCTGGAAGGCCGTTATGACCGGCGCAGAGTCGGCAAGGGATACCCCATGCGAATGAGCTCACACGGTCGCGGCATGCGCCAACACTCTTCGAGCAGGCCCGTGCGCCGACCGATCGGAGCCTTTGCAGTCATCGTCGGGATGGTGGTGGCGTCGTTCACCTTTTTTGTCGCACCGGCGCGCGCTCTCGCCGCCGGAAACGCCGTGATTCCGAACTCGGCATTCACGAACTTCACCGACGTGACGATGCAAGCGACTGACGACGGCAGCTGGCCGGCGGACGGCGCAGCCCAGGTGTTTCCATTCGGGTTCAACATCAATTTCTTCGGGACCGAGGAACCCGGTGCGTACATCAACAACAACGGCGACCTCACGTTCACCGGACCCCTGTCGGAGTACTCGCCATTCGGTCTTCCCGGCGCGACGACGCCGATCATCGCTCCGTTCTTCGCGGACGTCATGACGTATGACGGAAACCCCGTCGATATCGGCACCGGCACGCTGGACGGGTTCAATGTGTTTGTTGCCAACTGGCCGGGCGTCCAGTGCTACGCCGAGTTCAGTGACAACGTCCTCGACAACTTCCAGGTCATCCTCATCGACAGGCCCGACCTGGGCACGGGCGTCAACGGCGATGACTTCCAGATCGAGTTCAACTACGACTCGATCCAGTGGGACGCCGGACAGGCGAGTGGCGGCGACAGCAACTGCACGAACTCGGACGACTCGGATTCGGCCGCGGTCGGCTACTCCGACGGTTCTGGGACCGTCGGCCACTACTACCAGCTGCCCGGATCCCAGATGACCGGCGCGCTCATGGACACCAACACAACGACGGGTCTGATCTACAACGAACTGAACAGCGATGCTGCGACGAGCATTCCAGCGTCTGGATCACCGGTCCTGGGTCGCTACATCTTCAACGTCGACAATGGCCAACCAATCTCGCCCACCACACTCCTCACCTCGTTGAGCGGTGGTGGCACGACGGGAACGACCATCACCGTGCCACCGAATACGGCGGTGACCGATTCGTCGACCCTCCCAGGAGCGAACACCGCGACAGCCGGCGGGACGGTGACATACGGGGTCTACTCCGACGACACCTGCTCGACTCTCGTAGCCGACGCCGGAACCGTGACCGTCACTGACGGTGTAGTGCCTGACTCGAATCCCGTGAGTCTCGCCGCTCTCGGCACGACCTTCTGGGACGCCTCGTACTCAGGGGATTCGCTCGACGATCCGTCCACGAATGCGTGCTCGGAGTCGGAAACTGTCGCGGTCCCACCGGCCTCCGTTGCGACGGTCGTCAACGACACAGGTCGCGGCACGCCGTGGGACGGGACCGAGGTTGCAAACGCATCCGCCGATGACACCGCGACGGTGTCTGGCGCAGGCACCCCCGCCGGCACGGTGACGTACAGCTTTTTCACAAACGGCACCTGCACCGGCAGTGCAGCAGCGACACACGTGGTGACCATGAGTGCGGGTCTGGTCCCGGACTCCGCCACGACAGGCCCGCTCGGCGCGGGTTCGTACAGCTTCCTCGCCGATTACTCGGGCGACTCCAACAACGCCGCGACGAGTGGCACATGCGAGCCGTTCACGGTCGTCAAAACATCCGCATCGCCAGGATCGGTCGTCGATGACGCCACGCTGAATGCTGTGTGGAATGGCGACGAGGCAACGAATGCGTCCGCGTACGACACCTCGAGCGTGACCGGTATCGGTGGATTCACGCCGACAGGAACCGTGCTGTACAGCTTCTTCACCAACGGAACGTGCGCAGCGACAGCGTCAACCACCGACAGCGTGACGATCAGTGCCGGTGTCGCGCCGCACTCCACCGCCACCGGCGCGCTGGGCGCGGGCTCATACAGTTTCCAGGCCGCATATTCGGGTGACGGCAACTACCTGGCGGAGAGCTCCGCCTGCGAACCGTTCTCCGTGATTCCGACGACGACCGGTATCGGCACTGTGGTCGACGACGCGTCGACGCACGTTGCATGGAACGGATCGGAAACCATCGGCGCGACTGCGGACGACACTGCCACCGTGACGCGAGTCGGTGGATTCACCCCAACTGGCACGTTCACGTACATCCTGTCCGCCGGTGGGACGTGCTCCGGCGTCCCAATCGCGATGAGCACCAAGACGCTCATCGCCGGAGTGGTGCCCAACTCCACACCGTCACCGGCGCTGGCTGAGGGTGCGTACAGCTACAGGGGCGCCAGCAGCCTCGGCACCGTTGTCAACGATGCCGGCACCAACGCGCCGTGGGCGGGAACGGAGACGGTCGGAGCCACGGCGTATGACACCGCCACCGTTTCGGCAGTCAGTGGATTCACGCCGGTCGGGACCGTCACCTACAAGTTCTTCACCAACGGAACGTGCACAAACACCCCCTCCTCCATGCAGACCGTGACGTTGAGCGGCGGCACGGTTCCCAACTCAGCAAGCACGGCGGCACTCGGCGCAGGCCCGCACGGATTCAGCGCGAGCTACTCGGGTGACGCCAACTACGAGTCGAGCACCGCAACGTGTGTTGCGTTCACCGTCTACGAGACGCCGGCGATCACGAGCGCGGACGCCACGTCGTTCACGACCAGCGACCCCGGCGGATTCACCGTCACGACGACGGGCTATCCAGCCGCAGGCTCCATGAACATCGACGACGGCGGTGCGCTCCTGCCGAGCGGCGTGACATTCGAGGACAACGGCGACGGGACCGCGACGCTGGCCGGGACACCCGGCGCCCTGACAAGCGGGATCTATCCCATCACCATCACGGCGTCCAACGGGATCCTGCCTGCGGCGGTTCAGACATTCACACTCACCGTCGGTCAGCCGCCGGCGATCATCACTGGTGACGCGACCACCCTCAAGGCCGGAACACTCGGGAGCTTCGAAATCGAGGCCACCGGCTATCCGGGCGCGGGAACACTGACGCTCTCTGACGGCGGTGCGACGTTGCCACCAGGAGTGACCTTTACCGACAACGGTGATGACACGGCGACGCTCGCAGGTTCGGCTGACGCTGGATCCGGAGGCGTGTACAGCTTCACCGTCACGGCGTCCAACGGCGTTGCTCCGGACGCAACGCAGGCGTTCACCCTCACCGTCGATGAAGCACCCTCAGTGACGAGCGCCGCCGGTGCGACCTTCGGTATTGGCGCACCGGGAACATTCACTGTCACGATGGCCGGTTTTCCGTCCGGCGCGGGAGCGAGCTTCTCGGACGGCGGCGCGAACCTCCCTTCTGGAGTGTCGTTCACTGACAACGGGAACGGCACCGCAACGATTGCCGGAACGCCCGCCCTGGGAACGCTCGGCTCGTATCCGTTCGTCGTGACCGTTTCCAACGGCATCGGTCCCAACGGAACCCAGAACTTTGTGCTGGTTGTCGCGAATGGGGCGACGACGACGGTGCTGTCATCACCCACGAATCCATCAGTGGTTGGACAGACCGTGACGCTCGTTGCCGGGGTGTCGGTCAACGCACCGAGCACTGGCTCGCCGACAGGCACGGTCAGCTTCAGCGATGGTGGCAGCCCCATCACCGCATGCACGAGCCAGCCTGTGAGTGCGGGAACGGCGACATGCGTCACTCCGTTCGAGGCAGCCGGCACACACACGCTCACCACAACCTACAGCGGTGACGCCGACTTTGGCTCGAGCGACTCGAATTCGGTTTCGCAGGTAGTCGATGCGGCGGCAACGAGCGTCACCACCATCTCATCCGCGAATCCGACTGTGACCGGGCAGACGATCACGTACACCGCAACTATCGCACGCACACAACCGGCGAGTGGATCTCCTGGTGGCACCGTCGCCTTCACGGATAACGGCACGCTCATCCCCGGCTGCGAAGCTGTGACCGTCACCGCAGGTATTGCGACGTGCACGGTGACGTACCTCGTCCCGGGAGCGCACAGTGTGGTGGCGACATACAGCGGTGACGACGGCGACCAGACGAGTGTCTCGACCGCGCTTGCCGAACAGTCCGACCTCGACACGACCGTGACGACGGTGACATCGAGCCCCAACCCATCGACGGTTGGTGACGTCGTCACCATCACGGTGACGGTCACCGCAGCCTTGCCCGGCTCCGGCAATCCGGCGGGCACGGTGACCATCATCGTCGACGGCACGGCGGTGACAACAGTGGCGCTCGACAGCAGTGTCGACAGCCGAGCGGTGTTCGCGATGAGCGACCTCACCGCGGGCACGCATGTGATCACCGCGATCTACAACGGCGATGCCAGCTACAGCGCCAGCGCCAGCACCGCCGGTGCATCGGCAGACACGCAGGACGTGGTCCTGGCTGTGACCGTCCCGGTAACGGGGGGCGGAAGCAGCGGCTGGAGTGTCCTCGCAGCCATGATGCTGATCCTCAATGGCACCGTGCTGATCGCCTGGACTCGACGCCGAAGGCGGTTGTAGCGCGGTCGGAGACAACGCTGCGGATCGCGGTTCCGTCGCTCGATGTCCGACGCATCGTCACTGTCTGACAACTCTGGCGAAGCAGACGTTCGGCGGGATCGCGGTATATTCACCGCCATTGTCCGACGCCGATGTGGCGCAGCTGTGGTGGTAACTCATGCAGTCAGGGATCTCTTCCCGCCGGTCCAGGCTCACGCTCATCGCAGCCGGCGCTGCCGGATTGCTTGCAGTCGCATGCGGCTCGAGTCCCCCAGCACTCCCGTCGGGACTTGGATCGCTCTTCTCGCCGAGTAGCCACGGCTCCGGCACGTCTGCACCAGCAGGAAACGCGGCATGGTCCGCTCCCGTGAAGGTCGACAGCACTGGGACCCAAGGACTGAACGCGATCTCATGCGCGTCCTCATCGTTCTGCGTCGCCACCGACCCGGCGGGCAACGCATTCGTGTACACCGGAACCTGGTCGACCGCGACGAACATCGACTCGACGATCCCGGCCGGTAACGACGCGGAGGACAGCCTGCAAAGCGTGTCGTGCGCGAGCTCGTCTTTCTGCGTGGTTGGCGATTCGAAAGCCAACATCATGATCTACAACGGCAGCTCGTGGTCGCAGCCGCAGTCCATCGACCCCAACTCGGGCGCCGGGTTCTTCTCGGTGTCGTGCCCCAGCGCAACCTTCTGCATGGCCGTCGACGGCGCTGCGAATGCCATCTCCTTCAACGGCACCACGTGGTCGACACCGGCACCGATCGACCCCAACAGCTCGGAGCTCTCCTCCGAACTGACCAGCGTGTCGTGCGGCAGCCCCAGCTTCTGTGTGGCCTTGGACGGCGCCGATGACTCGATCACCTTCAACGGAACTGCCTGGGGCCAGCCACAGACGCTTAACACCTCCGGGGGCACGCAGCAACCGGTTGTGCCGTACGTCTCGTGCGGTTCGACCACGCTCTGCGTCGGAGCCGGCAGCATCAACGACACGAGCGAGTACCTCGTCACATACGACGGAACGAACTGGTCGAGCCCGGTTCCCGCTGAGGACACCCCTGACGAATACATCGCGGTGAGCTGCGCCACGTCGGCGACGTTCTGCATGGTGCTGGAGGCCGGTGGCCATGACGTCACGTACGACGGCTCCACGTGGTCACATCCGCAGCAGATCGAGCCCTTGACGGAGGACGCGCTGCCGACGGCCGTCTCGTGTGTG
>JBEKKP010000095.1:0-9805 GCA_050010655.1 Candidatus Dormibacteria bacterium
CCACTACTTCACCGAGTACGGTTCCGCGACCGGACAATGGTGCAGCAAGGCGAACATCAGCACCGAGGGCGTGGTTCCGTACACGACCTCCACAGCGCTCGTCAGCGCGCTCGATGCAACCAACGCGCCCGATTTCGTGGAGCTCGTTCCCAACGACTGCGACGAGATGCACGGCGACACCAACACCGGGTCGCCATGCGCGACGAGCACGCAGTCCGACCTCATCTCCTCAGGTGACACGTGGTTGTCGAATAACCTGCCGTCGGTCTTGAGCTCGTCGTGGTTCGCACAGGACGGGATCGTCATCATCACGTGGGACGAGGCCGCATCCGGCGACAACTCCGGGTGCTGCGGTCTGAGCACGCCCGGCGGTCACATTCCCACCATCGTGGTCAGCGCGAACAACAAGGGCCTGGGACAGTTCACCGGCATCGGTGACCACTACGGCACGCTGGCGGCGATCGAGGATGCATACGGCGTCCCGCTCCTGCTCAACGCCGCGAACTCCGCCAACGGCAACCTCAGCGGTGCGTTTGGGACGCCGTCGACAACCGGCACCATCAGCGGCGCCGTGACCGATGCGTCAACGAAGGCGGGCATTGTCAGCGCGACCGTGACGTACTCCGGGTCGGGCGGGACCGCTTCCACCACCACGACCAACGGAGGCGCATACAGCTTCGCGAATGTGCCTGCCGGACCCTACACCGTGTCAGCATCTGCCACTGGGTACATGGGGCAGACGAGCTCCACGCAGACAGTGACCGCCGGCGGCTCGGTGACACAGAACTTCGCGTTGGCGAGGATCCTCAGCGTGGTGGAGAGCTTCGGTGCGGCGAACAGCGGCGCCACCGGCACCACGACCCTGACGGCCACCACCGCAACGCCAACCGGATCCGGCGATCTGCTCGCGGTCGCGATCCGAACGCGGGGTGCATCGGCAGCGCCGACGGTATCCGGCATCAGCGACAACTCGTCTGGGCTCAACACCTGGAAACGCGCGACCGGGGTGGCCGGAAAGTCGGATGCCGACGGCGAGATCTGGTACGCGACCGATGCGGCGAGCGTGACCAGCATCACCGCCACGGTCACTGGAACCGCCTCACTGGCGATGACGGTGCTCGACATCTCCGGCGCATCAGCAACGCCGCTGGACCAGGTGATGACCGACACTGGAACCGGCACGACAGCGACGACGCTGAACACTGCGGTCACAGCTCAGGCTAACGAGATCGCCGTCGCCGACATCGGCTGGAATGGTGCGACCAACACCTACCCACTGGGCGGCGCGACCTCGGGGTATGTGAGTGCGTCCACCGCGTTCTGGCAGTCCACGGTCACGAGCGAGCAGACCGGCGAGGAGGCGGACTGGCTGGTCCTCGATGCAACCGGGGCGCAGAGCTTTTCCGCAACGCTCAAGGCGTCGGTCGCCTGGACCGGGGTCATCGCCACTTTCGGATAGCCGGTAGCGCTCAGGGCAGGTCGCTCGTCAGCGGCGCATCGAAGGCCCGCGAAGCCCTGCGTCGTGAAGTGGCCGGCGCGAGCATGTCGGAGAGCACCACGTGGTGCTCCGCGTCGATGGAGAAGCGAAACCAGACCGGTACCCGGCGTCAGGCGGCGGCGTGCCCGGGGCATTCCCCGGGGCACACCATCGCGTACTTCGGTCTACTGGAACCAGCCGGCGACGTCGAGGATCGCGTTGATGTTGCCGACGTCGTTGAAGAGGCTCACATCCCCGATCTCGGCGCCGGTGGTTGCGATCCCCACGATCGCGAGGTTGGCGATGACCTGTCCCGCGCTCGGGTTGAGGTCAGACGCGCGAGGCTGTGGCGCGTCGCTTGGGAAGAGCGTGAACACCGTGTTGGCGGATCCCGCCACTCCGGTGAGGTTCGCGACGACCGCAACCGGCGCGGCCGATCCTCCTTCGGCGGGTACCACGTCGACGCCCGCCACGGGGATCGGCTGGATCTCGCCGCCCGAGAGACTCTCGCTGTCACACTCGTCGCCTGATCCGATGCGCGTGTCGCAGATCCGTGTCGGCGGGACCGAGTAGAAGAGTGCCCCGGCGGCGCTCTCGTGGCCGTTGCCGAACCAACCGTTGACGTCGATGACGAAGTTGATGCTGCCGACACTGTTGAAGACGCAGACGTCCTGGTGTGGTCCAAGCGTCGAGATCACGCGGTTGGGCAGGGCGATCCCCGCCGACGGATTGAGGTTCGAGAACTTCGGCACTGTGGTCGGGCACGCGTCGCTCGAGTTGGGCGCTGCGACGGCGAGGTAGGTGCTCGCGGACCCCCCGGTTGCCGTGAGGTTGAAGACGGCTGCGGCCGCGCCCGTCGTGGGAATCGACGGCGTGCCGCCCGCGGCCCCAGGCGGCAGGCCCGACAGCACGACCCTGCGCCAGGTGCCGGCCTGGATCGGATCGTTGACCGACCCGGCACACTCGGTGTTCATGTCGGCGCGCGAGTCGCAGATCCGGAGCGGTGGCATGGTATGGAATTCGCCGGCCACCGGTGACCCGCCAGGCGCCGCGAAGTAGCCCTGGACGTCGACGATGACGTCAGCGCGTCCGACCGAGTTGTACACGGTCATCTGGCCGCTCGAACTCAACTGGACGATCGCCAGGTTGGCGTCGACCTGCCCGGCGGCGAGGTTGATGTTCGAGACGGTCGGCACGGCCTCCCCAGTTGGGAATGCGCTGACGAATGTGGGGGTGGTGGTGTCGTTGATCGCCGTCAGATTGACCACTACCGCCTTGGCGCCGGCCGGTACTCCTCCGACGCCGGTGATCTGCACGTTGATCTCGCCCCGGACACCGAGCGTCTTGCCGGCGCAGGCCGGAGTCGGCGAGCCGGATCGCGTGTCACAGGTCCGGAATGGAGCCACCGCCGTGTACACACCGGGCGACACCGACGTGTAGTGGTCTGCGGACGTTATCGGACTACTCCCGCCGGGCGTCACGACGGTGACGTCGAAGGTTCCAGCCCCCAACGAGGTGGGCGTGTACGCCTTGATCTCCGTGGGGTTGATGACTGAGAAGCAGCCTCCACTCGCGCCCGAGCACGGGTAAGCGTTGCTGGAGGGAATGTCCGTGGCCCCGAAGACGACATCGGAGACGCTGTTGAAGGCAGTGCCGGTGACCGTAACCAGGTTGCTCGCGCCGAGCGCTCCCTGGTTCGCATCGACCGACGTGACCGTCGGGGCGGCGTTGGAGTTCCCAACGCCGAAGGCGTAGAGATTTCCGTCGGTGCTTGTGATGAAGACCCGGCCCGTGGACACGGCCGGCGACGCAAAGAAAGCCGACGTGCTATCTGAGGGGTCCGGCACATTGTGAAAGACGACGGCTCCACTGGAGAGGCTCAGGCCCCAGAGGGCGCTCGGCGTCGGGTTCGAGGTCGCAGCCCCAGCGAGGTCGCCAAGGAGGAGAACCTGGTCTCCGGCAGCGCCGGAAACCGCGGGTGAGGAGATGTTCGCGGGCACGCTGGTGTTGTTCCAGATCACCGCCCCGGTAGTGGCGTTGAGGGCGATCTCACCGCCGGTCGTGGCGCCATACCCCTCGTAGATGGTATTCCCCACCAGCGCTGCTGCGGACTGGGAGGGATGATTGCCCGGGAGGACGTAGCTCCAGTATGCGGTTCCCGTGACGAGGTTCAGGGCGTAGACGTCGCCGTCCTTGCCGGTCTCGTACACGACGCCGTCGGCGAACCCGTTCACCCCCGGAGCCGAGATGGTGGGAGCGGCCCCGACATCGGTGTCCGTCCCGACAGCGGTCTGAAAGCGCCAAACCACGGCGCCTGTGGACGCATTCACAGCGTAGACGGCGTCATCCGGGTCTGTCGTGCCGAATATCACCACATTCGTCCCGTTCGGGAGCGTGGCCGAGCCAGGTGAGTTGTAGGAGCCGCTCCCCAACTGACCGGAAGGGACCATCCCCAGCGGGAACGGCCCGATCCGCCAGATCAGGCTGCAGTTTTGGGCTCCCGGGGTGACGTTGACGGCCCACTCATTGCCGCCGTTGCCGCCCGTCACCACTGCGCCGCTCTGGCCATTGTCACCGAAGTAGGCGACGTCGGTCGCCACGCCGTTGACGTCCACACCATTCTCCACGAGCGCGGACGAGGCGATATGACCGCCGTCGTAGCCGTCGCTGACCGTGTTGAACGAGCAGTCGAGCGCTCCCGTGGTGGCATTCAGCTCGTAGAGGTACCCGTCGGAAGCGCCGAAGTACACGGCGTTGTTGGCGGTGGACACAGTCGGAGTTCCCTCGATGTTCTTGCTCTGCCACGAGGCCGTCCGGCGCGGGAGCTCGTACCGCCACACCAGGCTTCCCGTCGCCGCATTGAAGGCGGAGAGGTCACCTTCCTGGTTGCCCACGTAGACCAGCGACTCACCGAGGGTGGGGTCGTAGGCAACCGTGGGTGAGCTGTAGGCAACGCAGGGGCAGGCTGGACCGGTGGGTTCGTTCCACGCCAGCGAGAGCGAGGGCGCGTTGGACGCTCCGATGAAGGTCTCGGTCGAGACACCGCTGCGGTCGCCGTCGTGATGCAAGGTTGGCCAGTCATTCACCCCGGGCGGCGGGGCGCTCGTTGCCGTGCGGATCGATGCGGTGGACGAGTCAGCCGAAGCGGTCAGCCCGGCGGTCGTCGTCCCTGCGGTCACTGCGACGAGCGCCGCACCGACAAGGATCCGCCGCCGCAATCCGCCAGTCACCCGATCGCCGCCCATACGTTCGCCCTCAGCTGAACTCGACTCACAGGCATCCATCCACGGATGGGTGCCTGGCAAGGATCCTTCCGTTAGGGAGGATTGCATAGCGGTGCTCCGTCACGCAATGTTGGCGGAACGCGGCGAAAGCCCCACTTGTATCGAGCAGAGCAGATGTGAGACCCTGTCGCGACGGCCCCGAGGCCGCGGTCGACGATCCCGTGCCGTACGGGCGCGACGATGGTGGACATCAGGGTGGGAAACGGACCGGCCGGGCCGGTTGACATCGCCAAGAGAGACAGTGGGGGACTGCACATGAAGGCTTCGATGACTTCCATCGCGATCACGGAGGTGCTGGCGCGATGAACCGGAACATAGGGCATGGCATGCGCGGCGGAGGCGTCGCACTGTCGCTCGTCGCTCTCGTGGCAAGCGCCGTAGCGGGATCCGCGGTTTCCGCGCAAGGCCTGTCGAAGACGGTGCATACGATTCCTGCGGGGTTCCAGGATTGGGTGGAACACAATCACGACGAATATCACACAGGGGTCTCGAGCGAGACCTTTCTGACCGCGACCACGGCCTTCAAGCTGCACTGGACGGTCAACACCGGTGGCACCAAGGCGTACAGCTCGCCCGCCGTTGTCTACAACACGACGCTCGGGGTATCGCTGGTCTACGTCGGCAACCAGTCGGGCGACTTTGACGCCTTCAACGCCACGACGGGGAAACTCGTCTGGAAGTACGCGGTTCCCAAGACTGCCGGCCTCTCGAAAGAGATCGAGCCGTCGCCCGCCGTGTACCAGAACACCGTCTATTTCGGTGATGGCAGCTATCACGAGTACGCGCTCAACGCGACGACGGGCGCGCTGATCTGCACCTCCGGATCGGTGGGCGGGATCATCTCGTCGTCCCCAATGATCGGCAATCCCGACGGACGCGGTCCTGTCGTGTACTTCGGCGACGCCGGTCCCAGTGGTGACAGCAATGTCCAGGATGGCGGCCACCTCTGGGCGATGTACGGCGTCGGCAATCCCGATGGAGCGGCCTGCTCGATGCGGTGGATGTTCGACGATTTCGGGAGCCCGGCGGGCAGCCAGACCGGTAAGGCCGGCGTGTACTCGACGCCCGCGTATTACACGTTCAGCAACGGCGTACCTGTAGTCGTCGTCGGCTCGACCGACAACGACGACGCCATCTACGAGATCAACGCCAGCACCGGCGCGGCGATCTGGCGATTCCAGACGCTGACCGGTGAGGATGCGGACGTGGGAGCACCCCCGACGATTGCCGTGCCCGGAACGGTCGGCGCCACGGGATCCGCCGCGTACACCGACGGCGTCGTCTATGACACCGGTAAGGATGCGGTCGTCTATGCGCTCGATCTCAAGACCGGAGCGCAGATCTGGAGTTTCCCGATCAGGACCACGATCCATCACGGCAACCCGGCCCAGTCCGGCGCCGCGCTGGTCGGTGGTTTCCTCTACGAGGGCTACGGGCTCGGCGTTTTCTCGCTGAATGCCGCAACCGGAGCGCCGAACCCGGCGTGGGTCAGCGGACCGAAGGTCGGGACGTCGCCCGCATTGACTGGGGTGGTCTCGTCGCCTGCCGTCTCGGGGCCGGCCGGTAGCCAGGTGCTCTTCGCCGGCGACATCAGCGGCGACATCGTTGCGATCAGTGTCGCGACTGGGAAGATCCTGTTCACGGATGCGACCAGTGAGCTGATCTTCTCGTCCGCCGCAGTGTCGACCGGTCAGTTCTTTATCGCCGGTGGTGGAAACGGAGACCTGTACGCCTTCGGCTCGTAGTCGATCCAGCGGGCTCCCGGGCACCATAGAGGGTGCCCGGGAGCCTCTATAACAGGGCGGCAACGGATCATCGCGTCGTCTGGGAACCGCGGGCTCCGCGTGGGCGAACCCATTACGATGAACTCGTGGGTCGGATTCTCTACATAGGCGGATGCACGCGCAGCGGGAGCACGCTCGTCGACCGCATGCTCGGTCAGCTCCCCGGGTTCGTCTCCACGGGGGAGTTCGGCCTGATCACCACCCACAGCATCACGGAGAACCGCCTCTGCGGCTGCGGCAGGCGATTTCGGGCGTGCCCGTACTGGCAGGCGGTCGGGGAGCAGGCGTTCGGCGGGTGGGACGGGCCCGAGGCCGCGGAGCTCGTGAAGCTGCATCCCCAGGTGACCCGGCAGCGCTACATCCCGCTCCTCATCGCTCCGTCGTTGTCACCCCGCTTCGCACGCAAGCTGCGCCGCTATCAGGCGCTGCTCGGCAAGCTGTACGGAGCGGTCAACTCGGTCTCCGGCTCCGAGATCGTCGTGGACTCCACGAAGGCACCGGCATACGCATTGGCGATCCGGGGCATTCCCAACGTCGACCTCCGCATCTTCGACCTCGTCCGCGACAGTCGCGGCACCGCCTACTCCTCATCGAAGGAGCAGATCATGAAGGACAGCGTCGATCGTCTCGTCCCGAAGCACCGCTATGCGGCGCCGGTGATCACGCTGCGCTGGATCGTCTACCACCTCATCTTCGACTGCATCCGCATCGCCGGGATCCCCGGGATCACCGTTCGCTATGAGGACGTGGTGCGCTCTCCCAAGGAAAAGCTCCGCCAGATCGCGGCATTCGCGGGGAGGCCCGTGGAGGAGCACGATCTCGACTTCATCACGCCACCCACGGTGCACATGCATGAAGACCACACCGCGGTGGGCAACGACTCACGCCTCGACCAGGGGACGATCACGCTCCGCGAGGACGACGCCTGGCGGACCAAGCTTCCGGCTCAGGACCGGAAGCTGGTCACGCTCATGAGTTGGCCGCTGCTCAAGCGCTGGCGGTATGTCTGACCGAGCCCTGATGCTCGGCCGGCGCCTCTTCCTGGTCTGAGCCGATCGCTACCGGCGTGATCAGCGTGATGACGCCGTTCTCGACGGTGAATTCGATGATGCCGCCTCGGTTGACCGGGACGCGCCATCCGTCGCCGTCGTTGCCGAGGAGGTGGGCGATGACCAGGCGAATCATCACCGCGTGGGTCACGCCGACGACGGTCTCGCCCTGGTGTCGCGAACCGATCAGTTCGAGCGCCTCGAGCATGCGATCTCTCGCGTCGACGAGACGCTCACCATTCGGGCAGACGCACTGCATCGGCGCGGTGCGGTACGCCTCGAACGCCACGGAGTCGCTCACCGAGGCTTCCTTCGACGTCATCCCGTGCCAGGTGCCGTAGTCGAGGTTGATCAGTCCCTGGAGGATCCGGATGTCCGGCACGCCGGCTTCGTCGGCGATGATCTGCGCCGTCGCGATGGTGCGGCGGAGCGGACCGGCATAGACGGCGGTGAGGCCGGCGTCAGAGAGCGCCCGTGCCGCATCGACCGCTTCCTGATATCCCTGCGCATCGAGCGGGACATCCCACCGACCGCGATAGCGGTTCTCCACGTTCATGCGCGTGGTGCCATGCCGCACCAGCATGACCCTGCACGGGCCTTCGATTGTTTTCATGCGAAGCACCGCTTCATGACGTACATCCCCCTTATCGCGTCTGAAATTGCACCGCACCGGTGGCTGTCACCGGTGCGGTGCGAGACACTCATTCTACCGGAGCCAAAAGACCCGGTCAATGGAACCGATCAGCTCGAAAGTATCGTTCCCGTTCCAGTTGTTCGCAGGATCGTCAATCCGAGACTGTCATTGCTGATGGTCAGCGTGAACGTCCGGTTGCTTGCCGGCACCGCCTCGGGAAGGATGGTCACGGGGATGTCCATGTACGTCGTGTCGGCCGGCATCGTCGCCGTCCCGGACACCGCCGTGTAATCCACGCCCGCAGTTGCCGAGCCGTCGGACGTCGCATACGAGAACGTGAACGGAGCGCTTTCCTGACGTCCAACCGTCACGACGAAGTAGATGGGCACGCCGGCTGTGTCTGTGGTCGGCACCACGCCCGCGTCACCGACCCATATGTTCGGCGGCAGCGAGTCGTTCTCGACGTCGGGGAGCAGGACGCCCTCACCGACCGCGCGGCCGATGACGCCGACGGACGGGTTCTCGATCTTGACGAACCAGCCCTCGTTGAAGTCCTCACCACCGTTGGAGCCGCCGTACGAGAACTGTCCGACCTTCACGGTCGTGCTCGTTGCGCCCCCGGCGATTCGCAGCGTCTTGGGTGTGATGACCTGCGTGAAGTCCTCGCTGCACCACTTGTCGCCGATGCCGCAGATCGTGACGTATTGCAACGTCACCTCGTGCTTTTGCGGCGGTGAGATGGTGATGGTCATCATCCCGGGAACGCTCGGCGTCTGATGCGCCTGCGTGATACTGGAGTCGCCGATCGAGATCACCGGGACACCTGCGGTGAAGTCGTAGGAGTCGGTGTTGAACTCCGTCGGATTGTTGGGCAGGTCCTGTACCTTGATCTGGTCGATGCCGCTTGTCGGCAATGTCGCAGGTGCGGTGTAGGTGAGGTCGATGATGCCGCTGCTGTTCGCTGCGAACATCGTGGGCGTCGACGTCAGCTCGGTTGCCCCGACCGACGCCGATCCGCCACCGGCCGCCTGTATGAACGACAGGTACATCGGCAGGTTCGGGACGCCGGTGTCGAGGCCGTCCTCGCCGCTCAGCGTGACGGGAACGCTTGCATTTGCAGCGAGACTCCCGCTCGGCGCGATAGGCGAGGGACCGAAGCGGAACACGGTGGTGTAGACGTAGTGGCCGAGAGCCTTGATCGACGGGTTGCCACTCGGGCTATTGCCCGCGAGCCAGTCTGCGTGGGCCTGTGCGGGAAGTGCTGCCGGCGTGTTGTACGTCAAGGTCACGTGACCTGTCGAGTCAGCAAAGCACTCGATCGGATGGTTCGACAGCTTTGTCTGCCCGCCGCACTCGCTGGCGAGAACGGTGGTTGAATCACCAGGCGCATTGGTTGTGTAGCTGAGCCACACGAAGCCACCGGGATCGAGCGCTCCGTTGGCGGTCACGCGAATCGTGAATGGGAAGGCCGTGTTGGCCGGGATTGCCCCGGCGCTCGCGATGACCTGCCCGTTCGTGAACCCGTACTTCGTCGGCGTCGCCGTCTGCGCCATCGCGGTCACGCTGAACACCGATGG
>JBEKKP010000096.1:0-11820 GCA_050010655.1 Candidatus Dormibacteria bacterium
GTCATGTCGGGGTAGGTGGTACCACGTCTGCCATTCTCAAAGTACTTCACCAGGTTTGAGCTTGCTCTGTCCAGGTCGTACTTCGGCGTGTCACTGTACGGGTACGTTGGGAGGATGAAGGTGTCCATGAAGGCACCACTGAAACCGGCCTCGTCGAGCAGCTTGAGGTTATTCACCAAGCGTTCAGCTTGCAACGCTTCATCACGCTCGTTGACAACCTTGAGCTGAGGTTTGATGAACCGTCCAATGACGGGCTGCTGATGCAGGAGGATTCGGAAGAAGGGCAGGTCACCAAGGGTTGCCAGCATTCCGGTGACCGGTGCCGTCGTTGTGCCAAAACCGAACCCCGTGTTGATAACGGGCTTGCCGTGCGTAAACAAAGGCTTGACCATTTCGACGTACTGGTCTTGGATCCTTTCCGCCCAATAGTGGTCGACACCGATAATGTCAAAGTTGCTCCAATCGACGTCCTCCCACACCAGCGATCGGTACATAACGCGCCCACTGAAAACCTTCCGCACTTCTGCAACAGCCTTACCTAAGAAGGCGTTCAGCGGCTGATTGTGTGTGCCTGTCTTGATAACGTCTGTCTTGAGGACGGTACTCGCTCGTTGCCTCAACGACCTGCCTGGAATGATCCCTTGCGTGAAGAGCGTGAATTCCGAACCGATACTGAGGACTACCTTGCCTGGGTGGCGCTCATGTAATGGCTGGGATGCTCTCGCTGCTTCCGCAATGTAGGCAAGCGTCGGTGCAGGCGGTTTGTCATCCCAACCCGATGGGTTCAGCCAGGCTTCAAGACCTTCATCTATGGCGGCTTCGGCTGTGAGCACTACACGCTTAATGCTTTTGCCGCTAATGCCGACAGCGTTGCAGTGCAGGTCGTTCTTGATGATCTTCAGCTCTCGTTGAACGACTGTTGGATCGTAGTCCGGTCGCCAGTTAACGCCCATGACGGTGCCAACATCGTAATTGACACCTTTTATTCGCATGGCGTGATTATCGCTCCACGCGAGTCGCGGGCACTCTCGCGCGAACGACGGTGACCGCGCCCACCTGCTAACGGCCAAGCACGGCAAGCGTCAAACGCTCGGCGGCGAGCCCCGCAACTTGTCGATGAACAGTCCCTGGAGTGAGTGACCGATCGGACCACGCTCGTCGTACAGGCGACTGTGCGCGACGCCGACGCCGCGCGGGTCCACGTCCGTATTCGCATCGAGACAGATCCACTCGCTTTCCGGTTGGCGGTGGAGGTACACGGTGAGGTCGGTGTTGATGAAGAGAAATTGCCCCCACGGCAACGCAGATGCGACGCCGTTGCCGAAATCCGCAGCGGCGAGCGTGCGTTGGAGTGGGGTCGGCGTCTGCCCTGCAATCAGTGGAACGGCGAGTCGCATCCACACTGTCGCGGGCCCGACCTCGACAAACGAACCACGCGCGTAGCGCATCTCCATCCCGGTGCGGTGGAAGGCGGGATCGTCGCTTTCCGGAACATGTGCGACCGAGTCGGCAGGCCCCGCGAACGGCACCTCGAGCGCGGGGAGCTCGCCGAGGTTGAGGTCGGCGATGCGCATGCGCCATGCGGTTGCGCGGCAGAGCTCCGTGTTGCCGTCGGTGAGCGTGGCCGTGAGCATCTGCACGCGGTGGCCCGGACGCTCAATTCGAGCTGCAACCTCAACGGGCCGGAGCGGGACGGGGCGGAAGATCTCCACGGTCGTCCGTACGACCGCCATCGGCGAGTCCGTCGGCAGCGCCTCCATGACGGCGGCCATCAGCGCCGCGGGAGGGCCGCCATGCATCGCGCCGCGATCCCACGGGCCTCGCGCGTGGTCACTCGGGACGTAACCGCGTTTGTGCGGCGTGAAGAGGGCATCAGTCATGCGCGCATCGTGCACGAAGCGAGCCGATTCGCGGATCGGCATTCCAGTCGCCCTGCTACGCTCGGTGATGTGGCTGTGAGGCATACGTCGATTGCGGCACGCGGCATGCGATTCGACGCGCTTGCGGCGGGGCCGGTAGACGGGGAGCTCGTGCTCCTGCTCCACGGCTTCCCACAGTCGGGAACCTGCTGGCATCAGGCGCTGAACGATCTCGCCGATGCCGGGTACCGAGCCGTTGCCCCGAACCAGCGCGGGTACTCCGAGGGTGCGCGACCCGAGGGTGTCGATGCATACCGTGTCACCGAACTCTGCGAGGACGTGCTCGCCATGGCGGCCGCCCTCGGCACAAAGCGCTTCCACGTGGTTGGACACGATTGGGGAGGCGACGCCCCACACCGCGGCGCTGCGCGACGCGCTCCGCGGCACGCAGCAGCGTGTGCGCATGGCATACATCCCCGTGCTGCGCCTTCCGATCGTCCCCGAGTCGTTGATCGACGCCGGTGGCGGCCTCGCGGCTGAAGCGCTGCTGACCGCCACCGGTCTCAGCCCGGCCCACGCGCATCGCGACATCACCGCATTGCGCAAGGTGGGTGCGACGGGTCCGCTCAACTGGTACCGCGCGCTCGGTACGGAACGCGGCCACGCAGCGCCCGTCTCGGTGCCCGTCCTCCACGTCTGGAGCGATCGCGACCCGGTGTTCACCCGCGAGGCCACCGACCTCTCCGCCGAGCACTGCACCGGTGACTACCACCTCCTCGAGCTCGAGGGTGGATCCCACTGGATTCCCGACGAGCACTGGGCCGACATGGCCGACGTGTTCCTGGGCCATCTCGCGGCCAATCCCATCGCCGCCGGCTGAGCCCGTTCCGATGAGCGGGATCGAGGTGACCGGGACGGCGCAGCGCGAGTCCTGGAGTGGGGTGGGCCTGCCGGACGTCGAGCGTGTCCGGCCGGGGCTCTGGTCGATCCCGGTGCCGCTCCCCAACAACCCGCTTCGCTACGTGCTCGTCTACCTCCTCGAACTCGACGACGGAGCGGCCGTCATCGACACTGGCTGGAACACGGAAGCAGCATGGAGCGCGCTCGAGGCCGGCATGGCACTGGCCGGATATACGCCCGCGGATGTCAAGGCGATCCTGATCACGCACATCCACCCTGACCACTACGGACTCGCCGGGCGGTTGCGCGAGGCCTCCGGTGCGTGGGTCGCGGTGCATCCGGCAGACGCGGCGCTCATCACCTCGCGGTATGGCGACGGCACGGAACGACTGCTCGCGAGCATGGATGCGCTGCTCGTCGACGCCGGCGTTCCCGATGAGATGCGCGCAGAGCTGACGGCTGCATCGATGGGCATCCGCGAGTTCGTCGCAGCAGCAGAGCCCGACATCCTCCTCGAGGACCGGGCGACCGTGCCGCTGCCGGGATGGGACCTGGTCACGCTGCATACCCCCGGCCACTCGCCTGGACACGTCTGCTTCCACGATCGCTCCGGTCGCCTGCTCTTCAGCGGCGACCACGTGCTGCCGCGCATCAGTCCGAGCGTCGCGGTCCATGTCCAGCAACCGATCAATCCGCTGGCGGACTTTCTCGACGCGCTGCGCAACGTCCGTGACCTCGAGGTCGACGAGGTCCTCCCGGCACACGAATGGCGATTCCGCGGTCTCGACACGCGCGTCGACGATCTCCTCGAGCACCACCGACTGCGGCTTGACGAGACCTACGCGGCGATCAGCAACTCCCCCGGGCTCACGTGCTGGGAGACGACCCTCCGGCTTCGTTGGTCACGCGACTGGACGCAGATCGTCGGCTTCATGCGGCGCGCGGCAGTGGGGGAGACGCTCGCCCACCTCGTCCTCCTCGAGGCTACCGGCCGGGTCCGCCGCGACGAAGCCGAGCCCGTCCACTGGTATCCCGCGGACGGCGCCTCACGCGGCTGACGCAGCCCTCCCAGGCGCCCGAGACCAGACCACGCTGATCACCCCGGTCAGAATCGCGATGGCGAGCAGCAGGAACGCGACGGAGGTGATGCCGCGCCCGGTCGCGAAGACGAGGGATGTGAGCGCCACGCCGATCGCCGTCCCGACGCCGCGGGCCATGTTCAAGAGACCTCCTGCGGCGCCGGCGCGCTGCGGAGGCGCCGCGAACATGGTCGCCGCGTTGTTCGCAGCCACGAACAGACCCATGCCGGCCCCGGTCACTGCGAGCGCCAGCACCGTGAGGTCGGCGCGCGTCGCGGATGCGGCCAGCAGGCCCATGCCGATCGCGGTCACGGCCATGCCGAGGGCAGTCGGCACACGAGGGCCGATGCGGTCGCGGATGGCGCCACCGAGCGGCGCGACGATCGCAAGCGCCACAGGCAGTGCGCTGAGTTCGAGACCTGCCTGCACGGCACCGAAATGACGCTCCTTCACGAGGTAGAACGGCACGGCGACCAGGCAGCCGAAGAGGATCACGTAGGACAGCAGGGCGGCGATGACGCCCGCGTCGAATGCGGGGACGCGGATCAACGCGGCGTCGACCACCGAGCCCGGGGCGCGTCGCTGGCGGGCAATCGCACCGATCACGAGCACCGCGGTCACCAACACGAGGACAGGCTCGGTCCAGGTGGGTGTGCCGGCCTGGGCAGCGAACGACAGCGCTGCGAGGAGCGCCGCCGGCACCGCCGCGAGCAGCAGCGTCCCGGAGGGATCGATGCGGCTCTCCGGATCGAGATGCGTGCTCCGCGGCAGGAGGAACCACCCGAGCGCCAGGCCGATCAGCCCGACCGGGATGTTCACCAGGAAGATCAAGCGCCACCCGCCGAGACCGGTCAGGATCCCGCCGAGCGCAGGCCCGACACAGAGGCCGACTGCCTGCGCAGCACCCTGGACACCAAGGCCCGTGCCGAGCCTCGACGGCGGCAGCACGTCCCGGATCAGCGCGTATGAGTTCGCCTGCAGCATCACCGCGCCTACGGCCTGGACAAGCCGCCCAAGCACGAGCAGGCCGAGCGATGGTGCGAGGGCACATGCTGCGGAGCCGATGACGAAGATGCCGAATCCGTACGTATACAGCAGCTTGCGGCCGACGCGATCGGCGATCTTGCCCACTGCCGCAACGCTTCCGGCGAGGACGAGCACGTAGACAAGGACGACCCATTCGACACTGGCGATGGATGCGTGTAGGTTGAGCCGGATGAATGGGAGCGCAGTCGTGACGATGCTGGCATCCAGCTGGCCCATGAACGCGCCCACACAGACCGTCCCGACCGCAAGCCAGGGAGCAGCTGGAAGCGCTCGGATGCGCGCCGGACGGCGAGGTTCGGTGAGAATTCGTGGCGTGACGCGTCGAGGCGCCTCCGGATCACCCATGCAAGCGCGCACCTTTCCGCTCGTCGCGTCTCGGGGTGACCGCCATCACCACATCATCAGGCACAACGGCGCCCGAGACGGCCGCTCCCGGCGGCATATGTCTCCACCCGGTGACGGAACGATGGTCGCCGAGATCAGATCCGTTCAGCGCTCGATACTGCGATGACGCACCTGTCCACGCGCCCGGAGGGCCGCACCCGTTGACCCAGCAGCGCATCCTTCTCGCTGACGACGAACCGCGCTTGCTGCACGTCGTCGGGCTGTATCTCAGCATGGAAGGATTCGAAGTGACCGAGGCGTCCGATGGCACCGAGGCGATCGCCATGCTCGACAAGGATGAGTTCGACCTTGCAATCCTCGACGTGATGATGCCCGGCGTCGACGGGATCGAGGTCTGTCGCCACATCCGCTCGCAGGCTCGCACCCATGCCATGCCGGTGCTCGTCTTCACGTCACTGTCGTCGGACGCGGATGTCGAGCGAGCGCGCCTGGCCGGGGCGAACCACCTGATCACCAAGCCGTTCAGCCTCCCGGGCCTTGGCGCGGTGGTCCGCTCATGCTTCACGGACGCACCCGCGCTGACTGGTTGATCGCCTCAGAGATCTGAGCTCAGGCGATCGCCCTCGTGAACCGGCGCGCGCCGATCACGACACCCACGACGGCGAGCGCCGCCATGATCACGAGCCCCTCGAGCACCGCCTGGTCGAACCCTTTCCCGTTGAAGAGGTCGCGCGCCGCGTTCACGGCGTATGAGAGCGGATTCGCCTTGGCGATGTCCTGCAGCCACTGTGGTGCGAGGTTCAGGGGGAGCAGCACGCCGCTCAACAGAAGGAGCGGCAGCGAGAGCGTGAAGATCAGCGGCGCGTATGAGTCCTCACTCTTCAAAGCGAGTGCTGCCGCGTACGCGAGCGATGCCATCCCGAGACCGATCAACGCGACGAGTCCGAGCATGACGATCACGCCGACGAATGTCGGCTTGAGTCCGAACGGAATCGCGAGCAGGAGCAGGATGAGCGACTGCATGACGAGCGTGAGGATGTCGCGCAGCGCGCGCCCGAGCAGCAGTGCAAAGCGGCTGACCGGCGTGACGCGGAAGCGCTCGATGACACCGTCGCGCAGCTCGGCGATCAAGCCGAATCCAACGCCACTCGCACCGAACAATCCGAGCTGAATGAGCAGCCCTGGGACGAACACGTTGTATGCGCCGCCGGCAGGAAAGCCCTGGACGTTCACGAGCGACTTCAGCAGCGGCGCGAACAGCACCAGGTACAGCAACGGCTGAATCACCCCGATTGCGACCCACGCAGGGTTGCGAAGAAAGACGAAGAGATACCGCTGGAACATGAGCCACGTGTCTTTGAGCAGTTTCATGCCGTCCCCCTATGCCGCTTCGCGGAGCGAACGCCCGGTCTGACGCAGGAACACGTCGTCGAGGCTCGGTCGATTCAATGAGAGCGACGCCAGCGGGATCCCCGCAGCATCGAGCGCGCGGATGATCTGCGGCATTGCCGTCTCGCCGCGGTCGACGTACAGACGCACGACCTGGTCGGACTGCGTCGCTTCGCGCACGAACGGTTGTCCCTCAAGGAGCGCCAGCACGCGCTCGCCGGCGTTGTCGGTGCCGACGACCACCACATCGCCTGCGACCTGACGCTTCAGCTCGTCGGGAGTGCCAAGGGCAACGATCTTGCCGTGGTCGATGATCGCGATCCGGTCGGAGAGGGCATCCGCCTCCTCGAGGTAGTGAGTCGTCAGGAAGACGGTCGTGCCGTTGTCGCGCAGGTGGCGTACCTCGTCCCACATGCGTGCCCGGCTCTGGGGGTCCAAACCCGTTGTGGGCTCGTCGAGAAACAGCAGCTGGGGAAGGTGCATGAGGCCGATGCCGATGTCGAGCCGGCGCTTCTGGCCGCCCGAGTACGTCTTGGTGGCCCGGTCCGCGCAGTCGGAGAGCTCCAGCGACGCGATGAGCTCGGCCGCGCGATCGAGAGCCCGTGCCTTGCTCATGCCGTACAGGCGTCCCTGCATCACCAGCTCGGTGCGTCCGGCGACTTCCGGGGCGCTGCTCCCGGCCTGGCTGACGTAGCCGATCTCGTAGCGGACCTTGGCGGGCTCGCGACGGAGGTCGAATCCGGCAACGGTTGCCTCGCCGCTGGTGGGCGGCAACAGCGTCGACAGCATGCGAAGCGTCGTGGTCTTGCCGGCTCCGTTGGGTCCGAGGAAGCCGAAGATCTCGCCCTTCTTGACGTCGAGGTCGACTCCGGCCACGGCGTCGACGAGACCCCGGCGCGACTTGAAGGTTTTTCGAAGGCTGTGCGTCTCGATCACGGTGTCTCCTCCCTGGTGGTGTGTGCTCGGTGCTCGTCTCGCGCTGGATGCACCAACGCGGCGGGGTGGTTCTGGCGGTGGCGGTTGCGACGCTCCGCGTCGGCGGCGTGCATCGCCTCGAAATGCGCTCGGATCAATTCCTCGTTCCAGACAAGTGCCCCCGTCTCCATATCGGCGACGAGCGACCGGATCCACTCGATCTCCGCAACAGCCAGCGCCATGGCGTGCTCGAGCTCGAGCAGGACGAGGCGGGGGAGACCGAGGTCGTCCTGGGCCATCTTGAGCGTGGCGTCGAGGGCCGTCACCCTCGCGCGGAGGCTGACGACGCGCGTGGCGAGCGCCGCCTCGGCGCGCTCCTGCGTGATGTATCCGAGCAGGCCGACTGCCACGCGGAAGACCGGCGTCTCGTCCACGGGGGTGGAGAGCAACTCGGCGAGCCAGTTCTCCAGTTCCTCGCTCCCCTCGGGCGTGATCCGGTACACCGTCCGTTCCGGCCGGCGGCCCTCGCGGCTGGTCTCGAGCGGTTCGATGTAGCCGGCGGCCTCGAGTTCCTCGATGGCGCGGTAGAGGGTCCGGGTCTTGCCGACCGCGTACGCCTTGTGGCGTTCCTTGAGGAGGCGCTGGATCTCGTACGGGTGGCACGGCTGCTCGCTGAGCAGGCCGAGCGTGGTGAGCGCCACCATGTCCTTGGGCTGAGTGCGCATTTCCATATTGCGTTTCGCACTATAGCATGGCGCATGCAACCGGCGCCGGTGAATCGCGATCGGGCTCGGTCAGTCCTCGGGGTGCCGGGCCACCTCGTGATGCTCCTGGAGGTACTCGCGAACGGCGATGAGCGCCGCGATGCCATCACCGACCGCCGACCCGAGTTGCTTCGTCGAGCCACGGCGAACGTCGCCGGCCACGAAGACCCCTGGAATCGACGTCTTGAACCCACCCTTGTCGTCCACGAATCCTCGCGCGTCGAGATCGACGCTGCCGCGGAGGAATGCAGTGTTGGGGTCGAGCCCGATGAAGACGAACGCTCCGCGCGGATGCACGACCTCCTCCACGCCAGTCGCACGGTCACGGAGCCGGACCGACTCGAGCTTGCCCTTGCCGGTGAACTCGACGATCTCGCTGTTGCGATGCACGACGAAATGCGGGTCGTTGTTGATCTTGTCCTGGAGCAAGCGCGACGCGGTGAGCTCCGGCTCACGCTGCACGATCCGCACCCGCTGTGCGAACTTGGTGAGGAACAGCCCTTCCTCGAGCGCCGAGTTTCCGCCACCGATGACCAGAAGCTCGTCCGAACCGCGATAGAAGGGCCCGTCGCAGGTGGCGCAGAAATGCACACCGGCGCCGATGAGATCGTCTTCACCGGGAACGCCGAGGCGCCGGTACGACGACCCGGTCGCGATGAGGACGGCATGCGTCTCGATCTCCTGGCCACTCGCCAGGCGCAGACAGATGTCGCCGGCTTCCGAGCCCTCCGCGGAGATGTGCTCAACGCTCACCGCGCTGAGCAACTCCACTTCATAGCGCCGTGCCTGCGCGATGAAACGCTCGGCGAGGTCGGCGCCGCCGACGCCGTCGGGGAAGCCCGGGTAGTTGTCGATTCGCTCGGTGACACCCGCCTGTCCGCCGAGACCGCTGCGCTCGATCACGACGGCGTCAATGCCTTCGCGCGCCGCGTAGATCGCGGCCGCAAGCCCCGCCGGACCGCCGCCGATGATCGCCAGGTCGTAGCAATCAAGCTTGGCTTCGAGGGTCAGGCCGAGCTTGCGCGCGAGCTCCTCATTGGTCGGCTCGATGAGCACGTCGGTGCCGTCGAAGACGATCGTCGGAATCGAGCGCCCGCCTTTCTGGAGCTCCTCGACGTGCGTGAGACCGGCTGCGTCCTGATCGATGTCCACCCAGTCGTAAGGAACCCGCTGCTCCGCGAGGAATCGCTTCGCCCGCTTGCAGTCCGGACACCACGGAGCGCCGTAGACGGTGATCTGCGTCATGAGGTAAGCCGGGTCAGATCGTTGGCGACGCCGACGAGCGTTCCCAGAAAGCGGTCGACGATGTTGCCTTTGGCGTCCACGATGACGATGGTCGGCGGATCGAGCACGTTGTACTCCGAGGTGATGACTTCACTCGAGTCGTTGACGCTTGGGTACGGCACGTTATACGAGCGTTCGTAGGCAATCGCATTCGGGTCGGTGTCCTGAATATCGACCCCGAGGAAGATCACGCCCTTCGGCATCCATTGCCGTGCGAGCGTGTCGAGAGCCGGCTGTTCACCGTTGCACGGGCCGCACCACGAGCCCCAGAAATCCAGGACGACCACGTGACCGTGCGTCGTCGACCAGTCGTACGGCGTGCCCGTCACCGTCGGAGCGGTAATCGGCGTTGCAGGACCTGTCGGTCCGTTGCCGATCGGCACCTGGGCGAGGTCCTGCTGCAGCCCGCACCCAGCGAGCATCAGCGCGGAGATGAACGCCGCGGCGAGGAACCGTCGGTTCACGGCGTGACCGCGAGATCCTCGAGCACGACGCTCGCCAGGTTCTGGTCACCTTCGACGACAACTCGCGAGCGAGCGCCCGGGTCGTCGCGGCCGCAGGCGAGGACGGTCAGGGTCGACAGGTCAAGCCTGAATGTCGCCGACGGTGCGCTTGGGACTGTGTCGACAGACCGGGCTTTCTCTCCGTCGAACGTGATGGCTCGCAGTGCGCCACCGGGACCCTCGATGTCGAAGAGCAGCGCCGTCCCGGCGGGCGG
Organism: Candidatus Dormibacteria bacterium; assembly: GCA_050010655.1. Classification (GTDB taxonomy): domain Bacteria; phylum Chloroflexota; class Dormibacteria; order Aeolococcales; family Aeolococcaceae; genus Palsa-851. Next base: position 10,301 of record JBEKKP010000096.1, read on the forward strand.
CGCGACACGCGCCTGGAGCTCGTGGGCCGCACCGATCAGCATCCGCTCGCGGCAGTGCGCCGCGGCAACGCCGTCGAGCCCACCCGGCGCATGCAGCGCGCTGCGAATGTCCTGCTCATGGGCCCAGAGGTCGAAAACGCGGATGCCGAGCAGCAAGCGGACCTTGGACTCGCCGAACAGGCCGCGTCCCATCTCGTCGAGTTGCGAGTCCTCGAGCGTTGCAAGGCGAGCGAGCCGCTGGGTGGTGACGTCCTGGTACTCGGCGAGCAGTTCGGCGAGCGGCACGTCGCGACGCGCGTCGACGCCGATCTCCATGTATGCCCCGGGCTGGTTGCGGACGTGTGCCAGGCCCTCGGGCACGGTGTGCTCGGCTCGAGGCCGGCCGATGAGGATGCTTTCGAGATCGGTGATGTGGGCGATGTGATCGCGCACGGTCCAGCCTGGGCATCGCGTCGGGAGCATCGCCTGCGGTTCGTCGAGCCCGGCAACGAGCGCCCAGACGTCCGCGAAGATCTCGGCATAGGCCTCACGGAAGCCATCCGCAGTGGTGATCATCCCGCTCTCCATCGACGTGCAGACTAGCGCGTCGCCACAATCAATCGCGATGCCACGAGATGCACGGCCCGGCGGTGCCGCCGGCATGACGGCTGTCAACTCGTCGGGGTTTCCGGCCCCGGCGGGTGTCTATGCAGTCCCCGTGGTGCTCGCACCGCTGTCGGGACGGCTCCATGTCCTGCTCGTGCAGCGCGTCGAGGCGCCGTTTGCGGGGACATGGGTGCTCCCTGGCGGCTTCATGAGCCCCACCGAACGGCCGGAGGAGACCGCGCAACGGAAGCTGACCGAGAAGACCGGCGTCGGCGCGGTCTACCTCGAACAGCTCGAGACCTATGGCGACCCGGAACGCGACCCCCGCGGCTGGATTCCGACCGTCGCGTATCTCGCCCTCATCGATGCGGCAGTGCTTCGCGCAGACGAGTCGAGTGCCAGGTGGGAGCCTGTCGACGCGCTGCCGCCACTCGGCTTCGACCACGCGCGCATCGTCGTCGACGCCGTCGCGCGGTTGCGGGGCAAGTTGTGGTGGTCCAACATCGCCGTCGGCCTGCTGCCGGAACGCTTCACGATGCCGCAGGCGCGGCGTGTCTTCGAGGCAATCAGTGGTGGGAGCTACGAGCCGTCGAACTTCCGGCGCGAGCTCGAGCAGTCGGGTCTCGTGCGCGCCACCGGCTCGCTTGCCAAGGGTGGCCCGGGACGGCCCGCTGCCATGTACGAATTCGTCGAGCGGCAACCTGCGTGGAGCCTGCGTAGGTCGAGACCGCCCGCGATGGTGCGGCGCCGCGGCTGACGCCATCGGAGTCGGTTTTACTCAACGCGGTCTGCATCGTTCACGATTGCGCCGATCGGGCGCCATCTCCGAGCGCCCGCCGCAAGGAGACGTGAGATGACCGACCAGCCCGCTCCCCAAACAGCGCCAACGACGCTGTCACCGATTCCCAAGGTAGAGGAGCTCTTCCACCACATTC
>JBEKKP010000097.1:0-9605 GCA_050010655.1 Candidatus Dormibacteria bacterium
AACGTGCCGACCCAGGAGGTCATCTACGGCGACGCCGGCCCGAACCCGCTCGCGGGTGGCGGTGGCAAGTCGATCTTCTTCTCGAGGCCCAGCTACCAGAACGGCGTTGCGTCGGTCGTCGGCGACCAGCGCGGCGTGCCTGACATCAGCATGAGCGGCGCCTGCGACGGCGCGGCCGTGATGTACCAGAGCTTCCCGGGCGGCGGAGCCCCAGGCTTCTATATCGTCTGCGGCACCAGCGAGGCGACACCGCTCTTCTCGGGGATCGTGGCGATCGCCGACCAGTACGCGGGGCACGACCTCGGCGTCATCAACCCGGCGCTGTACGAGATGTCGGCAGCCGGAGATCCCGGAATCGTCGACGTCACCAGCGGCAACAACACCGTGACCTTCACTCAGAACGGCAAGGTGCACACGGTCGTGGGATTCGACGCACTCCCGGGATATGACCTGGCCAGTGGGGTCGGGACAGTGAACGCGGCACTGTTCGTCCCGGAGCTCGCCGCCGCAGGCTGATGAGCAAGGCGACCCGCCGGGCTTCGGTGTCCGGCGGGTCGCTTTCGCCACGTGACCTGTCCGTCACGGTTCGGCGGGCCTTCCCGCATACGATCTACGTATGTCAGATCCGCTGGGATTCTTTACGTTGCTCTTGCTGCGAACAAAAGAGTTCGCGAGGACGCGCCTTGCCGCTCGAGAGGACGGTCAGGGCATGGTTGAGTACGCCCTCATCCTCGTGCTGATCGCGATCGTGGTGATCGTGATCCTGCAGATCGTCGGCAAGCAGGTCAACAACGTGTTCTCCAACATCAGCAACGGGCTCTCCAAGTAGCGGCTCCTGGCAGTGCCCGGTTGAGCAGCCATCGCCGGCGAGACGGTGGCGGAACATCTGGTTCCCTTTAGGATTGGGCTGTCGCTTTGTTGACATCGCGACGGCTCGCGATATATCGTTCCTAGCACGATGAACAGCTTCGCCATCTCCGCTCAGCACCTGGCTCGATCGTTCGGTGAGACGCACGCGCTCGTCGACGTCAGCCTCGACGTGCCCGCTGGAAGCGTCTGCGCGCTGCTCGGCCGCAACGGCGCCGGCAAGACCACGACAGTGCGGATCCTCACCACGCTGCTTGACGCGGACGGCGGCCACGCCCAGGTTGCGGGCTTCGATATCGCGACCCAGGCCGACAAGGTGCGCGGCAAGATCGGGGTCACCGGTCAGACGGCGACCATGGACGAGCTCCTCACCGGGCATGAGAACCTCGAGATCATCGGCCGCTTCTCGCATCTCGGCGCCGCTGTCTCCCGGCAGCGCGCGGACGCGTTGTTGCAGCAGTTCGACCTCGTCGACGCCGGCAATCAACTCGTCAAGAAGTACTCCGGCGGCATGCGCCGGCGCCTCGATCTCGCCGCCAGCCTGATCGCCAACCCGGAGGTGCTGTTCCTCGACGAGCCCACGACCGGCCTCGACCCTGTCAGCCGCAGCGAGATGTGGGAGGCGATCCGCACCCTTGTGTCCCGCGGCACCACCGTGCTGCTGACTACCCAGTACCTCGATGAGGCGGACCAACTGGCCGACACGATCGTCGTCGTCGACCGCGGCTTGGTGGTCGCCAAGGGAACGCCGGAGCAGCTCAAAGCCTCCATCGGACGACCGACGGTCGTCGTGACGCTCGCGGACGCCAATCCGGCGCTGCTTGAGAAGGTCCGCGCGGCATTGGGCTCCGAGGCGAGCATCCGCGGCCGATCGGTGAGCGCGCCGGCCCCGGACGGCCTGGTGAGTCTCGGCGAGGTGGTGACCCTGCTGGAGGGCCTCGGCGTCCCGATCCACGAGGTCGGTCTCGAGCACCCGAGCCTTGACGAGGTGTTCAGCGCGGTCACCCACCGCAGAGGCGAGCCGCTCCTCCCGGGCGATATGCCAGCGATTGCGGCGGAGTCGAAGGCATGACCGTCGCGACCGTCCCGGTGCGGAACTCGTTCCTCAGCGGCACCATCGACGCGTACAACGCCACCCGCCGCTATCTCATTCGCGGCAAGCGCCAGCCCGACATCATCTTCGGCAGCGTCCTCTTTCCCGTCGTCTTCGTCGTGCTCTTCGGCTACGTCTTCGGGAGCTCGATCACCGTGCCCGGCGGCAACTATCACTCGTACCTGATGTCCGGGCTGTTCGCGCAGTCGACGCTTTTCGCATCGGCCAACGTCGCAGTTGCTGTCGCAACTGACATGAACGAAGGGGTGATCGACCGCTTCAAGACGCTGCCGATCGCGCGGTCCTCGATCCTTATCGGCCGTGGCGTCTCGACCATGATTCTGGGACTGCCGGCGCTGGCGGTGATGATCGTGTGCGCGCTGCTGGTGGGCTGGCGTCCCGAGAACGGCATCTTCGACGCATTCCTCGGTTTCCTGCTCATCGAGTTGTTCGCGTTTGCGCTCTGCTGGCTCGGAATCCTCGTGGGGTTGGTTGCCAAATCCTCGCAGTCTGCCGATGTGCTGATCAATATCCCGGTCTTCCTGCTCGGCTTCATCTCCAACGTCTTCGTCGACACGTCGAAGATGCCGGTCTGGCTGCGCGTCTTCGCCAACTGGAACCCGGTGTCATCGGTGGTGGCCGCTGGACGCAACCTGTTCGGGAACACGATCGGCCCGCCGCCGGCCGGGGTCTGGTCGCTCGAGCATCCGGAGATCACGACGATCGGCCTCGCGGTGATCATCATTGCGATCTTCGTGCCGCTCTGCGTCCGCCGATACAGCCGCACATCGCGCTGAGCGAGGCGATTGCTCGCCTGGTTAGGCTGTGACTCTGCTTCTCTGTCGGTGTAAGGAGTGACGAATGACTGTCGAAAGTAGTGCCAGCGCAACCTGGGAAGGCGACCTCCTGCACGGCAAGGGGACCGTCACTCCCGCGAGCGGTTCCTTCCCCGAGCAATCCCTCACCTGGAACAACCGCGCCAGCTCACGAGCCAGTGGCACGAGCCCCGAGGAGTTGATCGCCGCCGCGCACTCCGGCTGCTTCTCGATGGCACTCGCCAACGGACTCGCCGGTGCCGGCCACGCACCCGAGCGGATCGACACCACGGCGAAGGTGACCTTCGGAGCCCCCGAGGGGATCTCCGCCATTCATCTCGTCGTCAGGGGAAAGGTTCCGGGCATCGATGCCGCGGTCTTCACTGCCGCAGTCGAGGACGCCAAGGCGAACTGTCCGGTCTCGAAGGCCCTCGCGGCGGTGCCGATCACCGCCGAGGCGATCCTGGAGCTCTAGCGCAGACTCTTTCGATTCCGTAACCCGACCGGGCGGATATCACCGCGACGCGTCGAATACGCTGAATCAACGCCAATCGGCGGCTCATGCCCACCGTGCGGACCACACCAGGCAGTGCTGGTTGCGTTGGGAGGTGCTGCCGGAGGATTCAGCGTTGCAGCGACTCGCCTCGGGTTTGCGGACCGGAGGCGGCACTGTGCCTCGCGGCGTGCGGGTCCTGCAGGTGCTCACAGCGGCGCTCGTCGTGTCGTTCATCGCGTCCACAGTCGTTCGCGCGCACGGCACATCGATCCCCTTCTTTGACGTCTGGGTCGAGAACATCGGGTACGCGTGCTGCGCCCTGTTGTGTCTTGCGCGCGCATTCACCAGACGCCCCGGTCGCTGGGGCTGGGCAGCGCTCGGAGCGGGGCTCCTCTTCTTCACCACCGGATCGGTGCTCTTCACCGCCGTGGTGCAGTATTTCAATCCGATTCCGTCCCCGTCGATCGCGGACTTCGCCTTTCTGGCCGACTACCCGCTGGCGTTCCTCGGGATCAGCCTGCTGGTCCGCGAGACCGTCCCGAACATCTCGAAGACCATCTGGGTGGACGCGCTCATCGCCGCGCTCGGGGTTGCGGCGCTCGAGGCGACGCTCGTCATCGGCCCGATCTCCGAGGGCATACATGGCAACTTCGCAACGGTCGCAACGAACATCGCGTATCCGATCGGCGATGTGGTGCTCGTCAGCATGGTCGTCGGCGTCTTCGCCGTACGAGGGTGGCGGCCCGGTCGGCTCTGGTGGACGCTCGGCGCCGGACTCCTGCTCTTCGCAGGGGCAGACAGCATCTATCTCCTGCGAGTGACCTCGGGCACGTACGTCGTGGGAACGCCACTGGACAGTTTGTGGGCGGTCGCCGCGCTCGTGATGGCTTTCAGTGCGTGGGTGGGGATGAAGCCGCGCGTCCGGAGTGCTCGGACGATTCAGGCCCCGAACTTCGTCCCCGTGCTGTTCCTCCTGAGCTCGCTCGGCATCGTTGTGTACGCGACCACACATCAGGTCCTGCGCGTCGGCGTGATCCTGGCCACCACGACCTTGGTGATCGCGATAGCAAGATCCGCATATACGTTCCGCGAGCTCCGCGCACTCGCTGACGTCAATCGCGAGGCACGCACCGATGATCTGACCGGTCTGCCCAACCGCCGGCTGTTCTTTGAGCGCCTGACCAGGTGCTTCGAGCCCGGTACGAGGCAGTCACCACTGGCTGTCCTGATGATCGATCTCGACCGTTTCAAGGAGATCAACGACAGCCTCGGGCATCACGTCGGGGATGATGTCCTCCGCCAGCTCGGTCCGCGCCTCATTGCCGCAGTGGGGAGCACCGGCATCGTCGCGCGCCTCGGGGGCGACGAGTTCGGCCTGGTGCTCTCGCCTTTGATGGCCGCTTCCGAAGCGATCGAGGTGGCGGACCGCGTTCGCACCGCGCTGCGCGAGCCGTTCCAGCTCGAGGGGATGAGTCTTCGCGTGGATGCGAGCATCGGCATCGCTCTCTCCCCCGACCATGGTGCGACGCCGGAAACCCTGCTGCAGAAAGCCGATGTCGCCATGTTCTCCGCCAAGCACGCGCACGCGCCATGGCAGATCTACTCGCCGGAGCAGGACCGGAACACTCGGGAACGGCTCGAGCTCATGCAGGCCCTTCGCGACGCCATCGCAGCCGGCGAGATCGTCATGTACTACCAGCCCATCCTCAATCTGGCGAGCGGGCTCACTGTCAAGGCAGAGGCACTGGCTCGCTGGCGGCATCCGACACGCGGCATCCTCGCGCCTGCAGTCTTCCTCGACCTCATTGCTGATGGCGGCCTGATGGAGCCGTTCACCATGGCGGTACTCGATCAGGCCTTTCTCCAACAGGCGACGTGGTCGGCGCGCGGCTACGACATCGGCGTCTCGGTAAACGTCTCCGCCGCCAGCCTTCGCGATGACGCGCTTCCGGACAAGGTGGCGTCATTCATCACGAAGCACGGTGTCGATACTGCGCGCGTCACCATCGAAATCACGGAAGACTGCTTCATCGCGGATCCTGTGCAGGCGTTGCACATCCTCGACCGGCTGCGTGACCTTGGCGTGCAACTCTCGATCGACGATTTCGGCACGGGTTTCTCGTCGCTCACGTATATTCGCCGGCTGCCGGTCACCGAGTTGAAGCTCGACCGCACGTTTCTTCTGGGCGCGGCCGCTGATCAGCGCGCCGTTGCAATCATCCGCTCGACCGTTGACCTCGCTCACTCGCTTGGGCTGCGCATCGTTGCGGAGGGCATTGAGGACCTCGAAACGCTGGCGCTGGTCGACGACCTCGGCTGCGATGCCGCGCAGGGCTATCTCATGGGCCGGCCGGTGCCCCCAGAGGAGTTCGACCTCGGCCCAGTCGCATTGCGTGGAGCACCGCGCGCACAGTCGGTAGGCCGCGCCGGCCGGCTGCAGAAATTGTTCGTCGCGTGAGCACTTTCTCGGACATGAAGGAGTTGTTCCGCAACGATTGGCACGTTCTGCAGACATAGGACAAGGTTCGTATCGCCGCAATGCCACGTCACACATCACCGAGGGATGACAAAGCGCCGCCACGCGAACCTGTACGCTGACTCCTGACGTGCCCCTGTTCCGAAAGAGCGATGACAAGATCGCCAAGGAAGCCACCGCCCAGGCAGAGTTCGATCGCCTGGTCGCGCTGTCGCCCGCGGCGCTCGGTGTCGAGGTGATGCCGGCCTTCGGACCGGACGGGCCGCGCGGGCATGGTCCGAACGGCGGCATCAACATCCTGCAGGCCCTCCTCTGGCTCAACCAGGCGCATTTCCCAAGCGGCATCAGCTACATCCGCCAGCTCCAGGAGCCCGTTCGTGAGGCGCTCCAGGCGCTCGACCACGCGGGGCTCGTGCTGACGAGCGCCGGCCCGCAGGGCGCATGGACGTCGGCCACACGGCTCGGACTGGCGTCGCTTGCGGACGGAACGCTCGCGCAGCGTGTCGGCGAGACCGGCATGGAACTGCCACCGCCGTCCGCCGGCTGATCCGGAGGTCGCGGTCCGCTCGGGATGGGTTTGATACGCTTCGCGGGTCACAAATTTGTGGGGGGAGCATCTGTGCGTCGCATCACCTTGACCGTGGCGATGGGTTGCCTTGCTGCCTCAGCGGCGCTTGCCGGGTCTCCCCAAGGAGCGGCTGCTCCCCTTGCGCACGCGGCCGTCCACCGTCTCGGCGCGGTCAGCTCCGGTACTTTGGACTCTGAGAACTGGTCCGGGTACGCAGTCACCGGGCTGACCTACACCCAAGTTGCAGGCTCGTGGATCGTTCCGACCGTGAAAGCCACTTCGGGGCGGCGCTACGCTTCTGACTGGGTGGGCATCGGCGGATTCGCACACGACAATTCGCATCTGATCCAAGCCGGGACGACGGAGCAAGACGTCAACGGCACGATCACGTACAACGCCTGGACCGAGATCCTCCCGGCCTCGGAGTCCGTGATCGGTGGATTCACTGTCCGTCCCGGTGACGCCATGACTGTGGACATCACCAAGGGATCGGGCAAGTCCTGGGCGATGGTGGTCACCGATACCACCGAGTCCGAGTCGGTCACGGTAACGGTGAACTACACCTTGAAAGAGAACAGTGCCGAGTGGATTCACGAGGCCCCGGAAGTCAGCCCCGTCGGGATCGTGGACATCGCGCTCACCACGAATGTCGACTTCGACCACGGCACCGTCAACGGCTCCACCGTGATCGGCAGCGCCGGCACTCTCACCAAGATCGTGCTGACCGGCGCTGTGCCCAGCGACACACACGCGACTCCCTCCAAGCTCGACTCCGACAAGGACGGGTTCGCGGTCGCTGATGGCACCAAGGCTCCGCCACCGCCGGCGAGCTGATCTGAGGCCGCTAGCGCGGCCAGTCGATATCGACGACCAGCGGCGCGTGGTCTGACGGCAGCGTGCCCTTGCGCGCATCGCGATCGATGTACGCATCGGTGACCGCTGGTTTCACCGTGTGGTCCAGGAGCACCAGGTCGATGCGCATGCCGAGCCCCTTGTGGAAGTTACCGGCGCGGTAATCCCAGTACGTGAACGGGCGGCCCTTGTATGCACGCGGCTGGATGTCGTCGAGGCCGAGCCCGCTCACGAGCGCAGCGAGCGCCTCGCGTTCCGGCGCGCTCACGTGTGTCGATCCGACAAAGGCCGCGGGATCCCACACATCGTTGTCGGTCGGGGCGATGTTGAAGTCGCCGCACAGAAGCAACGGCGGGACCGTGGGTTGTTCGGCAAGCAGCGCCACGCGCAATGCAGCGAGCCATTGCAACTTGTACGGATAGTGATCGCTGTCGAGCGCGCGTCCGTTGGGGACGTACAGCGACCACACGCGCAGTCCGCCACACGTCGCGCTCATCGCCCGCGCTTCGGTTTCCGGGAAGCCGGGCGCGCCGGCAAAACCGCGCTCGACAGCGCCCAGACCAACGCGCGAGATGATGGCGACACCGTTCCAGCGCCCCTCCCCGTTCAGCGCAACCTCGTAGCCGAGCGCCTCGACCTCCGCTCGCGGAAACGCGTCGTCTGCGATCTTCGTCTCCTGCAGACAGAGGACATCCGGGCTACTTGACGCGAGCCACTCGAGGAGACGTGGCAGCCGTGCGACGACGGAGTTGACGTTCCAGGTGGCCAGGCGCATCGGGGAAGAATAGGTCGGCGGACCGCTGCCCCGAACATCGAGGTCCGGCGCTTAGACCCCGAGTCCGGCCTGCAGCCGCGCCATCCCCTGGTCGAGCAGGACGTGGAGATCCGCCGTGGGGTCATCGATCATCACGAACATGACCGCCATGGCCACGCCGACGACCGCTCCGGCGATCGTGAGCACCTCCATGTCGTCCGGGCGGCGCTGGGTCCGCTCCGCAATGGCGCTGGCCAGCAGACGCATTGCCTGACCGAACTGGTCGAGCATCGATGCGCGCAGTTCGGGGACCGAAAGGATGAGATGCATCCGATCCTGCTGTTCCACGAGTTGCTCCGCGGTGAGCTCTCCGAACGTCTCGTTGAAGGCCCGCCGCAGCGCCTCGATCGGGCCGAGCTCCCGTGGCTGCCGCAAGAACGCGGCGACGATGATCGGATCGAAATCATCCGTGAGCACGACGTCGCCCTTGGTCGGGAAGTAGCGAAAGAACGTGCTCTCGGAAATCTCGACGTCATCGATGATCTGCTGGACAGTGGTCGCCTGGTAGCCCTGCGTGACGAAGAGGTGGAGCGCACGCGCGCGGATCGTTTCGCGCGTCCGCTCCTTCTTCCGTTCCCTCAGGCCTGGAGTCGGCAGCTCAACCGGCGGTGACAAGCTCGCGCTCCTCGAGAGGTGGCACGGGCTGATTTTCCGACAACTTGTTGGTGTGCGGCAGGAAGAGCAGCGTGAGCACAAGTCCCAGCACGGCGATGCCGGCGGAGACGAGCAGGGCGGCATCCATTCCGGTGACGAAGGCTGCGCGCACCGAATGGAGGAGCGCGGTCGATCCGATTTGCTGCGCGACGGCGACGCCGCCGAAGATGCTCTGGCGAACCGCCGCGGCCGCTGGAGCGGTGAGCCCCGTCACGACCAGGTGGGACAGGTAGAGCGAGCTGAGCACGCTCCCGAGGATCGCCGTTCCGAATGGACCACCCACCTTGTTCACCGCCTGCAGCACCGCAGATCCCACCCCGCTGCGCTCCTCAGAGAGCTCGACGAGTGCGGCGGATGTGGCCGTGGAAAGCGCGAGCCCCATGCCGACGCCGACGATCGCCATCCAGACTGCAACGAAGAGCGTGCTCGAAGCAATCCCGGTGCTCGTCCCGATCAGCAGGCCCACGGCGATGAGCGCGAAGCCGGCTCCGGCGGTCAGCTTGGCGCCGACGAGCTTGACCACACGATCCGATGGAACGGCTCCGATGATGAGCCCTCCGATAACCGGGAGCAGCCGCAGCCCGGAGCCCATCGCATTGGTGCCGAGCACACCCTGGAAGTACTGCGGCAGCGTGAAGAGGACGCCGATCATGGAGAGCACCGCGACCGCCGCGAGGATGACCCCCCACGTGAAGGACGCGGAGCGGAAGAGTGAGAGGTCGAGCAGCGGCTGACCGCCGGGCTCGGCGTTGAGACGGCGTTCCCAGGCGAAGAACCCGACCAGGACCAGCGCGCCGGCAGCCATCGCAACCAGTGCGCGGGCATCGGTCCAGCCATCCTGGCCCGCGCTGATCAGGCCGTAGGTGAGGGACACGAGGCCCGCGACCGAGAGGGCAACGCCGACGAGATCGACCTTCGGCCGCTCGGCCGAACGCGACTCGGGGACGAGCGTGGCGAGGGCGATCAGCCC
>JBEKKP010000098.1:0-9589 GCA_050010655.1 Candidatus Dormibacteria bacterium
GTCCTGCTCTGCTATCGCCACCACTGGATGATTCACGAGGGTGGCTGGCAGCTGGTCCGCGACGAGAGCGGACGCATGCTCGCCATCGCCCCCACCCCGATCTTTCGCACCTGGACGCGGGCGCCTGACGGCGTCGGGGGGTAGCGGCAACTCGCTTTCGCGCCCGAACGGCTCGCGTACCAACGACTGACTCGTACCAACCGACGGCAAGCACCAACGGCTGACTCGTACCAACGACTGACGCGTACCAACGGCTGACGCGTACCAACGGCTGACTCGTACCAACGGCTGACGCGCCCCAACCGACGGCAAGCACCAACGGCCATCGCCGTTACACTCGATCCGCAGTGGTGAGCCGTCAACGACGATCGCTCCATGCCTTGTCTGCTCTCGCGATCGTGCTCGTAGCGGCATGCGGAAGTGCGCCTGGCGCGTCGTCACCAACGCCGGGGCGGACGAGCATCGGGGACGGACTTGAGGGACCTGCGGGCCTAACGGCGTCCACGTACGCCACCGGCCTTACCCACGCCGCGGCGCTCGCGTTCGATCCCGAAGGCCGCCTCTGGGTCGCGACGGCCGCATTCACATATGACGGCACCGACGGGGTGTATGTCGTGGACCACGCGGGCGCGGCGCCCATCGAGGTCATCACCGGTTTGCGGACCCCGCTCGGACTCCTCTGGTACCAGGGCTCGCTCTATGTCGCCTCGACGAGCCAGGTTGGTGCGTACAGCGACTTCAACGGGACGACGTTCCTGGAGCATCGAACGATCCTCACGCTGCCCACAGGCTCGGGCGAGGTGAATGAGCTCGTCCTGGCACCGGACGGCGAGATGCTGATGGGAATCACCGCACCGTGCGACCACTGCACCCCAAGCCTCGCCGTCTCCGGGTCGATCGTCTCGTTTCTGCCGAACGGCACCGACCTCGAGGAGTTCGCGACGCGAATCCGCGCGCCCGTGGGTCTCGAGTTCTACCCGGGAACCGACGACCTCTTCGTGACCATGAATCAGCGCGACGACCTTGGAGTTCGGACGCCTGGCGACTGGCTCGCAGTGGTGCGCCAGGGGCAGTCATGGGGATTCCCCGACTGCTACGGCCAGGGCGGGACTGTGTGCGACGGCGTGCCCGCTCCTGTGGCCGTCCTCGACAAGCACGCCGCAGTCAGCGGGGTCGCGATCGTCACCGGACAGCTGGGCTCCGGCGTCGGCACAAAGGCACTCGTCGCCGAATGGGCGAAGGGCGTCGTCAACGCCGTCGCGTTGACCAAACTGGGATCGACGTACACAGGCACGGTGTCGACGTTCATCAGCGGCCTGGAACAGCCGGTGCCGGTGATCCTGGGGCCCGACAACGCGCTGTACATCGGCGACTGGGGCAGGGGGATCGTCTACCGGATCGCCGCGGCGAGCTGAGGTCTTTCGGCAGCGGCCAGAGTCCAGAACATCGCCGACCGCCCTCAGCGGCCGTAAACCCTCAGAAGATCGCGTTGATCCGCGCCAGCACGGCCGGCGTCAACCGGCCGATGACATCGAGCGCCCCGAGGTTCTCGCGCACCTGCTCAACGCGGCTCGCACCCGTGATCACCGACGACACATGCGGGTTGGAAGCGCACCAGGCAATCGAGAGTTGCGCCGTGCTCACGCCGAGCTCGCTCGCGATCACGCCCAGCTCCCGTACCTTGCGGTTGGCGTCGGCGTTGGTGACGTCCTCGGTGAGCCACCCGTATCCCGGCAGCGCCGCGCGACTGTCCGCCGGCACACCGTTGGCATATTTCCCAGTGAGGAGACCGGAGGCAAGCGGGCTCCAGATCGTGAGCCCGAGCCCGATGCGGTCGTACAGCGCAGCAAACTCCCTCTCGACCTTGTCGCGCTCGAAGAGGTTGTACTGCGGCTGCTCCACGATGGGCTTGTGGAGGTGGTGCCGGTCGGCGATCTCCCACGCTTCGGTGATCGCGTCCGCGGTCCACTCCGACGTCCCCCAGTACAAGGCGCGCCCCGAAGTGATGATGTCGTGCATCGCGAAGACGGTTTCCTCGATCGGCGTGTCCGGATCCGCGCGATGGCAGTAGATGAGGTCGAGGAAGTCCAGGCCGAGCCGGCGCAACGAGCCGTCCACCGCCTGGAGCAGGTACTTGCGGTTCAGCGTGTTGCGCGTGTTGACCGAGTCCTCGATCCCCCAGAAGTACTTGCTCGAGATGACGTAGGTGTGCCGGGGCCAGCCGAGCGCTTTGATCGCCTCGCCCATGATGGTTTCCGACCGTCCGCCGGAATAGATCTCGGCGTTGTCGAAGAAGTTGACCCCGCCGTCATACGCGGCGGCGAGGCAATCGCGGGCACTGCCGCCGGCGAGTTGGGGGCCGAAACTGACCCACGAACCGAACGACAGGACGCTCACCTGAAGCCCCGAGCGCCCAAGGTGTCGATACTGCATCTCCATGACGACCGAGCATAAAGATCGCGGGCTTAGCCGCGCCCTGGCGCGGACCCGATGAACGCCTTCGATTCGATCACCGGCTGGGTCGCGGCCGCGCTGTTCGGTGTGGCGATCGGGTCGTCGCTGGTGAACCGTTCACGACTGAAAGCGGGATTGAGTTTCTCGATGGGATGGTTCCGTGCCCACAACTGGCTCGGCGCCGTTGCGACCGTCGCCGGCGTGGCACACTGCCTCGCGTCGATCACCAGGTCCTCGCTGCCCGTTGGCGAGGAGATCGGCATCTGGGCAGGCGCAGCGGCGGTCGGCCTGCTCGTGCTCACGGCGTTTGCGGGCAGTGGCCTCTCCGGCGCCAAACGCGACGCACGCCGGCGCATCCGGCGCAACCACGTGGCGACGATGTTCGCGGTGCTTGCGGTCGGGATCGTGCACACCGCGCTGAACGGTCCGCTGGCGGGCAGATGACATATCCGGAGGGAGTCGCCGGGAGAACGGGACTCTGGCAAGATGGACGTCCGCATCGGGCGGACTTGAAACAGGCGTGATGCGCGAACGCGGGAGGCAGACCGATGACCGAGACCACTGAGGCTGCGTCGCCGCCCGGCGCGGGGATGCAACCGGCGGGCCAGCCTCCCGCGCCCGCCGAACTCGACCCACGGCGCTGGCTCGCACTCGCGAGCGTGATGACCGGCCTGTTCATGGTGCTGCTCGACGTCTCCATCGTGAACGTCGCGATCCCCGCCATCCGCTCGAACCTCAATGCGAACAACGCCGACATCCAGTTCGTCGTCGCCGGCTATGGCCTCGCCTACGCGGTGCTGCTCATCACCGGTGGCCGACTTGGTGACATCTTTGGCAGAAAGAAGCTGTTCCTCATCGGCATGTCCGGCTTTGTTCTTGCATCGGCGCTCTGCGGACTCGCACAGAGCGCGATCATGCTCGACCTCTCGCGCGTGCTCCAGGGCGGCATGGCGGCGATGATGTACCCGCAGGTGCTCTCGGTGATCCAGGTCACCTTCCCACCGCAGGAACGGGCCCGCGTGTTCGGCTTTGTCGGCGCCGTGATCGGCATCGCAACGATCACCGGCCCGCTCGTTGGCGGGCTCATCATCCGCAACGACATCACAGGCGGATCGTGGCGCTGGATCTTCCTCGTGAACCTGCCGATTGGCATCGCGGCGCTGATCGCCGCGACACGGCTGATCACCGAATCGCGAGCCCCGAACGCGACGCGTCTCGACCTCGGCGGATTCGCGCTCTCGACGGTGGGAATTCTGCTGCTCGTCTACCCGCTCGTCGAAGGCCAGGTCGCGGGCTGGCCGGCATGGACGTTCATCTGCATGGGACTCAGCCCGTTCGCGCTGCTCGCCTTCATCCTCTACGAGCGCTCGCTGCCCTCAACCAGGTTCCCCCTTGTCCAGCTGTCGCTGTTTCGCATCAGGTCATTCAGCGTCGGTGTGGCCATCTCCGCTGTGTTCATCGCCGGCATTCCCGCGTTCTTCTTCACCTTCAGCCTGATGCTCCAGGTCGGTCTGGGCTTCAGCGCACTGAACGCCGGGTTGACCACCATTCCCTGGAGCCTCGCGTCGGCGGTCTCGTCGGCGCTCTCCACACGCGTGGCGCCGCGACTCGGGAAATACACGATTGGCATTGGATCGGCGCTGCTCGTGATCGGCATCCTCGGCATCATGCTCACGATCCACATCGTGGGCACGAAGCTCACGGGGTGGGATCTCATCCCTTCCTTCCTCGTGAGCGGGCTCGGGCTTGGCACCGTCATCGCCCCACTGCTCAACATCATCCTGGCAGGCGTGCCCGGCAAGGATGCCGGTTCGGCATCAGGCGTGCTGACGACGTTTCAACAGCTCGGTGGCGCGATCGGTGTTGCGGTAGTCGGCGTTGTGTTCTTCGGGCTGCTGTCGAGCCGCGCACCTGCGGCGGTCGCAACCGTGACTCCGCAGCTGCAGTCGCAACTCGCCGCGGCGAACGTCCCGGGGCCCCAGGCCAACGTTGCCATCGCGCACTTCACCACCTGCTTCAACCAACAGGCATCCTCGAGCGATCCGAGCGCGCCGATCCCCGGCTGCTCGACGACCGGCACCGGTCCGGTCAATGCGGCATTTGCGAGTGCCGCTCAGCTCGCGCTCGGCCGGGTCTTCGTGACATCGGTCGAACGGATTCTGTTCTTCAACGTGGGCTTCTGGTTCCTCACCGGGCTGCTCTCGATGCTCCTGCCTCGAGCGCGACCACGGCCGGCCCCTGGAGCCGTACACGCCGCTTAAACGACGGCGAGCTGCCAGGCCTCTCGTGTCCGGCAGCTCGCGGGGGAGCGTGGTGAGTTAGTTGGCGAGCCCGTGGCTCACGTTCGAGAAGACGTTGTTCACCGTCTTGCCCAGCGTGCTGAGAATCACGATGACCACGATCGAGATGAGGACGAGGATGAGCGCGTACTCAACCATTCCCTGTCCGTCTTCGCGATCCTGGAGCTTCTCTCCCAGCTCGCGGATCCGTTCGCCGACCTCCAGAACCTTGTTGCCCATTTTGATATCTCCGAAAAAAGCCGTTCCCCCGACGGTGCGAGGCGATACTCACAGCCTGAGCGGCGATCTCAAACCCTTCCGGAAAGCTTGGTAACGGGCAGTCTCACAATGATTCGCGTTCCGTCGACATATTCGTCATCGAGTGTGATCGTGCCTTTGTGGGCAGAAACGATTGCCGCACAGATTGCGAGCCCGAGTCCCGCGCCGCCGGTCTTCCGAGAGCGCGACGCGTCGCCCCGCGAGAACCGCTCGAAGATGACGGGACGCAGGCTCGCTGGAATTCCCGGGCCGGTGTCGGTGACCGAGATGGCGCACCACCCCGGCGGGGACGCGGCGAGCGCGAGCGTCACGCTGCCGCCAGGCGGCGTGTAACCGAGTCCGTTTTCGAGAAGGTTGTCGAAAAGACGGCCGAGCAGGAGCGGGTCACCGTCCACAACGCCCTCGCAGTCGAGCTGCTCGGTGAGGTGCACGCCGAGTGCAGTGGCGTGGCCCTCCCAGCGCGCGTAGGCCTCCTCGAGCACGTCGCTGATGTCGACGCGCGTCACCGAGATCACGAGCCCGCCGGAATCACTCCGGGACAGCGTCAGCAACGACTCAGAGATCTTCACCAGGCGCTGCGTGTTCTTCAGGGCGAGACGGACAGTGGCGGTGAGCTCGTCGGAAGTGCGTGGCTGGAGCAGGGTGATCTCGAGGTCGCTCTGCAGCGCAGACAGCGGGTTGCGCAACTCGTGCGCGGCGTCTGCCGTGAACCGTCGGAGCTGATCGGTCGTCGCCATCTGGGCTCGGTCGCGGGCCATCAGTGAGCGCACGGTCAGCTCGCTGAGGCAGGCGGTGACGACGACGGCGACGAACTGGAACTTCGCCGTCAGCGGGTCCACGGCCCCGGTGAGCGCGGTGACAAGCGTCACAACGATCGCCAGCGCGGTGATCACCGCCGCGAAGGGCGTCGGCAGGAGCCATGTGGCAAAAAGCACCGCCAGCAGAAGCATGCCGCCGAGGGTCGGGTTGTTCGGCACGGCGATCTCGATGATCAGGACGAGCAACAGCATGGCCGCGCAGCCGAGGAACGTCGTGATCCGTCCGAGCGGCGTCGTCGGTTGCCGTGGGCTGAAGGCGTCCCGGCGCCGGATGGCCTGATTCACGTCAAAGCGCCGCCGCGTCGCCGCTGATCAGGCGATAGCCGATGCCGCGACACGTCTCGATGAGCACCGAGGCGCGCGCAGCCTGCAGCTTGCGGCGCACCTTGCCCGCATACACCTCGACGAGACCCGACTCCACGGTCTGGGCGTCGCCCCAGACGGCGTCGTGGATCTGCTCCTTGCTGAGCACTTGCGCGGGATGGCGGAGGAAGAGCTCGAGGATCTCGTATTCGCGACGCGTCGTCGGCACGACATCCCCGCCCACCATGACCTGGCGGGCGGCACTGTCCATGCTGAGGTTTCCGGCCTGGAGGACTTGGACAAGGGGCGCCACGCGCCTGCGGCTCAGCGCTCGCACCCGGGCGAGCACCTCCTCGAAGTGGAAGGGCTTGGCGAGGTAGTCGTCGGCGCCGGCGTCGAAGCCGGCGAGCCGGTCCTTGACGTCGTCGCGGGCGGTGAGCATCAGAATCGCTGTCGGCGCCTGCTGGAGGCGGAGGCGGCGACAGAGGCCCATACCGTCCATGTCACCGCCGAGCATCACGTCGAGCACGGCCACGTCGTATGCGAGCCCCGAGCGCAGTGTCTCGACGGCCTCCTCGCCGCTCAGGGCAACATCGACCGACATGCCTGCTTCCGCCAGGCCTCGGGCGAGGCTCCCGGCCACTTCCGGTTCGTCCTCGACGACGAGTACGCGCATGAAAGCATCGTAGGCAGCGGGGATCGCCACCACTGGTTCGCGAGTGACTCGATACTTGCTTGCATGAATGACGTCATTGCGGCAGACGGGGATCTCGTCATCCGGCCCGTTCGCGAGGAGGCCGGGGACTACGAGTCGATCGTTGGCTGGAGGAACTCCCCGCACGTCAGGGAGTGGTGGGATCCGGACGATCCGCCGCTGACGCTCGCCGGGCTCCGTGACGAGCTTGACGCGCAGATTCCTGGGGACGATACAACGACGTCCTGCATCATCGAGCACTCGGGCGAGCCCGTCGGGTTCATCCAGTTCTATCCGTGGGACGCCGAGGAGGAGTACCTCGCCGAGATCGGCGTCACTGTGCCGCCCGGGTCGTGGGGGCTGGACATCTTCATCGGAAAATCCGGATTGGAGGGCACCGGCGTCGGATCGAGGGCGGTCAAAGTGCTCTCGGACGCTCTGTTCTCGCGCCGGGGCGCGACTGCGGTGGCGCTGATCACCGAGGCGGGCAACGCTCGCGCTCAGGCCTCGTACAGGCACGCCGGGATGCGCGTGCTTGGCGAGCCCTTTCGCGACACAGACATGCGGGACGGTCAGCCGGTCGAATCCATTCTCATGATCCGCGATCGGCCCGACGGAACAGCTGGCGGGCGATGATCTCGCGCTGCACCTCGGACGCGCCCTCGTAGATCCGCGTGCCGCGGACGTCGCGGTACAGGTGCTCCAGGAGATGGCCGCGCTCGAGTGCTCTCGCACCGTGGACCTGGATCGCCACGTCGATTGCAAGCTGCGCTGTTTCGGTCGCGAACAGCTTCGCCATCGCCGCGGCCTCGGTGTTCGGGGTGATCCCGGCATCGTGCGCAGCCGCGGCGGAATGGACGAGCAGGCGCGAGGCTTGCACCCGCGTCGCCACGTCGGCGAGTTGGTGGCTGACCCCCTGCAGGGTTGCAAGCGGCTTGCCGAATGCCTGGCGCTCCGCGGCGTAGCCGACGGCGGCATCGAGCGCTGCCTGGGCCATGCCCACAGCGCAGGCCCCGACACTGGGACGGAACAGATCGAGGGTGCGCATCGCGACCCCGAATCCGTGATCGACCTCGCCGAGGATGTGATCCGCAGGGACGCGCACGTCATCGAAGCGGAGCCGGCCGATCGGGTGGTCGGCCACGAACGGGATCGGCTCGCCACTCAGGCCGCGGCTCTCTCGCGGCACCGCGAACGCGGTGATTCCGCGAGCGCCCGCACCCTGTGTGGTTCTTGCGAACACCGTGTAGATGTCCGCGTCGGGGGCATTGGAGATGAAGACCTTCTCCCCGCTCAGGCGGTATCCGTCGCCGTCGCGCTCGGCGGCGAGGGCAATTCCCGCCACGTCGGACCCCGCGTCGGGCTCGGTGAGCGCAAAGGCTGCTACCGCTTCGCCTGACGAGACGCGAGGGATCCACACATCCACCACCTCGGCGCGACCCGCAGCGAGGATCGGATGGGCTCCGAGCCCCTGCAGCGCGAAGGCCGTTTCGGCCTCCGTGGAATAGCGGGCGAGGGACTCGCGAACGAGGCAAAGGGTGAGCGCCGGGACATCCTGGCCCCGCTGAAGCACCTGGGGGACGAGCCCGTGCGCGGAGAGCGCCGCGACAAGTTCCCGATTGACCCGCCCCGGCGTGCCGCTGTGGGCGATCGGCGCGAGGACGTCTCGGGCGAGGGTCTCGGTGCGAGCGAGCAGGTCGCGATGTGCGGCGGTCAGGTGGGCATACGTGGCGCTCACGGCGTCACCAGACGCGCCAGCGGGCGGCGGTCAGGTGGGCATAAGTGGCGCTCACGGGACCACTGCCACGCCGACGAGCTCCACGAGCGCCTTCGGATCGAACAGCCCGGTCACTCCGAGCACGGCCATCGCCGGGTAGCGGCGGCCGAAGTGCGCCCTCCAGACGCTTCCCAACGCACGCATGGAGGCCCGATACGCGGCGAGGTCGGTGACGAAGATCTGAAGCGAGACGAGATCGTCCGGCTGTCCACCCGCAGCGGCAAGCGCGGTGACCAGGTTCCGCGCCGCAAGGTCGAACTGCTCGACGATCGTCGCACCGGCGATGCTCCCGTCGGCGGCTTGCGCCGTCTGACCGCCGAGGTGGACGGTTCTCCCTGCAGCCGCGACCACGGCATGGGCATAGCCCACCGGAGCCGGAAGGTCCGGCGACGTGATGATCTCGTGCTCTGCGCGGCTCATCGCCCCTCCCATTTCGGGGCGCGCCCCTCGGTCCAGGCGCGGTGGAACTCTGCGTGGTCGCGGCTCCCCATCAGCAGGGCCTGGGTCATCGCGTCCATCTCGAGCGACCCGCTCAGCCCCATGTCGAGCTCTCTGGTGAGAAGCACCTTGGTCGTCGAATACGCAAGGGCGGGTCCATCGGCCAAGCGCCGCGCCATGTTCGCTGCCGCCTCCGGAAGCGCCGCGTCCTCGACGACCGCGGTCACGAGGCCGATCTCCAGCGCCCGCTCGGCTTCGACCGTGTCGCCGAGCAGGAGCAGTTCGGTGGCACGCCCGAATCCGATCACCCGCGGGAGCAGATACGCGGAGCCCATGTCGGCACCGGCGAGCCCCACCTTGGTGAAGAGGAACGCGAACCTGGCCGAGCTCGCCATGAGCCGCAGATCCGAGGCGAGGGCGATCACCGCGCCGGCGCCGGCCGCGACACCGTTGATGGCTGCGATCACCGGAAGCGGGCACTCACGGAGCGCCCGGACCACGGATCCGGTCATGCGGGTGAACTCGAGCAGATCGCCCGCCTCCATCG
>JBEKKP010000099.1:0-9219 GCA_050010655.1 Candidatus Dormibacteria bacterium
AGCTGAGCATGGTGACGCCCGTCCCCTGGCGCCAAACCACACAGCGATGTGGCTGCGGAGCGTCTACCCTGAAAAGCGGTACCCGATCCCCGGCACAGAGTGGATGTACGTCGGCTTCTCCGCGTCCGGCTCGATTTTGCGACGGAGCCGGTAGACGTGGGCGTCGACGGTTCGGGTCTCGATCTCGACTTCGTAGCCCCAGACGCGCCGGAGCAGCTCGCCGCGACTCATGACCTGACCCGGGCGCGACGCGAGGAGCGCAAGCAGGTTGAACTCGGTGAGCGTGAGCATCACTTCCTCGCCGTCGCGGAAGACCTGGCGGCGTCCAAGGTCGATCGTGAGCCCGGGGAATTCGAAGCGGTCGCGGGGCTGCTCCTGTGCGGAGATCTCGCTGCGGCGGAGATGCGCTCCGATGCGCGCCATGAGCTCGCGGACTTCGAAGGGCTTGGTCACGTAGTCGTCAGCACCAAGCTCGAGACCGACCACCACGTCGATGGTGTCGCTCTTGGCGGTGAGCATGATGATCGGGACCCGGGCGCCCTCGGCACGCAGGCGCCGGCAGACGTCGAGCCCGCTCATTCCGGGGAGGTTGACGTCGAGGATGATCAGATCCGGGTTCTGTTCGCGAGCGAGGTTCAACCCCTCGACGCCGGTTGCCGCCTCGATGAGCGTGTGGTTTTGCGCGCTCGTCGCGAGGCGCACGACCTCGCGGCTCGGTGGATCGTCCTCGACGATCAGGATGGTCTTTCCGGCCCCGCTCATCAGACAGGCACCTCGATGAATGTGGAGATGCGCTTCACGAAGTTGGCCACCTCAATTGGTTTGGTGATGTAGCCGGAGCAACCGGCCGCGAGTGCTTCTTGTTCATTGCCCTTCATCGCGTTCGCAGTCAACGCGACCACGGGCACGCCCGCCGTCTTTGGGTCCGCCTTGAGCATACGAGTGAGAGTCAGCCCGTCCATGCCAGGCAACTCCACGTCCATGAGCACGAGATCGTAGACCTTGGACCTCACCTTGTGGAGACCCTCCTCACCGTCCACCGCGATATCGACGTCGAAGCCGCTCCCCAGGAGGACCATCTTGGCGAGGTCGCGATTGCTCGCATTGTCCTCGACGAGCAGGATCCGGTTGTGGCGATGGCCGTTCAGCACCTCAATTCCTGTCAGAGGTAGCCGGAACGTGAACACGGAGCCGCGGCCGGGATCGCTCTCGAGGGAGATGCTGCCGCCGTGCAGCTCCACGAGCCGGCGAGTCAGGGAGAGGCCGAGCCCGGTGCCCTCGACCTGACGTGTGGTGGCGTGGTCGAGCTGATAGAACTCGTCGAAGATGCGTTTGTGGTGTTCGGCGGGGATGCCGACCCCGGTGTCGCCGACATCGACGATGAGGTCCTCGGTATCGGCACGCGCGGAGACCCAGACCTTGCCTCCCTGCGGCGTGAACTTGATCGCATTGCTCAGCAGGTTGTAGAGCACCTGCTTGAACTTGCTCTTGTCGGCGCGGATCTCCAGGTTGGTCGGCACCACGTCGATGCTGAGATCGATGTCGCGCCGCTCACTGAGCGAGCGGATGACGTTGTGGACTTCTTTGACCGCATCCTGGACGCCGAAGCGGTCGTACGCCAGCTCCATGCGGCCCGCCTCGATCTTGCTGAGGTCCAGCACGTCGTTGACGAGCTCGAGCAAATGCTTGCCCGAGGCGTGAATGTTCTGGAGGCACTCCTGGCGCTGCTGCGGTGTGAGGTCAACGAGGTTGTCCTTGAGGATTTCGCTGAATCCCAGGATCGCGTTGAGCGGCGTGCGCAGCTCGTGGCTCATGTTCGCGAGGAATTCGCTCTTCAGCCGCGAGATCTCGGCGATCTGCGCATTGGCGACTTCGACCTCGCGCTTCTGCGTGGCGATCTCGCCGAGTTGCGCGCGTTGCGCCGTATAGAGCCGCGCGTTGTCGATGCTGATCGCGGCCTGGCTGGCGATGATCCGCATCAACGCCTGCTCGATGCTGGTGAAGGGCTGCACCTCGCGTCGCGCGAGGGTCAGTGCGCCGACGAGGCGCTGCGGCGACTCGAGCGGCATCACCAGGCAGGATCGAGGCGCATACGCGAGTCCGAGCGTTTTGAAGCGCCGGTCCTTTGTGGCATCGGCGACGGAAACGAGCTTGCGACGCTGCGCCGCCCACCCGACGATGCCCTCACCGAGCTCGAATCGCGCGACCTGACCG
The DNA here is from genome assembly GCA_050010655.1 of Candidatus Dormibacteria bacterium. Classification (GTDB taxonomy): domain Bacteria; phylum Chloroflexota; class Dormibacteria; order Aeolococcales; family Aeolococcaceae; genus Palsa-851. Next base: position 2,215 of record JBEKKP010000099.1, read on the forward strand.
AGGTTGTCGGTGAATGGGTACGTCGCGATAGCAGACAGGGCACGCCCGTCCTCGTCGAGGAGGAAGACCGTGGCAGCATCGCAGTCGACGAGGTCGGCCGCGGCCTTGAGCATGAAGTCGATCGTCTCCTTCAGCTCCAGGCTCGACGTAAAAAGATTTCCGACCTGGCCCAGAAGGTCGACAATGACCTTGTCGTCCATTGCAGACCCGAGTATACCTGCGAATTTCGGCGCCAGCGGACTGTCGGGCAATTGCAATCGATCCAGCGCAGTGCTCATGACCGACGCCTCTGTAACTCTTCGACGAGTGCGGGCAGCACCTTCAGGGCGTCGCCGACGACCCCGAGGTCCGCGAGTTTGAAGATTGGCGCGTTCTCGTCTCTATTGACCGCAACAATTGCTTTCGCGCCTTTCATACCAACAGTGTGCTGCATCGCTCCGCTGATGCCGAAAGCAAGATAGACAGCTGGTTTGACCGTCTTGCCGGTCTGTCCGACCTGCATCGCATAGGGCACCCAGCCGGCGTCCACCACTGCCCGGCTCGCCCCGACCGCCGCATTGCCGAGCACGGCAGCGAGCTGGTCGAGGAGTTCGAAGTTCTTGGGATCGCCGAGGCCACGCCCACCGCTGATGACGATTGGCGCCTCCTCCAGCTTCGGACCGACCGCGACGTCGGCAACCCGATCGGTGACCCGGGCCGTCTTGTATTTGTCGTCGATCGGCGACGTGACCGGTGTCACCGCCGCTGCGCCACCGCCGCTGGGCTCGGCCGCGAAGGATTTCGGCCGGATGATCGCGAGGGCCGGAGCGCCGCCCTCGAAGCGCGTGGCGACGTTGAGGGTGGCGCCGAAGACCGACGAGTGGACGGTGACGCCGTCGGTGTCGCTGATATCGAGGCCGTTGGCGATCACCGGGACGCCGAGCCTGGCGGCGAGCCGGCCGGCGACGTCGCGAGAGTTGTAGGTCATCCCGAAGAGCACGAGATCGGGCTTGTGCTCTTCGATGAGCGTCGCCAGCGCCGCGGCCGCGGGGCCGCCGAGGAGTAGCTCACCCCAGAGCGGGTCGGTGCCCGCGAAGAGGGTGGTCGCTCCATGCGCGCCGAGCTCCGCTGCGGCGCCTGCCGCGTCAGGCGAGAAGGCAACCGCCTCCACCGTCCCGGCCAGCGAGCGTGCCTTGGTCAGGAGTTCGAGGGCGACCGGCGCGGGTTTGCCGCCCGCAATCTCGGCGAACACCCAGATCTTTCCCAGAGCCATCGCTCAGATCACCTTCTTCTCGGCAAGGAAATCGGCGATCCGCTTGTATCCCTCGCCATCGTCCTTGACGATCGAACCGGCGGCGCGCTGTGGCGCCGGCTCGACGCCGGTCATGCTCTGGCCGGCCGTTCCGCCGCCCGCGCCGTCGAGACCGAGATCCCCGGTTGTGAGGCGGTCGAGCGGCTTGGACTTGGCTCCCATGATTCCTTTGAGAGACGGATACCTCGGTTCGTTGACTCCCGCAGTGACGCTGACCACGGCGGGAAGCACGGCCTCGACGAGGTCGTAGCCCGCTTCGGTCTGTCGCTTGACCTTCAACGTCGTGCCCTCGATCTCGAGCGTCTTTGCGAACGTGACCGCGGGGACATCGAGGAGCTCCGCGACCATCTGCGGCACCACGCCGGAATACCCGTCAGTCGACTCGGTGGCGGTGATCACGAGATCGAAGCCCTCGCGGCGGATCGCTGCAGCAAGAACGCGCGCGGTCGTCAGGGCGTCAGAGCCTCGCAGCCCGTCGTCGGAGATCAGCACACCCTTGGCGGCACCCATGGCGAGGGCTTTGCGGACAGCGTCAACACCACGTTCCGGACCCATCGAGACGACGGTCACCTCGCCCCCTTGCGCCTCGACGAGCTGGAGGCCTGCCTCGACACCGAACTCATCTCCGGGATCGAGAACTGCCTCAACCCCCTCGCGCTTGAGCAAATGCGTGGTCGGGTCGAGCTGTCCGGTCGTATTGGGGTCGGGGATCTGCTTGACGCAGACGACGACCTTCATGAATGCCTCCGTAGTTTGTCGCCTCGGGATCGAAACTCTAACGCACCTACGCCGGAATGCCCGGATCAGTGCGCCCCAGGGCAGTCGCGATCGCCCCGAGTTCGACGTGATCGGCCACCGGGACCCTCACCGCCTGGGGCTGCGTCGCGTTCAGAACGTCGCCCAATTGGCCGTCGGTCCAGCGCGGATCGGCCACGACGATGACCCCGTAGTGATAGCGGCGCCCCGTCAGCCAATCCTCCCAAGAGCTAGCGGCGGTCACCGCCTCGATGCCGGCATCGCTGAGATCGTCCGGCCTGGTCACGGGCGCGCCATCGAGCGACGCGACGGTCCAGCGTGCGTCGGGCCAGCGCCGCGCGGCTGCGCTGATGAGGCCGTCGAGACGGGTTTGCTCGGGTGCGCCGGCCGCACCCGGTCGTGGACCCGTCAGCACCAGGATCCGTTCGCAGGTCAACGCGTCGCGGCCACCGACGATCCCGCTCGGCTCGACACGCCAGCTTTCGGGAGGACGGCGATCGAGGACGGACTGCCAGCGCGCGCGCAACACGCGGCGGTTGCGTTCGACGCGAGCGCTCTGAACGCCGCCGGTGCTCGAGGCTCCGCGCACGTGCTCGACGACCGAGCGAGGCTGATACACCACCCGCCCGGGACGTGCGGCGAGGGCAAGGCACAGATCGACGTCCTCGTAATAGACCGGGGCGAACCGCGGGTCGAAGCCCCCGACGGATATGAAGGCTGAGCGGCGCACGAGGAGGCATGCCGCCGACGCGTAGTCGACCGTCCGCCGGAAGTTGTATTCCGGCCGGTTCGATCGATCGCCGTCGCCGTACTGGCGAACCCTCCCATCGCGCCAGATGATCGAACCCGCCTCCTGGAGCCGTCCGTCCGGGTAGAGCAGCTTCGGGGCCACCGCCGCAACACCCGGATCCGCATCCGCGACCTCGATCAACGGCTCGAGCCATCCGGGTCGCACCCATGCGTCGCTGTTCAGCAGCAGGAGGTACCGGCCCCTCGCCATCGCGGCGCCCTGGTTGTTAGCAGGGCCGAAGCCAAGGTTGGTGGGATTCCGGAGGATCCGCGCACCCTCCACCCGATCGAGTTCGGCAAGGGTCCCGTCCGTGGACGCGTTATCGACGATCACCACCTCGTAGCGCGGCTGGGTCACCTCGGCGAGCAACCGGAGTGCTTCCTTGGTGAGATCCCACCGGTTGTAGGTGAGCATCACCACGGTCACGTCCGGGCGGGCAACCTCGGGAAACCGGATCACGTCCGGCGCTTCTGCCACCGCTGGTAGCCCTCGCGAAGCGGCCGGGCGAGGCGATGCTCCGGCGAGGCGCGGAGATGATCGAGCTCGGCCTGGATCCGAGACAGCTCGGCCTGCAGCGCCGCACGCTCATCAACCAGGCGTTGCTGGAGGATCGCCAGTGCGGATGTGGCGGCGTCCGGTTCGAGCGCGCCGCGTGCCGAGCCCGTAGCGCGCGGCAGCCGCTCCGCCAGCTCCGCGAACGCGCCGTCAAGCGTCTGGACGGCCGAATCGATGTTCACGGCTTGTTTCGAGGCGATGAGTGCGGCGATCGCCGGCGTGAGATCTCCAGCGAGCACCGGGATCGCCGGGTCGAAGCGGTCGCCGAGCCCGGCGTCCGCGGCGGAGACGGGAGCACCCAGACCAGCCGCGAGATGTGCTCCTGCCGGCGACGACGCCACCACGGCCACGCAGCCGGACATGGTGGCGGCAATGTCATCGAGCCCAACCCACTCCGGCAGGTAGTGCACGCGCTCGGCGATGAGCCCCGGAACGCTGAAGGCTGAGCCGTCCGACGGCTCGCGAGTGGGGTCGAGAGTGACGACCACGACCGAGAGCTTGGGATCAGCCCGCAGCGCTGCGGCTACCGCGCTCACGAGCTCGTCGGGATCGTCCGGCGATACGAGATTCGGCGCGATCTCGATCACGAGCCGGGGTCCCGCGGGGACGGCGCCGCAGAAACGGAGCAGGTCCCGGCGCCGTCGAAGGAGGTCTGAGGTGAAGAGGCGCCCCGCAAGGAGCAACGGATCCCCGGACTGGACAGCAGTGCCGCCGAGGCGCTCCTCAGCGGCAAGGTTCCGCGCCCAGATGTTCCGACCCTGAAGCCCGATGGCATCGAGGTCCCCTTCTGGCGCGCCAACCGCGAACCACATCACGGAACCGGCAATCTCGCGGCCGTTCCACTTCCCCGTGAGCGCCAAGGCCGCAACACCACGACTGGACATGAGATCGACCGCTACCGGATAGCGCCCAGCCCAGTGCGCGTCGTCGCCCAGCACGTCGCCCGCGATGATCAGCGCATCGACAGCGATCGGCGTTCCCGTCGCATCCGACGCGAGCGGCCGTGCGGGGCGTCCTTCATCTCCCGGGATCGGGTGCTCGGCACCGAGCGGGGCGATGGCGACGAGCTCGACGTCCGGGCGCCTCCCGAGGAGCTCGCTCTCGATGACCCTGCGCAAGGCGACTTCACCGAGCTCGCCAGTATCGAATGCCCCGAAGAGCCCGATCACCGGCTTCTCAGCGGCACCGTTCACGTGATGCCTCCGTGTAGCGGGCGGATCGGGGGCGGGCACTCACGTCTCAGGACCGGCTCAGGGAACGCGCGAACCGGCCAGTGAGAATGAGGACACCACCCACCATAGAACAAGTCGAAAGACTGAGGAGCACCGGGATGTTTGGAAATTTCTTCACAAAAAGGGTTGCGATCAGCGCAGCCGCGTTTGCGGTTGTCGCAGTCGCGGGGATCGCCACCGTCTCCATCATCCCTGCGCTGGCAGCAGGTGTGAGCGGAGGCGGCGCCACCACCCTGGCAGCCACGCCGGCCCCGGGCTCTGCCAAGACCGGTCATCCGATTGCCAAGAAGGTCGCCGCCAGGCACATCGCCGTCGCTCTCTTTCGGGAAACCGTCAGCGAGACCGGCCTCAGCCGGACGGTCGTGCTCAAGGATCTCCTCAACGGCGAGACGCTCGCGCAGATTGACGGGTCAAAGACGCAGGCCGTGGAGAGCGCCGTGATGGCAAAGATCACCGCTCGCATCACCAAGGCCGTGACCAACGGAAAGATCACCCAGACGCAGGCAACAGCGCTGACCACCGCGGCAACCGCGGGGATCAGCAAGATCATGAACCTCAACCTCAGCACGTACATCCGTGTCAGCTTCGGCGGACTCGCGAAAACCCCCTCCACGTCGACGCCCCCCACGTCGACCGGCTCCCCCGCTGCCGTCACAGCATCGAGCGCAGCGCTCTGATCGGACGGCGGTCCGGCAGTCTACCCGGCCACCCCGGGTAGACTGCCTCGATGCCCAAGACATATACGAGCGCAGAGCAGGTCATCGATCCTGCCAAGCGCTACACCGCGACCATCACCACCGACCGCGGCGACATCGTCATCGCCCTTGACCCGGCACGCGCGCCGAAATCGGTGAACAACTTCGTGTTCCTCGCACGGGACGGTTTTTACGACGGTCTTACCTTCCATCGCATCGTCGATGACTTCGTCATCCAGGGCGGTTGCCCCGAAGGGACGGGGCGCGGTGGACCCGGGTACCGCTTCGAGGACGAGCCCGTCGTCGGTGAGTACGAGGCCGGAGCAGTCGCGATGGCGAACTCGGGGCCGCATACCAATGGCTCGCAGTTCTTCATCTGCACGGTCGATGACCGCCACAAGCTCACCAAGTCCTACAACCTCTTCGGCCAGGTCATCAAAGGCATGGACGTCGTGGGCGCGATGCGCAAGGACGACGTCATGCGGTCGGTGACGATCACCGAGGAGTGATGGCGGATTCCCAACTGCGTCTGATGGCAGTGCACGCGCACTGTGATGACGAGACGATCACGATGGGCGGCACCCTCGCGACCTATGCGGATCGCGGCGTGAAGACGTGCGTCGTGTGTTGCACCGACGGCAAGCTCGCGACGATCGTCGCCGCGGACATGCCCGAGGAGACGACGCGTCCACACCTCGCCGAGATTCGCGAGGGCGAGTTGCGCGAGGCGTGCCGCATCCTCAAGGTGGATGAGGTCGAGTTCCTGCGTTATGGGGACTCGGGAATGGCCGGCACGCCGACCAACTTCCTCCCCGACGCGTTCTGGATGACCCCGATCGACGAGGCCACGGGGAGGATCGTCGCGCAGATCCGGCGTTTCCGCCCGCACGTTGTTGTCACATATGACGGCAACGGTGGATACGGCCACCCCGATCACATCCAGACGCACCGCGCGACGCTGCTTGCGGTGGAAGCGGCTCGTCTCAAACCGATGTTCAAGGAAGCCGGCGAGCCCTGGCGTGTGCAGAAGCTCTACTTCACGGCCTTTCCGCGGTCCCAGTTCGATCGCATGGTCGAGACGGCCAAGGCGGCCGGAGTGGACTCGCCGTGGGGCGATGCGAATGCCGACGAGATGGAATTCCTCACGGCCGATGAGGACGTGACCACAACAATCGGAACCGCCGACGTCATCGCGCGCAAGCGTGATGCCCTACGCGCGCACCACAGCCAGATCTCGGATGACTGGCCACAGCTGACGATGCCCGACGAGATACTGCGGCAGTTCTCCGACGAGTACTTCCAGCTCGCGATCTCCCGCAGGCCTGCAGTGCTGCCGGAGACGGACCTGTTCGCGGGCGTGGAACCGAACTAGCCCTTCCTCCTGGCGACACTGCACATGGATCTATGGGTGACACGCAGGGGTGCGCTGAGCCGCTGGTGCGAGCGGTGGCTTTCCGCGGAGCCCACTGAGGTCATCTTTGCGACTGGCCATCTCTCCGAAGTCATCGGACTCCGGCTTGCCGATGGTCGCGAAGTCGTGCTGAAGGTCAGGCCCAACACCCGAAGGATCGGTGGATGCGTCGAGGTGCAGCGTCACCTTTGGCAATCCGGCTATCCCTGTCCGATGCCGCTCGCGGGCCCTGCAGCGTTCGAGGGCCGCACGGCCACTGCTGAGGAATACGTGGC
>JBEKKP010000100.1:0-9015 GCA_050010655.1 Candidatus Dormibacteria bacterium
GTGTCGACTGCGGCTGACTTCCCGAAGAACACGCCGAGGGCGTCGAGGCGGCGGCTCCCGGTCCGAACCCCTACGTAGACGAGCACTGTCGCCATGCCGAGGGAGATCAGCACGCCGAGGCCGTATGGCAGCGGATTGAGGAGCACGGCGAGCATCGTCGCGATCAGTAGGGCCGCGATCAGCCCGATCATTGCGCCGATGATCTGACCGGCCGGGGCTTCTTCGAGCGTCCCCTCGAGCCAGAGATACGGGTCGATCGTGAGCAGCGGAGCTGCGAGGGCGAGCGATGCCGCCCCAGCCGCACCCGCCGCGAGCAGGGCCGCTCCGGCGATGGTGGTGTTCTGGGTCAGGACCCCGGGAGTGCCCGAGAGGATGAACACACCGTAGAGCACGCCGAAGACAAAGCCAACTCCGGCCCCGATGATCCGGGAGAGATTTCGGGCCCGACGGATCGTTCGATCGGCGTGCGGGTGCATCTGGCCGATTGAACCACACGATCTCCGCGCCGAATTGCGGCGCGACACGACGGTCACCCGAGTAGTGCAACCGCTCCGATCAGGTTGGAGACCCGATGACAGCGAAGGCCTCCGGGAACCTCGCCGCGATAGCTCTCCGGCAGGATCACGGCCTCCATCCCGACCGCCGCTGCCTCGGCGAGCCGCGTCTCCGTCCGGGACACCCGGCGGACCTCGCCGGCGAGGCCGACTTCGCCGATCACGGCGCAGTGCCTCGAGATGGACTTGTTCGTTATCGACCCGGCGATCGCGAGGGCCACGGCAAGATCGGTGCCGGGGTCGGCGAGCCGCAGGCCCCCAGCGACGTTGACGAAGACGTCGAGCTTCGGCATGTGGATGGACGTGCGCTTGGCGAGTACCGCGAGCAGGAGATGCAACCGGTTGAGATCGAAACCCGACACCGTCCTTCTCGGCAACTCGAAGGGCGTGGTGGCAGCCAGAGCCTGAACCTCCACCGCCATCGGCCGGAGCCCGTCGCAGGTGATCGTCAAGACGCTGCCCGATGCCCCGAGGGACGACGCATCGAGCATGCCACGGCTGGGCGCGGCGACGTCGCGCATGCCGTCCGCCTCCATCGAGAGCAACCCCACCTCGCCGGTGGCCCCGAAGCGGTTCTTGATGCCACGGAGCATCCGGAGTTCGCCGAGGCGCTCGCCTTCGAGGTAGAGCACGACGTCGACCATGTGCTCCAGGGTGCGAGGCCCGGCGATGGCGCCCTCCTTGGTGACATGGCCCACGAGGAGCACCGGCACCCCGGTGCTCTTGGCCACGTCGCTCATGCGCAACACCGCGGCACGAACCTGGGAGACGCTCCCTGGCGGGCCGGGTGTTCCCCCATCGCGGAGCGTCTGGACGGAGTCGATGACGACCAGGGAGGGGCGCTCTGCTTCGATCGTGGCGATCACGGTGTCCACGTCGGACTCCGCCAGCAGGCGAACCCTGGCACCGGTGCATCCAAGCCGCCGAGCGCGCAGGGCAAGCTGCTCAAGCGACTCCTCACCGGTGCAATACAGCGCCGGTGACACCTCATCGCCGCAGCTGTGCGACACCTGCAGCGCGATGGTGGACTTCCCGATGCCAGGGTCACCACCAAGCAGCACGACGCTGCCGGGAACGATCCCCCCTCCCAGGACGCGGTCAAATTCGAACGATCCGGTGGCCTGGACCCGCGCCGGGGCGGCCATCACCGTCTCCATCGGCGTGGTGGCCGCGGCAGCGGCGAGCGCTGCGGGACGGCGCGCGGTCAGCCGCACGATGTCCTCGCTCAGGCTGTTCCAGGCCGCGCACGCCGGACACCGACCCTGCCACTTCGGCGCCTCGGCTCCGCACTCGCCGCACACGTAGTGGAGGCGGGTGGCGGCGCGTTGCAACTCGGTGGCCATGGGCGACGCATCCTATCGAACAGATGTACGCCCTGTCAATGGGATCGTGCGAAGAACTTCCAGTGCCCCTCGGAGATGACTTCCACGACGCCGTCGGTCACCTGTATCGCCGTCTGATCGTCGATCGCGTACGCGGGCACTGAGAGCCGGGCGGCCCACTTTTCTGCGTCGGCCATGGAGTTGTCCGGCAGATTCGGGTGATCGAGGTGCGGAAAGATCGCGAAATCCACGACGCCCAGCGCCGCATCGCCACCGCCGGGCGGCTTCCAGAGGACTTCGCCCTCCCCGATGTGAGGCGTCATGACCATGCTCCCACCACTGAATCCCGCCCAGACGGCGCGCAACGACGGCAAGAGGTCCGCGAGGCCGGACTCGCGCATCCAGTGGGTCAGGTACAGGGAATCACCGCCCCCCGCCAGCAAGACGTCGGTCTCCTCGACGAGCGGGACCCACTGCTCTCGGTCGATGCTGGGCAGCGCGGTGAGCTCCAGCACTCCCAACGACTTCCAACCCAGCTCGCACATCGGCGTCGTGGCTCGTCCCGTGATGAATCGCCACGCCGCGGCAGGACCACCCATGGGATGGCCGTACGACGCGGTGGGGATGCAGAGGGCGTTGCAGTCCTCGATCGGTTTGCCGAGGAGATCGACCAGCGCCTTGTTGATGCTCTCGTTCTTGATGCCGGCCGAAGTGAGTAGCAGTTTCATCGTGCCTCCTCGTCGTTGTTCACGCCAACACGCCCCAGGTCAGCGCGAGTGGACTGGCCGTCCCCTGCCGCGATGCGTCTGCGCCTGCTCCGGTTCTTCCTCGCCTTCGAGGCGGCGGCGCAACTCCACGAGCCGGTCGCGCAGCTCGGCGGCGCGCTCGAACTCGAGGTCGCGCGCGGCACGAAGCATCTCCTTCTCCACGTCCTTCGCGAGGCGCAGCACCTCGTCTGGCGGCAGGCCCGAAGCCTCCTGAAACGCCGCCGCGCGCAGCGATTGCTGTTCGCGGTGGGATTCCATCTGGTAGACGGCCTTCACGATGGAAAGCGGCGTGACGTCGTGGTCGACGTTGTATCTGACCTGGATTGCCCGGCGGCGATCGGTCTCGGCGATGGCCTTCTCCATCGCGTCCGAGGTGCGGTCCGCGTACAACACGACGTGTCCGAAGACGTTGCGGGACGCGCGCCCGATCGTCTGGATCAGCGAGCGGTAGCCGCGAAGGTAGCCCTCCTTGTCGGCGTCGAGAATGCCGATGAACGAGACCTCGGGGAGGTCAAGTCCCTCACGAAGAAGGTTGATCCCGACCAGCACATCAAAGACCCCGAGTCGCAGATCGCGGATGATCTCGACTCGTTCCAGCGTGTCGATATCACTGTGCAGGTAACGGACTTTGATGCCCGCCTCGCGCAGGTAATCGGTGAGATCCTCGGCCATCTTTTTGGTGAGCGTGGTGATGAGGCAGCGCTCGTGCTTCTCGATGCGCCGCCGCAACTGGGCGATGAGATCGTCGATCTGCCCGTGCGACGCCTTGACTTCGATGGTCGGATCCACCAGCCCGGTCGGCCGGATGATCTGCTCCACGACCTGGGTGGCGTGCTCCTGCTCGTACGGGCCGGGCGTGGCGCTCACGTAGATGATCTGGCCGATCATGGAGTCCCATTCCGCAAATGTCAGGGGCCGGTTGTCGAGCGCCGACGGAAGCCGAAACCCGTACTCCACAAGGGGAATCTTGCGAGCGCGGTCCCCCTTGTTCATGCCGTCGATCTGGGGAACGGCAACGTGCGACTCGTCGACGATGAGCAGGGCGTCGTCGGGCAGAAAGTCGAGCAGACAGTGCGGGCGCTCGCCCTCTGAGCGACTGCTGAGGTGCCGCGAGTAGTTCTCAATGCCGGCGCACGTACCGGTCTCGCGCATCATCTCCATGTCGAAGTTGGTGCGCTGCCGGAGGCGCTGCGCTTCGAGCAGCCGTCCGCGCGTTTCGAGCAACTTCACCCGGTCTTCGAGCTCCGCCTCGATGGAGACGAGCGCGCGGTTCAACTGCTCCTGCGGGGTAACGTAATGCGTCGCGGGGAAGACCGTCAGCTCGTCGCGCATCGTGAGAATCTCACCGGTGAGCGCGTCGAAGTCCTTGATCGACTCGATGGTGTCGCCCATGAACTCGATGCGTGTCGCGATCTCCTCGTATGCGGGCTGGACATCCACGACGTCGCCTCGCACCCGGAAGCGCGTGCGCCCGAAATCCATGTCATTGCGCGCGTACTGGAGGTCCGAGAGCTTGCGGAGCAGGATGTCCCGCCGCCACGACTCGCCCTTCTTGACCGTGATCGATTCGCCCAGGTAGTTCTCCGGCGAGCCGATGCCGTAGATGCAGGAGATGGACGCGACCACCACCACGTCGCGGCGCGTCAGCAGCGCCCGTGTCGCGCTGTTGCGCAAGCGGTCGATCTCGTCGTTGCGCGATGAGTCCTTCTCGATGTACGTGTCGGTGCGCGGAATGTATGCCTCTGGCTGATAGAAGTCGTAGTACGAGACGAAATACTCCACGGCGTTCTTGGGGAAGAACTCGCGGAACTCGGCCCAGAGCTGGGCAGCCAGCGTCTTGTTCGGCGAGAGCACCAGTGTGGGGCGCTGTTGCTCCGCGATGACGTTGGCGATGGTGAAGGTCTTGCCCGACCCGGTCACCCCGAGGAGGATCTGCTCGCGCTGGCCCTCCACCAATCCACGGTTGAGCGCGCGGATCGCTTCAGGCTGGTCACCAGCCGGTGCGAAGGGCGCAAGCAACTCGAGAGCGGGCACGCATCGAGTCTAGTCGCTGCGCGACTCGCACCGAATTCGCATCAAAGCAGCGAGCGGTAGATCTCCTCAAGACGAGTTGCAATCGCGTCCCACGAGTGCTCGGCAAGCACGACCTCACGTCCGCGCGCGCCTAACTCAGCACGACGAGCGGGATCCTTGAGCAGGTCGGCCGTGGCCATGCGAAGTGCGACGAGATCGCCGGCAGGCGCGAGCACCCCACCAACGCCGACCGCGTCCCGCAGGCCGTCGACATCGAACCCTGCCACCGGCGTCCCGGCTGCCTGCGCCTCGAGGGCCACCATCCCGAGGCCCTCGAAACGCGACGGCATCACCAGGACGGCGGCCCGCGCGTACTCCCGGTTCAACGCCGCCCGGTCGAGCGCGCCGAGATACTCGATCCTCCCTGCGCTCGCGTCCGCGGCCTTCTGGACGTCGGCAGCGAGACTGCCTGTCCCGACCATGACCCCGTGCACCTTCGGATCCGCGTCGGTGAGTGCCTGCAACAGCGAGATGGCATCGAGTGCGCCCTTCTCGCGTTCCATCCGGCTGACGAAGAGCACCCGTCCGTCCTCGTGCTCCACGCCGGGGAGGTCCACCGCTTCGACACCGTTGGACACCACCTCGATGCGCGACGCCGGGATGCGCATCTCGAGCAGCGCATTCGCGGTGGAACGCGAGACCGGGAGCACCATCGCCGCGCCACGGTAGGAACGCGCCTCGACGCCGTTGAGCATTCGCTTCACCGACCCCAGACGGTGGGCCTGCCGGTATGTGTGATGCGCGGTGTACACGAGCGGAGCGCCGAGCTTTTTCCAGAGCAGCACACCGCCTGGGCCACCTTGCGCGTGGATCACGTCCGGGGCGGCGCGCATGAGGATCTGCGGGTAGCGGTTGAGCTGCATCGAGAAGTCGAGCGGCGCGCGACCCGTGCGGCGCGCGAATGCGATCGCGTGCTCGCCCCGTCCGGAAATCGTGTGGACCTGCACGCCGCGCCGCTCCAATGCGGCGCGCATCCCGTGGACGACGACGCCCTGACCACCGAGTGGCGGATCGTCGTCGTAGCTCGCGATGGTGACGCGTGTCATCGCTGGCACTTCGCGCAGTACACGGTCGTGCGTCCTGCAGTGACCGTGTGGTTCAGCGGCCGCCCGCACGTGAAACACGGCTCACCACCTCGTCCGTAAACCTGCAGGCGTTCCTGATTGCTGCCGCGAGCGTTCCACGCGTCGCGATAGTCGTCGACGCTGCTTCCGCGATTGGCGACGGCTGCGGTGAGCACGCGACGGATCGCGTCCAGGAGCGCGGCCCGCTCCTTGCGCGTGAGCCGATGACACCGTTGCGTGGGGCGGACTCCCGCGAGGAAGCACGCCTCGTCGATGTAGATGTTGCCGAGACCGGCAACGCCCTTCTGGTCGAGCAGCGCTGCCTTCACGGTCCGGGTCGTCTTGCGCAGCACGGCGTCAAGGCGATCCTGCGAAAACGCGTCGGAAAGCGGCTCGACACCGAGCCGCGGCAGCACTCGCGCTTCGGACAACGCCTCTCGCGAGCCGTATGCCACCCGCCCGAACCGACGGGCATCGTCGAAGCGCAACTCGCGGCCGTCATCGAGTGCGGCGCGGATGTGGGTGTGCTTCGCGACCGGTGCGTCCGCATCACAGACGAGGAGATGCCCGGTCATGCCGAGATGCACCATCAGTTCGTCGCCTGAGTCGAGGCCGAGGAGCAAGTACTTGCCGCGGCGATCCACACCCTCGAACCTCTGCCCGACGAGCAGTTGCGGGAGCATCCGCCCGTCTGGGTATTTCACGACGTCCGGACGATCGACGGTCACGTGCTCGATGCGCCGCCCCGTGACAGCACCACGAAGGTCCCGCGCCACGGTCTCCACCTCCGGTAGTTCCGGCACGTCAGGTCCTCGCGATGCGCGTCATATCCCGCCGAATCAGGCGTCGAGACGCGTCAGATCTGGTGGTCTGGCAAGCCCGCGAGGGGGATCTCCCACAACCGCTCACGCCAGCCCGGAGGATGCGGTGTCTCGACCTCGGGAGGTGGCAACGGCTCCGGGGTGAAGGACGCCGGTGATTGATCTGGATGGTCGTACCCGTCGAAGACGGCGTCGATGAGCCACTTTGCATCGGTGCTGAGATCATCGTCCACACTGGCGATGGGGCGGTTTCGATCGAGAATCCAGACGCGCAAATGCCCCTCGCCTGACTCGTTGCGGACCAGCTCAATTGTCCCGGGCGGTGGCAAGAAGAGCAGGACGGTCCCGAAGTGACCCCGCGGCCCCTCGCTGAGTCCCGTGGTGTCCCGTTCGAATGTTCCACCGGACGCGAGGATAGAACACATCGACTGCACCAAGTACCTTGATTCCATGGGCCATATGGTTACAGTCGGCCTCGGCCTGGAGCTCACGGGTGCCGCACCTCCTTCGGGTTACCAAGGAGCTTACCAGCCCTGGAGCCGGCGTTCCTGCCTGTGCACCTCGATCATGACCTGCCGATGGGCGTCATGTCCCCCCAGTTGTCGCCGACCTTGACGTCAACATCGAGCGGGACCTTGAGCGCCTCCGCAGCACCCATCCGATCGCGCAGGAGCACGACGAGGTCGTCCACTTCTTCCGCCGGCGCCTCGAGGAGCAGTTCGTCGTGCACCTGGAGCAGGATCCGGCTGCGCAGGCCCTTCTCGCGCAGCGCTGTGTCGACGAGGATCATCGCCTGCTTCATGATGTCGGCCGCGCCGCCCTGGATCGGCATGTTCACCGCCATGCGCTCGGCCGCGAAGCGGAGCTGGCGGTTGGCCGCGCGGATGTCCGCGATGTACCGCCGCCGCCCGATGAAGGTCTCCACCCAGCCGTACTCTCGCGCGTGGTTGCGCACCGCCTCGAGATACGTCGTGACCGCGGGAAAATTGCGGAAATACGCGTCGATGAACGTATGGGCATCCTCGCGGCTCATGCCGGTGTCGCGGGCGAGCCCGAAATCGCTCAGCCCATACACCACGCCGAAGTTGACCACCTTGGCGATCCGCCGCATATCCGGCGTGACGTCCTCCGGAGCGACGGCATACACCTCCGCAGCAGTGCGACGGTGGATGTCCTCGCCGCGCTGGAACGCCTCGATCAGCTCCTGTTCTCCCGTGACGTGGGCGAGCACGCGCAGCTCCACCTGCGAGTAATCGGCGCTGACGAGACGCTGCCCTTTGTCAGCGTGGAAAGCGCGCCGGATCCGTTGCCCCCACTGGGTGCGCACTGGAATGTTCTGCAGGTTGGGGTCCGACGACGACAGGCGCCCGGTGGTCGCCACGGCCTGGTTGAACGACGTGTGCACGCGTGAATCGGCCGTGCACAACAGTGGAAGCGCATCGACGTAGGTGCTCTTCAGTTTTGTGAGCTGTCGCCATTCGAGGATCTGCTCCACCACGGGGTGCTCATCGCGAAGCGCTTCGAGGGTGTCGGCATCCGTGCTCCGTCCGGTCTTGGTCTTACGCCCGCTCGCGAGACCAAGATCGTCGTAAAGAAACCGCCCGAGTTGCTGTGTGCTCCCGGGATTGAACGTGTATCCGGCGACTTCCTGCACTTCGCTCTCGATCTCGGTGATGCGGGTGTGCATCTCGGCGCTGATCGATCCGAGCAGGTCGCAGTCCACCGCCACACCCTCGACCTCCATCGCGGCGAGAATCGGCACGAGCGGCAGCTCCATGGTGTCGTGGAGTCGCGTTGCGCCTGCGCGCTCCATGTCGCGCACGAGCACCTCGCCGACGGGATCGATCAAACCGACCCAGACCCCGTAATACGCCGCAGCCTCTTCGATGGGCACATCAGCGATGCCGCGCTTCGAACGACCGCTGCCGAGCAATGTCTCCTCCGCTTCAACGCTCAGCGCACACAGGTCATGCGCGAGGACCGGCAGCGTGGGGACCTTCAGACGAGAGTTCGTCAAGTACGCGGCGAGCATCGCGTCGAATTGCAGCCCCGCAACGGCGATGCCGCGCCGTCGCCAGGCGAGCAATTCTCGCTTCAGGTCGTATCCGCGCTTCGCGATCGTGCTGTCGACGAGCACGTTCTCCAGCGCTGCAACTGCTGCGGGATCGGCGTTGCGCTCGAGCCCAGCATGCCATACCGGCATGTAGTAGGCGAGGTCCTCACCTTTCGGCGCGAACGCCACGCCGATGAGATATCCGGTGCGCGGATTGCCGTCGACCACGGTCCGGATGGACATCGCGCCCGCGTTGCGAACGCGCTCCACGGCGTCGTCCGCCTGACGCGAGTCGATGATGATCTCCACATCGGTTGCAGGTATCTGGAGCTCCCCGGGCGGTGCGTCGGGCGTGGCGCCT
>JBEKKP010000101.1:0-8988 GCA_050010655.1 Candidatus Dormibacteria bacterium
CGCAGGCGGTCTTCAAGTACCTCGACTCGGAGTCGAAGTCCATCTCGACCTACAACACCAACCCGCTCTGGCAGGTGGTCTCGGGTCCGTGGAAGCTGAAGTCGATGGACACCGCCGGCAACGTCGCGATGGTCCCGAACCCCGAATACGGCGGACCGATCAAGCCGACGCTCAAGGAATTCTTCGAGGTGCCGTTCACGCAGGCAGGCGCCGAGTTCAACCAGCTCAAGGCGGCGACCTCGGTCACCAACACCATCGTCGACTACGGCTATCTCCCCGCAAACGACGCGCTGCAGAAGAATTCGCTCAGCAACGTCTACAACTTCCAGCCATGGACGGGATGGCAGGTGCTGTTCTTCCCGGAGAACTTCACGAATCCAGTGAGCGGACCGATCTTCAAGCAGCTGTACTTCAGACAGGCGATGCAGGACCTGGTCGACCAGAACACCTTCATCAGCAAGGCGTTCTTCGGGTACGCCTACCCGACGTACGGCCCGGTGCCGACCAAGCCAACCTCGAACTTCGTCGATTCGTTCGAGAAGAGCAATCCATACCCGTATGACCCGAGCAAGGCAATCTCGCTGCTCAAGGCAAACGGATGGACCGTCAACGCTGATGGCACCAGCACGTGCACCAACCCCGGCACTGGTGCAGGCGAGTGCGGCGCCGATATCCCGCAGGGTGCCAAGGCGTCGTTCGGACTCCAGTACGAGAGTGGACAGCCCTCTCTCGACCAGGAGATGGCGCAGCTGAAGACCGACTTCGCGCAGGCAGGCATCGCGATCGATCTGACCACAGCCCCGTTTGACACGGTCATCGGTAATGCGCAGCCCTGCAAGACGGGTTCGCCGTGCACCTGGGACATGGAGTTCTGGGGTGGTGGCTGGATCTACGCACCAGACTACGAGCCCACGGGTGACGAGCTCTGGTCCTGCACCGGCTCCGGCGCCAGCGTCCAGTACGCTGGCTCGGACTCCGGCGGCTACTGCGACCCGCAGGCGGAGAGCGACATCCTCGCAACCGAGACAAGCAGCAACGTGCAGGCCATGTACACGTACGAGGACTACCTCGCGAAGCAGCTCCCCGTCATCTGGCTACCCGTCGCATACGCGCAACTCTCCGAGATCAACAAGGATCTGAAGGGCACCGATCCTCAGGATCCGCTGTTGCAGATCTACCCGGAGAACTGGCGCTGGTCCTGACCCGAAACCCAGGACCCGCCTGGCGACATCGACGAGGGGTGCCGGCTCCGGCCGGCATCCCTCACTCGTTGTCCGTCGCGAAACAGGCGGCCGCGAAGTCGGCCATCGACGAGAACGTGAAATCCGGCTCCACCGGAATCCCCGGCGGCGGTGTCGCACCCCATCCCGCGCGCTCGCCACGCCGGTCGATCCACACCGTCGGCAACCCGAGCCGTCTCGCCGGGACGTGGTCGTGAAAGAGGCTCTGCGCGACGTGCAGCAGACGGCCGTCGCCAACACCGAGTGCATGCACGGTATCCACAAGGACTTCGAAATTCCTGGGTGATGGTTTGTACGATCCGATGTCCTGGGCCGTGAGGATGGCGTCGAAATGGACGCCGAGGCGCGCGTTGCTCGCGGCGAATGACTGGCGGTCGATGTTGGAGAGAATCACCAGCTTGTAGCGCGTCGCGAGCTTCGCAAGCGCACTTGGTGAGTCGGGAAACGCGGGCCAATCCGGAACCGATGTCGCCAGACGCTTGCTTTCCTCGTCGCTGACATCGATGCCGAGTGACGTCCCGAGGCTGCGCATCGCCGCATCGAGAATGTCCGGGTAGAGCGCGCGTGGCGTGAGCTCCTCCTGGCGAGCCTCCACCACCGCGTAGCGCTCCAGCAGTTCCTCGACGCTGAGGTGCAGGTGATGCGCACTCGCCCACGGCGACAGCACCGCGGCTATGCCCGCCTCCCAGTTGATCAGCGTGCCGTAGCAATCGAAACTCAATGCGTCTGCGTCGGTGAGCCTCATCGCCGCAGTTGTACGGCATTGGTGACGCCGCGTGCCACGCCGGTCTGCATCGGACACGAAGGAGCGGAGGCTCTGCACACGGCCGCGAAGCGATAGTCTTCGCCGCGATGGACAGATACGCCGACAGCCCCGCATACCTCGGACCGACGACGTTCTGCAAGCTCCCGCTGCTGATGACCGGGGCGGAGCTCGACGAGCTCAAGCCCGATATCGCCGTCGTCGGCGCTCCGTGGGACGAAGGCGTCACCTACCGCCCCGGCGCGCGTTTCGGACCACGCAGCGTGCGTACCGCGACGTACCAGTCCGCCGAGTGGCACCTCGAGCTCGAAGTGGCGCCGCTCGAGGTCCTTCGTGTCGTCGATTACGGTGACGCGCTCTGTCTCCCCGGCATGGTCGAGGCATCGCACGCAGCGATCCGGGAGCGGGTCGGCGAGGTCGCGCAGCGATCGATCATTCCCCTCGTGATCGGCGGTGATCACTCCATCACGTGGCCGTCGGCGACAGCTGTCGCGTCAGCGTATCCACCGGGAAGTCTCGGCATCGTGCATTTCGACGCGCACGCCGATACCGGTGACAACCAGTGGGGCAACCTGTACTCGCACGGATCCCCGATGCGCCGCCTGATCGAGTCGGGTGCCGTTCCTGGGCGCAATTTCGTGCAGGTTGGACTGCGCGGATACTGGCCGCCGAAGGACACGTTCGACTGGATGCGCGCGCAGGGGATGCGATGGCACCTCATGGGTGAGCTCCGCGATCGCGGCGTCGTGCCAGTCATCGAGGACGCGATCGCACAGGCGCTCGACGGTCCCGAGCACATCTATCTGTCCGTGGATATCGACGTGCTCGATCCCGGGTTTGCACCGGGGACCGGAACACCGGAACCCGGTGGGATGCAACCGGTCGATCTGCTTCGCGCGATTCGGGAGATCGTGCTGCGCACCGACGTCGTTGCGATGGATGTCGTGGAGGTGTCGCCACCCTATGACTGGGCCGAGATCACCTCGCAGAATGCGCATCGATGCCTGCTCGAGGCCATCTCAGCGCTCGCCGTCAAGCGTCGCGACGGCGGGGCCACGCACAGCCACTGACCGGCCGGGCAGCGCGAGGGCGAGCGGCAGGCCGAGCAGCCCGATGACGGCGAGCGCCGCAAGTGGCACATATGCATTGCCCATCAGCACCTGAATAACGAGCACGAGCACCACACCCCCGAGGTTTCCCGCCATGAGCAGGAATCCGGCAGCGGCACCCTCGCGCGCCATGCCGGCGTGGATCGCCGACCAGTCGAGGACAACCGGCAGGCAGGTCATGATCGCGAATCCCGTTGCGAAGAACCACACACCGAGCCACACGACGTCGTGCTGCAGATCGGTGGCGACGAACGCGACTGCGCTGAAGGCGAGCGCCACCACCAGCATGGTGCGTCGCTGGTTACGCGCGGCGACAATCGGCGGAAGAATCGCGGCGCCGACAATGCCACCGGCAGTGAGCACCGCGATGAGGTTGCCGGCCGCGCCACCCTCACCGAAATTCGCGAGCACCGGCTGCAACCACGTGGCGACCGCGTTGTACACACCCATTCCAATGAAGATGAGTCCAGCGAGGAGCCACATGAATTTGTCGTTGATGAGCCAGCGCATGCTCACTGACGTCGAGGCGTTATCCGGGTAGATCGCGGGAACTCGGAGCAACAGCAGCATGAGTGCGCCTGCGATCACCGACGGGACTGCTTCCACCGTCAGCACCAGACCGAGACCGCCCGCGGAGAACAGCGGCGCCGCGATGAGGACCGACGCGAGGATCCCGAGAAACAGCGCGACGCTGCCGATCGAAATCGCGGTTGCGCGTTCCGTCTGGGGGAAATATCGCGCGGCAACCTTGGTGATGCTGTTCAGCACAAAGGGCTGTCCCGCGGCGATCACCACCTGGCCGGCAAGCTGGATGCCGAACGACGCGGGGGCGGTAACCCGCACGAGTGCGCCCACGCCGGTGAGCACCGCGCCGATTGCCAGCGCGTGCGTGAACCGCGCATCCAGCCAGCGACCGACAGGCAGCGCGAGCACCACGTAGATGAAGGGAAAGATCGCGGCGAGGTCACCGACCGTGCCGACGTCGGTGTGCAACACCCTGGCCGAGTCCGTGTCGATTGCCGCAAAGGTGAGCCAGAGCAGTTGCGTACACGCAGCGAGGACCGCGTAGACGACGAGGATCGCCCACCGTATTGCCGGCGGGCGCACCGCCGTGGTGTTCATGCGTTCAACCGTTCGTACACACCGTGGAGGCGATGATAGAGGCGCCGATATTCCTCGTACATCGGCTTGTAGACCATGCGTGCCCGCGGGTCGGGATCGAACGACGCGTCGACGCGGACACGCGCCGCAGCGCCGGCGAGGTCGATGTTTCCCAGCGACATCGACGCGAACAGCGCGGCGCCGCGCAGATTCGCGTACATCGGCGCGGCCACGCGCTCGATGCGCCGGTCGAGGATGTCGGCGTGGATCTGACACCAGAGATCGGACGCCGCGCCGCCGCCGAGGATGCGGAGCACCGGCATGGGACGCTTGACGAAGCGCTCCACGGAATCGAGCAGCCAGCGCGCGTTGAACGCCACACCTTCGAGGACCGCGCGAACCAGGTGCGCGCGCCCGGTCGTCATCGAGACGTTGAGAAACGCAGCGCGCAACGTGCGGTCGTCCACCGGGCTGCGCTCCCCATTCAGCCACGGCGTGAACATCACGCCGCCGGACCCGGCCGAGGCGGTTGCCGCCAGTGCCGTGAGCCGCTCGTACCCCGCGTGCCCTGCCGGGTCCAGACCGTCGCCGGCGCCGACGGAGTCACGCAACCACTGCAGGCACACGCCGGCCGTCTCGTGGTTGTTGGCGACGAGATACGACCCGGCTCGCAGCCCCGGGACGGACGCCACCTGATGGAAGACATCGGTCCGTTTGAACGGCACCTCGCACCCGATCCAGGCGGTGGTGCTGATGGTCACGTGGCCTGCGTAGGCCGTGACCGCGCCGGAGCCGATATACCCGGTGTGAAGATCGGGGATGCCGGCCACCACCGGGATGCCCTCGGGCAGCCCGAGGGACGCCGCGACGTCGGCGAGCAGACCGCCGAGCACCGTCCCGGTCGGCAGCAGCTCCGGCAGCTTCGCCGCCTCGCGACCCGAGCGGCGGATCAGCGCCGGCTGGTACCCACCCGTGCCTCGCGGGCGGTTGTCGGTGAGCCAGGACAGGATCATCGAGGCCTGCGTTGCGGCGCGCCGTCCCGTGAAGCGCATGCCCAGATAGTCGAGCGGCTCGAGCAGCGTTTCCACGCGGCCGTACAGCTCGGGCTCGCGTGTGGCGAGATGCAGATGGTGGCCGAGCGGGTCGGCGCCACCCGGCGACGGCGCGCCGCCGGTGAGGCGCAACCAGCTCACGAGATTGCCGGGCGAATAGCCCACGATGCTGATCGGCCCGCCCATCCGCTCGGCGGCAAGCGCACGGCCGCGCGTGTCCGACCACAGGATGCACGGCCCGATCGCCTCGCCATTCGCGCCGACCGGGACTGTCGATCCCCACTGGCCGGTAATGCCGACGCCAACCGCATCGCGGCCGGCGACGCCCTGGTCGAGGACCTCAGCTATTCCTTCACGAATGCCGTCCCACCAGGCTGCGGGATCCTGGACGGCGCCGCCATCGTCCGTGTATGTCGTGTCGACCGTCCGATGGGCGACCGCGAGGAGTTCGCCGTCGAGCGTGACGGCGCCTGTCTTCGGGCCACCCGTTCCGAGATCCACCGCGAGGATCCAGGGTCCGGCCATCTCCCCTACGGCACCACGTCGTACATCGCGTCGAGCGCGGCTGCGAACAGCATGTCGAGCGCCTCGTTGCCCTCGGGCGAGCCCCCGAGACCGTACAGCGCGCCGCTCCGAGCCGGACCGAGCCCCGGCGTCTTCGCGTACGCCACCGCTTCGTGCAGATCCGCGAGGAACGCCTCGGCGACGCCGTCCGCTGTGTTTGGCCGGGTCACGCAGAAATGCAGGCCTGGCGGCAGCTGCAGCGCGTTGAGTCGCCAGCCTTTGCTGATCAGGAAATCGTTCACGTGATAGATGTCGATGCCCCGTCCGCGGAAGGCGATGATGAACGTGGGATCGCCGAAGATCTCGAGTTCCGGGATCTCGGCAACGCCGGTGAGAATCGTCGCGGCAGTCTCGAAGATGCGCTCGGCGATCTCCATGTATCCCTGCTCGCCGAGGCTCAGCATCGCGGCCCACGCGGCAGCCACGATCCCTCCGGAACGGCTTCCGGAAAGCCCTGGTGACATGTAGATGCCACCCGGCCAGTCCGGGTAGCTGAAGTACTGATACCGACGCAGCGCGCTGTTCCGATAGAGCAGCACCGACGTCCCTTTCAGCGCATACCCGAACTTGTGCGTGTCGGCGGAGATCGACGTGACTCCCGGGAGGCGGAAATCGAACGTCGGGATCGGATATCCCAGGCGTTCCGCCCACGGCAGGATGAAGCCGCCCATGCACCCGTCGACGTGGAGCCCGAGGTCGTGCTCGAGCGCCAGCGCCGACATCTCCTCGATGGGATCGATGAGCCCGTGCGGGTAGTTGCCCGCCGACCCGACGATCGCGACGGTGTTCTCCGTCACGTGCTCACGCATCCATTCGACGTCGGCGCGCCAGTCGTCGCCCACCGGTGCCTGGAGCAGCGTGATCCCAAGCATGTGCGCCGCCTTCTGCAACGCGACGTGCGCGGTGATCGGGATGATCACTTCCGGGGCGGTGATCCCCTTCTCGATGCGGCCGCGCTCGCGATAGACGAGCATCGGGTTGATCAGGCTCTCGGTGCCGCCGAAGGTGACGACACCACACACCTCGTCGCCCTGGTGGTGTTGCGCGACGGCCTCACCGTGGAGCAGCGACGCGGTCATGGCGACAATCTCGCCCTCGAGCTTGGTTGCGCTCGGATACATGTCGCGCTGCAGCACATTCGCGTGGGCGAACAGCCCGTACGCCTCGGTGAGGAACTGGTAGTGATCGTGACCGCCGTGATAGATGGAGCCCGATACGCGCCCGGCATTCCCCATCTGGTCTTCCTCGGTCGCCATCGCACCGAGTTCGGCGAGGATGCTCTCCCGCGACCGCGGTTCGGCCGGGATCCGGTGGTTGGCCTCGAAGCGGTCGCGGTAGGGGTGGAAGTCGATGAGTGCCGCGAAGTCCTGCGAGCCGTCCTGCTCTTCGTCGGGCTTCTGGGGCTCCGGAGATTCCTGGGCCACGCCGTGTTCCTCCATCGAGGCCGGATTGTCCACGAAGCGCGGTCATGGGCGTAGCGAGGCGACCGCGTCTATGCTCGCCATCGATGGCTGACGAGGTCGTTCTGATCGAAGCTGCGGGCCGCGAAGTCCCGATCACCAACCCCGGCAAGGTCTATTTCAACGAGCGCGGCGACACCAAGCTTGACCTCGTCAGGTACTACCAGGCGGTCGAGGAGTCGCTCATGCGTGCCATGGGCGGCCGTCCGGTGCTCCTCCAGCGGTTCCCGAATGGCGCGAGCGGTCCTTCGTTCTTCCAGAAGCGCGTCCCGGATACGCGCCCGGAATGGCTCGAGACGACGATCGTCAGCACCCCGAACGGCACGACGTCCCTCGCGCTGGTGGCGGCAGACCTGGCGCACGTGCTGTGGGCGGTGAACCTCGGGTGCCTCGGATTTCATGTGTGGCCGTCGCTGGCGTCGGACCCGGACCACGCCGACGAGCTCCGCATCGACCTGGATCCGAGCCCCGGAGTCACCTTCGCGATGGTGCGGGAGGCAGCCGTGGAGGTGCGGGCACTCTTCGATGAGCTCGGCGTCATGTGCCTGCCGAAGACCACCGGCAACCGCGGCATTCACGTCTACGTTCGCCTGCAGCCCCGCTGGACCTCGTACGACGTGCGCTCAGCGGCTGTGGCAGTCGGACGCGAGCTCGAACGGCGGCGGCCGGACCTCATCACCTGCGCCTGGTGGAAGGAGGAACGCGGCCGGCGGGTTTTCATCGATTTCAACCAGAACGCGCCGCACAAGACGATTTTCGGCGCGTGGTCGGTGCGTGCACGGCCGGGGGCGCAGGTGTCGACACCCTTTGCCTGGAATGAGCTGGAGGACATCACGCCGGACGTGCTCACCATTGCCACCGTTCCGCCGCGAGTCGCCGCGGGCGGAGACCCGTGGCTGGCGATGTCGTCCGCACCCCAGTCGCTCGAGCCGGTACTGGCGCTCCACGAGCGCGATACCGCCGCGGGGCTGCCCGACGCGCCGTGGCCGCCGCAGTATCCGAAGATGCCCAATGAGCCGTCTCGAGTGGCCCCAAGCCGGGCTCGGAAACCCGACACGCCCGCCTGACGAATGCGCCGAGCGAGCCATTCGTTTCCCGGTGTAACCTCCACTGCTACTACGTGAATCGTCCCCGAGAGGAGGTCGCTATCCTGGCCTCGGCGTATCGCGTCGAGAGAATCACTTAGGGGGTATTTCGAAACGATGTTTTCCATGCCAAAACGCATGACGGGCCTTCTTTCCGGATCGGGCCTGCTTGCCGCAACGCTACTGACGGTCGGCGGCTCCGGCGCAGCCGTGGTGACTGCCGCGACAGCAACACCCGTGCCGCTGGCACAGTTGCTCAGCACCCACGCATTTGGAGCGCCGCCGACCACCGCGGACTGTGAGGCGCAGATCGGGATCGCCTGCTACTCGCCCCAGCAGTTCCAGGAGAGGAGGCATACAACCTGGGTCCGCTCTACAAGCAGGGCTTCACCGGCAAGGGCGAGACGATCGTCATCGTCGACTCGTACGGCTTCCAGGGCATCGGCCAGGAGCTGGCGGCGTTCGACCGAGGCTTCAACCTCCCCGCTCCGCCCAACTTCACGATCCTGCAGCCGGAAGGCCCGATTCCTCCGTTCAACGCCACCAAGCGACCGATGATGGTTGGCTGGGCGCAGGAGACGTCGCTTGACGTCGAGTACTCGCACGCGATCGC
>JBEKKP010000102.1:0-8610 GCA_050010655.1 Candidatus Dormibacteria bacterium
GCGATCAATGTTTGACGGCTTGCGAACCACTGTGAGCACTCTATCAAGGTCGCGGAAGGGCACCCTTACGTCGCCGGAATCTATTGCAATCGCGTGCAAATGGCTCCACTGCAGTGCAAAGGTCGGGAAGTCGGGGAGACAGGACTCGAACCTGCGACCCCTCGTCCCCCAGACCAGTACTCATTTCCCGATGGATGCTGGGTTCGCTTTAGAGTGCTTTCTTCGGGAAATGGTTGGAATGACGACTAGACCGTGGTTGATGGAATCCGTTGGAATCGCGTCGACATCCATAGCCGTGATTGATCGGAGTTGATCGCTCCTCTCCCCACGGCGTCACGCGATCAGCCGTGCGAAAGGATGCGGAGCGTCAGGCTGTTCCGCCTGAATCACGTGGATAACCGCGTTGATCAGAGCTAGGTGGCTGAAGGCCTGGGGAAAGTTGCCGAGGTGGCGTCCGCTCCGCGGGTCGATCTCCTCAGCGTACAGACCGAGCGGGCTCGCAAGCGAGAGCAGCTTCTCGCAGAGCCGGCGTGCCTTCGTTAATTCGCCGATCTCCACGAGCGCAGAGACCAGCCAGAAAGAGCAGATGGTGAAGCTGCCCTCGACGCCATTGAGACCGTCGTCCGTGGTTTCCGTCCGGTAGCGAAGCACCAGCCCGTCCTCGGTCAACTCCTCCGCGATCGCCATTACCGTGGCTCGGATCCGCGGGTCGTCAGGGGGTAGAAACCGCACCAGCGGGAGCAGAAGGAGGGACGCGTCCAAGGTGCCGCTCCCATAGCTCTGGGTGAAGGCTCCGCGATCGTCGAGGCCATGGGCACAGATGTCCTTCTTAATCTCCGCAGCTGCGTTCTCCCAGCAGTCGGCCAGCTCGTGCGCCTCGCGGATTCGGGCAAGACGGGCGCCGCGGTCGATAGCAACCCAGCACATGACCTTTGAAGAGGTGAAGTGGCGTAGCTCCCCACGCACCTCCCAGATACCGCAGTCCGGCTCCCGCCAATGGGCCAGGGCCGCCTCGACCTGGCGCTGCAGGAGTGGCCACGTCCGCTCATCGAAGTGGTCGCGCGAACGGGTGTGGATGTACACCGCGTCGAGCACCACCCCCCAGACGTCATGTTGGCGCTGGCTGTGCGCGCCGTTGCCAGTTCGCACCGGGCGAGCGCCTTCGTATCCCTGCAGGTGGTCGAGGATTTGCTCCGTCAAGTCGGACTCTCCCCCGATGCCATACACGACCTGCAGCTCGGGATCGCGTTCGGCAACGTCGGCGAGGAACCGGAAGAAGTCGTTCGCCTCCCAGTCGAAGCCGAGGCTGTACAAAGCCCAAAGGGCGAAGGCCGAATCGCGGATCCAGGTGAACCGGTAGTCCCAATTGCGCTCGCCTCCCGGGGTCTCGGGCAGCGAGGTCGTTGGCGCCGCCACCAGGGCACCGGTCGGAGCGTAGGTCAGCGCCTTTACGGTCAGCGCGCTGCGCTGCAGGTGACTTCGCCAGGGGTGGTCGGGAAACTCGCCTCGGCTCAGCCAGTGCTGCCAGTGATGGGCGGTCCAGGCCAAACGACGGGACGCATCGTCGACATCCAACGGCGGGTCGGTGTTCGACCAAGAGAGGGCGCAATAACGCTCGTCACCCTCCTTGAGGAGGCTGCGCGCGATCGCCCTGGACCCCTCGAAACCGATCCGAAAGTTGGTGGACAAGCGGAGGTCGAGGTCGGTGCCGTCAGCGAACGCGCGCCCATCATGCTGCCCTCGATCGGTGTATTCCCAACGGACCGGCCGGCGCCCATAGTCAAGCAGCGGGTCGCAGTCGAGATGCATCTGGACCTCGCCGTTGAGGCAGCGGACCGTGCGAAGCAACACGTGTTCGGCAGCGTAGTCAGTGGGCGCTCGGCTGTAGACGGCATCGGCGATCTCTCGTTCCTCATCCCATGGCCCAATGAGCAGAACGTCGCGAACGACAACCCAGCCTGTCTTCGTGCCCCAGCTCGTCTCCAGAATCATGGTGCCGGGGAGGTAGCGGCGGGCATCGGGCACCGTCAGATCTGCTGGACCGAGTCGAAACCCTCCGGCGTCGCGGTCGAGCAGCGAGCCGAAGACGCTCGGGGAATCCATGCGCGGCAGGCACAACCACTCGATGTTGCCGCTCGGAGCCACCAGAGCTGTTGTTTCGCAGTCGGAGAGCAAGGCGTAATCGCCGATAGCGGGGAACGGCGACACCTCGGATGGGCGCGCAGGAGGCAACGTTGGCGCACGAGTCAGATCCGGCTCGATACTCACCGGAAACTGCCGGAGGGCGACGGATGGATCAGCGTCTCGCGGGGGCACGCTATCGGCGAGTGGCGACATTAGTTGCCTGGATCGATCCGGCTATCCCACCGCTGGTAATACGGCCGCACACGGAAGACCTTCGCCAATGCCCACAGTGGCGGCAGCATCAGGTTCTGCACCCAGATCGGCGGTGAAGTGACCCGGCTCTCATGCCGAAAGTGCCAGAAGGTTGCACCCAGTTGGAGTGGGTTCTTCGGCGCACCCCGTGGCGTCGTCCCGCCGTCCGCTACCAAGCCCGCGAACGCCTCGTGCAGTTCCTTCGTGAGGAGCGCCGGCCGCAGCTCGACGACACCCTCGATTTCGGCGGTTCCGCTGTTTCCCTCGGAATGACGCACCCCTGCGGGAACGACGATCGTCTCACCAGCGCGTGCAACATGCTGCTCACCGTTGAGTGTGAAGTGCGCTTCTCCCGCGGTGATGATGAACCGTTCTTCCTGGTAAGGATGAATGTGCTCAGTGATCGCTGCCCCAGGGATGCTTCGCCATTGGAAGCGGAAGACCTTGCCGTCGTCGTCCTGCGCAGACGCCGAGTATTCAATCCATTCACCGGTGGCAGGGTTGAAGAACGGCCGGAAGGCAGTCATGGTGGCCAACTCAGGCGGCGCGGCTGTCGCTGTGCGCCGGCGTTTCCCGATTGGTCTGACGTCCCTTGAACCACGCGATCGTCGCGTCCAATGATGCGTCGATCGATGTCGGGGCCAGCCCGAAGGTCGTCGTTATCGCCGACGAATCCATCACGAACGGTTGGTTGAATTGATACATGGTCTCGTGCAGCTCGCGGATCGTGGGGTTGAACACACCGAGGACTGTGAGAGCGAGGGGTGGAATCGAGCTCACCTTCACGTCCTTCATCCCTGCCGCGACGCCCAGCGCCTGGATCATCTGGCGTTGGGAGAGCGGTGGGTTATTCGGCGCATGCCAAGCGCGCCCCCAGGCACGCTGGTCGCCACCGACGGCGATAAGGGCGCGTGCAACGTCGTTGACATACGTCCAGCTATGCGGGAGGTCTGTCTTGCCGACGACCTGGACCCCCTTGCCTGCCAAGATTCGTGGGATCACCCTCTCGCCCATCTGACTGAGCAAGACCGCGGGACCGTAGTAATCCGACGACCGCAACTCCGTGGCACGAACCCGGCCCTGTTCATGCGCTGCCAATGCCTGCTCCCAGATCATGGCTCGGACACGCCCTTTTGCACCGGTCGCATCGAGAGGATCCCTCTCCACCATCGGATGATCGACGGGACCGTATCCGTAGAGATTGCTCACCAACACCAGTACCGCACCGGTCGCCTCCGCAGCCGACAACATCGAGGCTGCCAGCGGTGGCCAATTGCTCACCCATCGGTCGTAGGGTGGACTGCCTGCGCTGTACATCACTGTTGCCCCGGTTGCGGCAGCCTGCAGTGCCTGTACGTCGGACGCCTCGGCCGTGACTCGCTCGATGAGCGGATGCACGGGACCACCGCCACTGCGGGTGACCACGCGAACGTGCTCGCCCATATCGGCCAACATCGACGCGGTTGTTGAGCCAACGGGTCCCGCGCCGACGATGACGTGCAAGGTCATGCTCCAGCCCTCGCTGTCCCGCTTTCCCGTTCCCCAGCGCCTATATCAGCATCGTGTGTCTGCCCGTTCAGAGAGGACTTCATACCCCCGGCGTTCGCTTCGCGACCGCCGTGACGCTCTCCGCGCGGACGGGCCACGAGGCGCCACTGGCGGTTGGTCGCAGGAACGACAGCATCCGTCGTTGGGCTATCCAGGGCAGTGGTAGTCGTCACCGTGTCTCCTTTCTCGGTAGTGTTTCTTCTGGTGTTGTGAATCAGGCTGGCGGTGGGTTCGGCACAAAAGTTGGTACGGCGCTCGGCGGCGTCGCGGCCGCGGACGGCGACTCCGTCCCGCCCGGGTCAAACCGGAACGGCGGGTACTCGTCGCGCATGAGCAGCACGTAGACCAGGACGCGGAAGACCCAGCGGTTCAGTCCCATCACGAAGTCGAAGATCCCGCGGGGATACCGCGTCGTGAAGAGCAGGGCAAACGCGGCGATGATCGCGAGGATCGAGATCAGGCCCCAGAAGTGGACACCAATCCCAAGTCCGCCCGTCAACACTGCAACTAGGATGTACTGTGGAATCGCAAGCAACCACCACTTGACCAAGACCAACCCGCGCGACAGGTGTTCCGGGTATGGCACATCCAGCGATGCCGGATAATCCGCACCGGCATCGAGGCTGAAAGGCGGATATTGGTCGGTGCCGAGCGCACCGTAACCGTAGAACTGAACTCGCCACGCCCAGCGCAGCACACCGACGTTGAAGTCGAAGATCCCACGTGGGTAACGGCCATTGACGAGGATCGCGAAGAACGCGATCACGGTGAGCACGAACATCGCTAGGAAGAGGAAGAACAGCATGACGTAGTGCGGGATGAGCAGGATCCACTTCACGATCCACACCCAACGGCTCAGCGGCTCATCGAGCCGCCCCTCGATCCGAAGTGGGTAGCTGAGCGGTGACTGTCCACCGCTGACCGGCGGTGGAGGCGGAACACCCGTTGACCACGGAGCAGCGTTTGCCGACGCGTAAGTACCTGAGCTCCGGTTGAGCCTGACGATTCCGAGTGCGAGCAGCACCACGGCCCCAACCAATGCGATGCCACCAGCGATGAGTAGCCCGAGTGCGATCGCGAACAGAAACGGCGCGGTGGTTCCCACCGAAACATTCGCAGCGATGGACCGCGACCCGTCGGCATTCATCAGCACGACGATCCACTGGCCTGACGCTACCTTCCATGTCAGCGTCTGAGTGCCAGTCCCAGAGGCCTGCGCATGCCAAAAGGTTTGTGAAGCAGGAGCCGTCGGGGCGCCCCCGCCGTGTGCGGTGTACGTAAGCCGATATGGCGAGAATCGCAACCCGTTCAGTTGGTCGTAGCCGACGCCACTGAGATATGCGAGAGCGCCCGCGCGTGGTGCGATGCCGATAAAGATGCCGCCGGGCGATGTGCTCGATGCGCTGATGCGCACCTTGCCAAGCGCGTCCTGGTCCGTGGGCCATCCGCGGCCGTCGAAATTGAGGTCGAGACTCGGCGTGGCAATCGCATACGCCGGTGCCGAGACCAGACCGGTGCCCGAGGTCAGATAGCCGGATGAGTCGCGCTGTGTCTGATCAGCCCACATCAGAAAGCCGCCACCGGCCAGGAGACCGAGTGTCATGAGCGCAAGCACGCTGCCGATCACGACCATGACCACGCCCGGCACCCGAGACTGCTGACGAGGTGTCGTTGCCGCGGCGGTGCTCATTTGACCACCGCCACGTCGGTGGGCTCGGCCACGGGAGTTGGTGTGCCGACTGCTGCAACGCTGCCAGCGCGGCGACCGGCGATGGTCGTCGACACCAACGGGGCTGGCTCGGGGGTCTCAGCACCCTCGAGACCATCAAGACCGAGCCGCTTATGCAGCGCTGTCAGTGGTGCCGGCGCCCACCAGCTCGTGCGCCCAAGCAGCGCCATCAACGCCGGGACGAGCAGTGCGCGAACCAGCGTGGCGTCGATGAGGACCGCAAGAGCAGCGCCGAGACCGATCGCCTTCAACGCGGTGGTCTGTGAGAGCACGAGCGCACCGACGGCGATACAGAAGAGCACCGCCGCAGACGTCACAACGCGCCCGACCCGCTGCAGCCCAAACGCTACCGCATCGCGAGTGGACAGTCCTGTGAGGTAGCCCTCCCGAATCCGGCTGAGCAACAGTACGCCGTAGTCGGTAGAGAGTCCGAACGCGAGTGCACCGGTGATGACCAGCGGGGTCGAGTCGATGGCACCCTCACTGTGGAATCCGAGGAAACCGCTCAGGAACCCATTCTGGAAAACCAACACCAGGATGCCGAAGGTGGCCGCCAATGTGAGCGCGCTCATGACGAGGGCCATCACCGGCAGTACCACCGATCCCGTCATCGCGAACAGGATCAACAACGTCGTGATCGCCAGCAGGATCACAACCAGGGGAAGGTGCGAGGTCAGGCTGGACTGGTATTGCGTGAATTCCGCGGTGTATCCGGTGGCGCGCACCGGGAATGGGGCCGGCACCTGCGCGACCTGTGCGACGGCTGTCTGCGCCTCGGGAGAAAGTGTCGAGCCGGCGAGCGTCGCGTCGACTTCCCACAAGGTGGATCCGATCGCTGTGGGCGGTGCTACAGCAAGCACACCGGGGACGTGTCCTACCGACGCCGCGTAGCTCGCAACTTCAGTCGTTGCCGACGGGCCAGCTTGGATGATGAGCTGCAGCGGAGCGGCGCTCACTCCTGTGAATTCGGTGGTGAGTGCTGCGTTCACCTGCGACGCCGGCAGACTTGCGGGGAGTCCGCTGGTGTCGTAACCGGTGAACTTGATGCCCAGCAACGGGAGCGCGATGATGAGCATTGCCACCACAACGAGTGCGCCCACCAGTGCGGCGCGGCGCATTACCGCGTGTGCGAAGTGAGCCCACCATCCGGCGTCAGAGCCTGCCACTGCGCCGCGGAGCCGCTTGGGCGCGAGTGCATCAACGCGATGCCCGAGAAGCACTAGCACTGCGGGCAGCATCACCACCGCGGCAAAAGCTGCGGAGACCGTGACCATCATCCCGGCAATACCCATCGACGAGAGTGCTGGTATTGGGAACAGGAGCAGGCAGCCGAGCGCTGCCGTGACAGTCGTCGCGCTGAAGAGCACCGTCTTGCCGGCAGTCATGAGAGTGCGCCGAATCGCAGTGAAGCCTGGGCCGTGCACGTGCATCTCTTCGCGGTACCGCGACACGATGAGCAGGCTGAAGTCGATGCTGAGCCCAAGCCCCAATGCGAATACTAAGTTGAGGGCGTAGACCGATACCTGCGTGATGCCGGTGGCTGCAAGCAACCCTAGCGACGTGACGGCGATGCTCACGAGCGCGCCGAGAAGTGGCAGCATCGCCGCCACCACGCCGCGGAAGATAAGCAGCAGCAGGAGGATCAGGATGGGGAGCGCGATCGTCTCAGCGAAGCTCAGGTTCTTCGCGTTGACTGCGGCGCCCTGGACGCCGATTGCGGTGGGTCCACCGAGCAGAACATTGCCGCGCAGTGCGGGGTTCGCGTCGATGCTTGCTTGTAGCGCGTTCACTGCTGAGGCCTCATCCAGCGGCCGGAGTGCGGCGACAACGAGAACGCTGCGGCCGTTGTCTGCAATCAGCGAAGGAACCTGCGCCGACCACGCGTCGGCGACAGTGACGACCTCTGGACGGGTGTGAAGAAGGGCAACGACTTCCGCGACGATCGCCGGGGGCGTGGACGTGAGGCTCACAGGTGAGTTCGTCTTCACCAGCAGGCTGTATCCCTCTTCAAGGTCAATGCCGGTTGCATGCTGCACCTGCGCACGCGCCTGCGCGCCAAGCGAGGCGGGATCGTCATAGTCGGAAAGCCCGTTGCTCAGTCGAGTGGACACAAGGCCGAAGAAGCCAAAACCCAAAATCGTGAGCGCAACAACTGCGATCACGATGCGCCACGGGCGACCAACAGCAAGGCGAGCAAGAGCGGTCATGGCCGGTTCCTCCTGAGCGGTATTGCGCGGACGAAGGCGTCGGCACAACTCATGGCGTAATCGGTGTCGGTGGCCTCAATGCCGACGGCAGAGACGAAGGGCGTGCGCCGGGTTGGTCGCCGCCGGCTCACGTCATCACCTCGCGTCCTGGACTTGTCGTGGGACCGTGAAGACGCAGCGGTGACTTTGCTCGTGAGCAGACCGCAGCGCCGGTACGCTAGCGGACCTGACTCGATCGGTGCTTGCGGCTTGGTTCGTATGAGCATTGGTCCGAACGTCATGTCGAGGTCGCCTCCATTACCTTCGCTATCAACTGACGCCATCGTGTCCGGCGCCGGGTGCGTGTACATCGGGGGTAGCACTCGTAGACCACGTAGCTAACGGCCACTACGGGGTGATAAGGGGTATTCGCTGCTTGAACGGGGCCGATAAGAAAGCCCCGATCGCGCCAGATCCCAACCCGCACCTACACTTGCACGATGCCCGTACCCAAGCGAGCGGTCGCGGGGAAGCTGCCCGGAGAGATAACGAGCTTCGTCGGTAGGCGGCGAATGTTGGCTGACCTCAAGGTGGCCTTCGCGAGCACCCGGCTTCTGACCCTGGTCGGGCCGGGGGGCGTTGGCAAAACGCGCCTTGCCCTGAGGGCTGCTGGAGACCTCCAACGCAGCATGCGTGACGGAGCCTGGTTCATCGACCTTGCCGGTCTCGACGATCCTCACCTGGTCGCCAAAACGTTCATGACCAGCCTCG
>JBEKKP010000103.1:0-8556 GCA_050010655.1 Candidatus Dormibacteria bacterium
GGCTCGACCGCGAGGCAATCGGTTCCTGCGGCATCGGCTACAGCGAGGCGCTCGACCTGATCGAGGGGCACCTGGACCTCGAGGCGGCGATGCAGGCCACAATGCGGCGCACGCTCCGCTATGCCCGTGCTCAGCGGACCTGGTTCCGCCGGGATCAGCGGCTCACGTGGTTCCGCCCCGACCTGAAGAGCTTCGACGAGATGCTCAGCGCGGTGCTCGACCTCGTCGCCGCCGCAGACAACGGGCACCGGCGCAGCGAGGCCGAGGTCTAACCCACCAGAACATCCGTTTGCATTTTTCTGGTGCGCGTGATACATTCCGGGTCGCCCAAGCTGGCTGGAGGATGTTTCACCACAATGCCTGACACCCTGAACCCGCGGCAGCGTCAAATCCTTGATTTTCTTCGAGAGCACAGCCGCGATCATTCATACCCACCGACCGTTCGTGAGATCGGTCGAGCGGTCGGACTGAGCTCATCATCGACCGTCCAGAACCATCTCAACACGCTCGAGACGCGCGGATACATCACGCGTGACCCCGCGAAGTCTCGAACCGTCGAAGTCGTTGATGCTCAGGCGTCGCGCGGGCCGAGCAACATCGTGCACCTCCCGCTTGTCGGCCGTGTCGCAGCGGGTACCCCGGTCCTGGCGCTCGAGAACGTCGAGGAGCACCTCAACGTCGGCACCGAGATCGCCGGCGGGGACGACTCGTACGCGTTGACGGTGCACGGCGAGAGCATGATCGACGCCGGAATCTGTGACGGAGACATCGTCGTGGTACGTCCGCAACAGGCGGCGCCTGCCAACGGCACCATCGTCGTCGCCCGGATCGAGAACGAGTCGTCGGGCGAGAGTGAGGTGACCGTCAAGCGCTTCTTCCGCGAGTCGGGACGCATACGCCTCCAGCCCGAGAACAGCACCATGGAACCGATCTACGCGCGCGAGCTCCAGCTCGAAGGCGTCGTGGTCGCGGTAATCCGGCTGCTGAAGTAGCGTCGGCAGGAGCGGGCCGCTCTAGCCCTGCGGTCCGCTCCCGATGTTCTCCAGCGACAGTCGCGGCAGGGAACCAAGGTAGGCATCGAGCGCGGCTGCGAGCTCTGAGCTTGCCTGGCCGTGCACGGTGACCCTGGTGCCTCCGAGTTCATCCGCGACGGCGCTGATCGCCAGGTCGGGACGGTTGTCGATCAGAAGTGGCACGCCCGGCAGCAGCGCCAGGGGCAGCAGCACGATGAAGACCGGGGTCACTGCGGTGAGGATGAGCACGGCGAGGACGATCGCCAGGCCGAGCATCACAGCCACGTCGCCGCCGTAGCGCCGCCGCTGCTGGGGCCGGAGGACGAGATAGTTGGGTCCGCGCTCGGCTACGGCGATTCCCGGCATCGGGCGCTGGGCGAAATCGCCGAGCACCTCTTCTGGAGCCTTCCCGGTCCGCAGCGAGAACTGGTAGGCGCGTGTTCGTAGTCGCGTGATCACTGGGCGCATGACGTCGCTCCCAGTTGTACCGCGTCGCGACAGCACTGCGTGAGGTGCGCTAGCGTTGGAACTGATGGCTCGCCCGCCGGCAACCGCGCTGAACGTCGATCCGGTGCTGCTGGCGCTCATGGTCCTTTTGGTCGCCGTCTGGTTCCAGGTGGTCCGCAGGTCGGGTGAGCCGGCGACACGGGGCGCGCGCCTCGAGCTCGGGGGCGCGATCGTCCTCCTCGCCGGCATCTGGATCACCCCGCTGGCGACGCTCGCCCAGCATTACCTGCTCGCAGCGCATCTGCTCCAGGTGCTCATCCTCATGGGTCCGGTGCCCGCTCTCCTGTTGCTTTCGCTCCCAAAGAACGCCGGGATCGATCCCACATCGGTGCCGAGAGTGTTGCGGATTGCCGTGCACCCGGCAGTCGCGATTGTTGCGGTCAACGCCGGCTTCATCGTCTGGCACGTGACGCCCGTGTACGACGCGGCGCTCGCCGACTGGTGGCTGTACGACCTCATGCAGGCAACGCTGTTGCTGGTGTCGGTGCTCTTCTGGTGGCCGATCGTGACTCCGTGCTCACCGCCCGCCCGGACGCTCAGCGGGTTCGGTAAGCTCGGGTACATCGTGCTCGCCACGATCCCGCAGACGCTCGGCGGTCTCCTCGTGGCCCTCGCGGGCCATGTGCTGTATCCGGGGTATGGGGCAGGTCCGCAGCTCGTGGGCCTCGATCCGATGACCGATCAGCAGATCGCCGGCGCGAGCATCGCGCTCGTGAGCAAGATCGCGCTCTTCGCCGCGTTCTGGGTGGTCTTCATGAACCTCCTCAGCTCGGGCACGGACGGTCGCGATGACGACGGCGGCGGTGGAGGAGGTGGCGGCGGATCCAGTCCGAGGCTCGATGCCCCACGACCACCTGGGCTGCCGCGCTGGCTGGACGACATCGGCGACGGCCGGACGACCGACGAGCCGGTGCTTCCGAAGCCGGTCAGGGTGCCGGTAGGGTCAGCGTCTCGCCAGGCTTGATATCGGCGCCGTTGAGGCGGTTCGCCGACTCGATGTCGGAGATCGCCTGCTCGATGCTCGTGCCGGGATAGTGCGCCGCGGCGATGCCCCAGAGCGTGTCACCCGCCTGCACGACGATGCGGGTGTTGGTACTGGGCGATCCCGCGTAGGCGACACCGCCGACGACGACGAGCCCGGCAGCCGCAGTGGCAACCACAAGGGCGAGCCGCGTCGGGCGGCTGAGACGATCGGGCCGGCGGGAGAAACGGTTTGGGCCGAGACTGTCTTGGATCATGTTCCTGCACCGAACGGATGTTCCATACCGTCACGGTATCAGGGAACGGATGTTCGAGTCAAGGACTTTTTCGCCTAAGAGCGCGGGCACCGCGACCGCCGGATAATCGCCGGGTGAGCACACGCTCGATCCGTATCCGCGTCGGCGTCCTCATCTGGCGCGACGGCGAGGTGCTCCTCGTCCGTCACGAGAAGGGCGGCCGGTCGTACTGGCTCGTCCCCGGCGGCGGCGTCGACCCCGGCGAGACCATGGTCGCGTCAGGCGAACGCGAGTTGCTCGAGGAGACCGGTTACAGCGTCGAGGTCGGCCGCCTCCTGCTCATCTGCGAGGCGATCGATCCCAAGCCCGACGGCCGTCACATCGTCAATGCCGTCTATGCCGGAACGGTGCGCGGCGGAAGGCTCACCGTCGGCGCCGGAGACAAGGCGCTCCGCGATGCGCGTTGGCATCCGCTCGCGGCACTCACTGAGGTGGAGATGTACCCGCCGATCGGTGCGGAACTGCTCGCCTGCTGCCAGGAGGACGGTGCCGGCCCGGTGCGCGTGCTGGGCAACACCTGGCGCCCGTACGGCGCCTAGGTCGGGCCGGAGTCAGGCCCGGGCGGCGACCTCCTCGAGGTAGTCGCCAAGACGCCGGTAGGCCTCACGTTTGCGGCGATCGGTGATCTCCGTATAAACCTTGAGCGTCTCGAGGGTGGCGTGCCCGAGCACCTCCTGGACCAGCCGGACGTCGCCGTCCGTCGCCTCGAGGAGCGTCGTCGCCGCTGTGTGCCGGGCGGCATGCGGCGTGCGGAGGTCGCTGAAGAGCTCGAACATCTCGGGGTCGACGCCCATCCGGCGCCGCAGTGCGGTCAGGGCGCGCCGCGCGCCGTCGGTGGTGAGCCGGTTGTGCGGCAGGGCCCGGCCCTGGGGCACGTCGGCCCGAGCGACGCTGATGAACAGGGCAGGGGAGGGGTCGGGGCCGCGCATCTTCAGATAGTCGTCGACCGCCGCGAAGGCATCATCGGTGCAATACACAGTTCTGTATTTGCCGCCCTTGCCGAGCACACGGAACCCTTCTCGCCGAACATCGCCGCGATCGAGGCCGCATGCCTCTGCGATCCGGCACCCGGTGCTGAGCAGCAGGTTGACCAGCGCCCGGTCGCGGCGGTCGCGAAGCGTCTCTTTGGGAAGCGCGGCGAGCAGCCGCGGCACATGGTCCGTCGGCACCGGGTGCGGATCGCCCACCACGTAGCGCGGGACCGCCACCTGCCGGCTGAGCTCCGCGGCGACCCAGCCCTCGTCGTACGCGTAGGCAAGGAAGCGCCGGAGCGCGACGAGCGCCCTGGCGCGAGAACGCGGATTGGGCAGGACGTCAGCAAGCTCGATCTGATAGCGGCGAAGCGTCGGCCGGTCGACACCGGAGAGCAGGTCGTCGCTGAGCGGCCGGGTGCGCAGGAAGGCGACGAACTTCGCGAGGTCCTGCCGGTATGCGCGGACGGTGGTCGCCGGCCGGTTGCGCTGCACCCGGAGGTAGTCGAGGAACTGCACGACCTGATCCGGCATCGAGTCGGTCGGACCCGGCACGTGATCGGCCCAGACCGGACCACGTCGTTCACGAGGTGCTGTCGGACGTCGAGGAGAGCGTGAGGGAGCCGCCACGCCCCTTATTATCAGGACCTTGGCGGCGTGTGACCGATTCCGGCCTCTTCCAAAGTGAACCTGATGAAGTCGAGGGTCGCACGGCGCTCGTCCGGCTGCAGCCCGCCCGGGTACGCGACGGCCGACTCGATGAGCGGGTGCCAGACGTCGAGGTACGGACCGCGCATCGCCCAGGACGCAGCCTCTGGCTTGGTGACCAGCTCGCCGGTGGTCAGCATGCAGAGCGTGCGGCACATGGTGAGCACGGCATACGCCTGGTAGCCCCGCTTGAGGAACTGCCCCGGGTACTCCAGCTGCGGGAGCCACCACTCGCGGAGGTTGCCGATCACGGCGTCGCGTAGTTCGCCATTGGTCACCGGGGCCACGACCCTGGCGATCTTCGGCCCGAAAATGGTGATCCCGTGCTGGCGCAGGATCCGCTTCTGGATCATGAAATCGGAGCCGAGGGGTTGCACCTTGAAGCCCTCGTCCGGGTGCAGCTCGAGCACGGCGATCCGGGGAATCCCTGCCATACCCAGCGCGCTCGCCGGGATGAACATCGCCTCGAGGCGATCCGCCCAGCGATCCGGGCCCCAGCCATGCATCGCCCGGTGGACCTCCTCGATGCGCTCGTTGGCCTCGCTGTCAGTGACGACCCGTGTGGTCACGACGACGTCGAGGTCACTCGTGCGCGGGTTGAACGCCCCGGTGGAGATGGAGCCGTGGACGTAGACCCCGGTCAGATTGCGGCCGAGGGCGCTCCGCCAGGACGCGACTGCGAGGCTGAGAAACGAGCTGAGGCCGGGTCCGCCCGCCCTGATGACGCGTACGTCCATGTCCATCGCCCGATAACCCTATCGCTCAGCGCCGCGGTTTCCGACCGATGTTGCGCGACGCGTTCAGATCGCGTCGGCGGGCTTCACAACCACACGAGGCCGATTGCAGCCGATGCCTTGGAGGAGGGGCGAGAGCCTTCCCGGTGATCCAGGTGCAACCTTCTATATCGTGAGAATATGCATTATCAGGAGCTTTATTCGCCGCAAAGCGCCGGCGGTACGGGCTCTCCCCGATGGGTCACTCACCGACCAACGGCCCTGAAGCGACGGCCGCCGTGCCGAACAGCCCCCGGGAACCGCCCAGACCGCCGGGCGCTAGCCCGCGGGGTTGAACACTGGAATTGCCGGCGCCGAGCACCCGGGGCATGCCGCGGCGACCCACAGCGTGTCGCTCGTGGACCGCCAGACGACGTCGATGGCGCCGCTGCCGGCGAAACCGACCGACGACGGGTCCGAGGACGCCGTCGCGCCAAGACCCTCGGGACCGACCAACCCGCTCGCAGCCGTGTACAGCGAAGACGCCATAAGGCCCGTTGACTCGCGGGAGTCGACGATCACCGAGCCGGGCGCCAGGTCGACCACGGACGGGTCGCCGGTGACGGTCTCTGTGCCGAGCGCCGTGACGCCACTCCAGACGCCCGCGCTCAACGCGCCGTGCCACAGCTCACCCGCGCCGTCCCAGAAGACGTCGAGGCTGGTCCCGGTGGCGCTCGCCGACGGATCGGCGGCGAGGGCCGTGGTGGTCAGCCGCTGAGCCCCGGACCAGCCGACAGATGTGCCGCTGTCGGCCCAGAGATCCCCGGACGCGTCGCGCCAGAAGACGGTGTCGGAGCCCTGGCCCGCGCTGGCGACGACAGGGTTGCCGCCCACCGCGCCCGTGTCCAGCGGCGTGGCCCCGCTCCAACCGCCGTTGTAACGGTCGGCCCAGAGGGCGGAGTCCGCGCCTTTCCAGAACACGTCGATCACGCCGCGACTTGGCGACACGGCACGGGGTTCGGAGCCGAGCGGACCGAGCCCGAGCGACACCGGAGCAGCCCATGTCCCGCTGCCGAACCATCCCCCGCTATATGCGGCATACCAGAGGTCGCCGTCCTCCCCTTCCCAAAACGCGTCAATCTGACCAGGTCCCGACGAGACCACAGACGGGTCGGAGGCGAGCAACGCCGGCGTGCCGCCGGCGGCACTGATGTCCGTTGAGGCTGTCCCCCATAACCCGTTACGGAAGCTGAGATCCCAGAGCTCGTTGTTCGTACCGCGCCAGAGGACGTTGATGTCGCCCGCCTGGTCGGAAACGGTCTGCGGTGTCCCTGCGACGTTCGCCGCCTGCGGGAGCGCCGTCGGATCCGGGAAGCCGTCATACGGGAGTGACCGCACGCCACCCTGGTCAAGATCGACGTTGCCGGAGATGCCGGGAACCTGGCCGTCGTCGCTGAACTGCCAGACCTGCCAGCCGGTGCCGCCCCAGTTGTTCTCGGGCACCTCGGGCTGCGTGACGAACCAGTTGGCGATCCAGAGCGGGTCGAGTGTGAAGGCCGCGGAGTTGATGTTACCGCTCCACCAGGACGGAGAGCAGTAGATCGCGGGCAGCGAACCGATCGCCGCGCTCACGGTGTTCACGATCGTCCGGAGGTTGGCGACCACGACTGACTGCGGCTCCCCGTCCGTGGTCTCGACGTCGATCGTCGGCACCAGGTCGCCGGCGCTGAATCCCACCGCGCGGATCTGAGAGATGAGCAGGTCGGCCTGACCCACCGCGCTCTGGTTTGGCTCGTAGAACAGGTAGGCGCCGGGGGTCACCCCCGCGGCGGCCGCCCCTCGCCAGTTGCTCGCGAACTGGCCGTCCGGGGAGTTGGCTCCGTCGGCGGCGCGGATATAAGCAAAGGAGATGCCCGATGCCGCCACCGAGTACCAGTTGATCGAACTTCCCTGGTAAGCGCTGACGTCGATCCCCTCGCGCGTGGCACCCGCTCGTGCGTCCGCAGCGCGGAGGATCCCACCGGGCAGGGCTGCCAGGAGCACGAACAAGGTCGCGGTGGCGGCGATCCGAGATCTCACGCCATGTCCGCAGGAAGACCCACCATCGCCCCGAGGGTACACACGGATGTCGGACAAGTCGACTTCGTCACCGTATCTTCATTGGCAAAAGCAGGCCGCCGTCACGTCATCGTTCGATCCGGGACACCCCCTCGAAAGGTTGGTCCGTTACCCTGATGCCGTGGCACAGACGACCCCGCGCAAGCCGGTGGGCAGGCAGCCCGTTCCAACCGGCAAGTCCCCGGCCAGACCGGTCACCAAGAAACAGCGCCGCAACCAGGCTGCGGCACGGTCGGTCACCCTCGAGCGTCGCCCACCCTGGCAGTCGCCGACGGTGGTGACCATATCGAGCGTCGCGGTGGTCGCGATCGTTCTCATCGTCATCGTGCTCATCAACCAGGTCGGCGGCGGGAACACGACGGCCCTCACGCCTGTTCCGGCGACCCTCGCCGCACAGGTCGAGAACCCGAGTGCGTCCGTGGTGAGCGCCGTTGGAACAGGCGGTCAACCCGGCCAGATGATCCGGCTCCCAGCGTCGGGCGTCCTCCCCGAGATTGACGGGAAGACCCAGGTCGTCTTCATGGGCGCGGAGTTCTGCCCGTATTGCGCAGCCGAGCGCTGGGTGATGGTCATGTGGTTGTCGCGCTTCGGGACGTTCTCGAACCTCCACGAAATTCAGTCGTCGTCCACAGACATCTACCCTGACACCGACACGTTCACGTTCTACCAGTCGAAGTACACGAGCCAGTACATCGATTTCAACGCGAACGAGGTCGAGGACCGCGACTCGCAGCCGCTGCAGAAGATGAACGCGGCGACAACAGCCATCGTCGACAAGTGGGATCAGCCTCCGTACACGACCGAAGCCGGCCAGTTCCCATTCATTGATATCGGCGGCGTCTTCACCCTCCTCACCACGAGCTACATCCCGAGCGACCTGTCCGGTCTGAGCTGGACGCAGATCGCGAACGACCTCAGCGATCCGACGTCCACGGTCGCCAAGGACATCATCGGCAACGCGAACATTCTCACCGCCGCGACATGCATCGCGACCGGTGATACGCCGTCGTCCGTCTGCAGTTCCTCCACCATCCAGACCATCGAAGCGACACTGAAGACAATCAAGGCCCAGTCCTGAGCCGGGTCTGACCGGAACGTATGGCTGTCGTCACGTCTTCGGAGGTCGTCAACACCGGGTACGCGGTGCTTGCGCTGATCGCCGACGCGATCGTCCTTTTCACACTCATCTTTTTCCTGGTCTCGCGCGGTTCCGGATCGGCTCGCGAGCGCTGGGGGCGCTTCCGCGACG
>JBEKKP010000104.1:0-8270 GCA_050010655.1 Candidatus Dormibacteria bacterium
CGTTGAGGACGGTCTCCCATCGCTCTCGATGATGCGCGCCGACAACGCGAAATAGCAGCGTCGCCGAGCGGCCGCCGTCAAGGGAACTGCACGTCGGGACGTTGCCTCAAGCCACAGAGGTGAGCGGTGGGAGGGGCGGCACCCAGCGAATTTGGCCGCTCCCGAGAGAGCGCGACAATCTGCTTGCGCGAAGGAGGGAGTGGTCAAGCTGAGCACGGGGACGCCCCTCCCGCCGCACACCTCTGCCGTTGTGTGCGGAACGAGCCTAGCTCCGCTCGAGCACCATCGCGATGCCCTGACCGCCGCCGATGCACAGGGCGGCGATGCCGAGATGCGCGTCGCGCTTGGCCATCTCGAAGAGCAGCGTCACGAGGATGCGCGTTCCACTCGCACCGATGGGATGTCCGATGGCGATGGCACCCCCGTTGACATTGAGGCGGTCGTCGGGAACGGCGAGTTCGCGCCCAACGGCGACCGCCTGCGAAGCGAAGGCTTCGTTGAGCTCGAAGAGGTCGATGTCGCGCAGGTCGACGCCCGCCTTCTGGAGTGCCGCTCGCACCGCGGGAACGGGGCCCATCCCCATGATTCGGGGCGCGACGCCGGCGCTCGAGTACCCGCGAATCCGAGCCAGGGGAACGCGATTCTCGGCCTTCGCGCGCGATGCGCTCATGACCACGACGGCGGCAGCGCCGTCATTGATTCCGCTCGCATTTCCCGCGGTGACCGTGCCGTCTTTCGCGA
This sequence comes from Candidatus Dormibacteria bacterium, assembly GCA_050010655.1. Classification (GTDB taxonomy): domain Bacteria; phylum Chloroflexota; class Dormibacteria; order Aeolococcales; family Aeolococcaceae; genus Palsa-851. The sequence goes on from JBEKKP010000104.1 coordinate 742, forward strand.
ATGCCGCGCGCAACGCCGCGAGGCTTTCAGCCGTGGTCCCGGGCCGGGGATGCTCGTCGGTATCGACGAGGACTGTCTCCTTCTTGCGCTGCACAGGAACCGAGACGATCTCGTCCTTGAAGCGGCCGCTTTTGATGGCGGCCTCGGCTTTCTGCTGCGAGCCCGCCGCAAAGGAGTCCTGGTCGTCGCGGCTCACCTCGTACTCGCGTGCGATGTTCTCGGCAGTGCTGCCCATGTGGCAGTCGTCGAATGCGCACCAGAGGCCGTCCCGGATCATCTCGTCGACCAGTTGACCGTGCCCGAGCCGGTAGCCGTACCGGCCGTTCTCCATGAGATACGGCGCTCGCGACATGTTCTCCATTCCGCCGGCGACCACGCATTCCGCGTCACCTGCTCGGATCGCCTGCGCGGCGAGCGCAACGGTCTTGAGGCCGCTGCCGCACACCTTGTTGATGGTGGTTGACGGCACGCTCTCGGGCAGACCGGCGCCGATCGCCGACTGACGCGCGGTGTTCTGACCGAGGCCTGCTTGCAGCACGTTGCCCATCAACACTTCGTCCACCGAGTCGATGCCCGCGCGGCGGAGCGCCTCTTCGACGGCGATTGCCCCGAGTCGTGTCGCCGGCACATCGGTGAACACACCACCGAAGGTGCCAACCGGCGTGCGCACGGCGCTGACGATGACCGCATCTTCCATGCCGTTCACTCTACCCCGCGATTGTGGACGGCAGATTCAGGCTGGCGCCGAACGCCGCGGCGTAGCGGTCGCGGAATCCCTTCATGTCGAAGCGATGCAGTTGCGGCCCGTTCTGCTCGACGACATACGCCGCAGCGAGCGACCCCATGCGTCCGGCGACGTCGGGCGACGCGCCAGCACGTAGGCCGGTGACGAGTCCTGCGATGTAGGCATCGCCCGCACCGGTCGGATCGAGCACCTCGGTCACCGGTGCCGCGGGAATCACAGCGACACCATCGGGGCTGCGCACCTCGCTGCCGGCGGATCCGCGCGTCACAGCCACAAGGCGCTTCGCGCTGAGGGAGTCGAGCGTCAGGCCCGTACGCTCGCGGATCATCTCGAACTCGTAGTCGTTGCCTCCGACAAGCCACGCCTGCTCGAGTCCACGGCGCAGGTTTTCATCGCTCATCGCTGGAATCTGCTGTGCCGGGACGAAGATCAGATGGGCGCCGAGGACTCTTGCCTGCTCCACGTGCAAGGCCATCGCCCCGGAATCATCAGCGCCGACGACGACCTCCGAGATATCGCTGAGGCCGCTCAGGTCCACACCCGCCGCGCGCGCCATTGCACCCGGGTAGAACGCGGTGATCTGGTTGCCGTCCCGGTCGGTCGTGATGAACGCCGTCGCCGTGCCCACGTCATCGCAATGCAGCACGGCGGAGGTGTCCACACCCTCGAACTCCAGTGCCGCCTCGTATTCGACGAAATCTCCGGCGCCCACAGCGGCGCAGAGGAGCGGCTGCTCGCCGAGCAGCGCCATTGAAAAGCAGATATTCGTGGCGGTTCCGCCCCGGCGCTTCTCGAGCCGCTCGACGAGAAACGCGACGTTGAGCTCGTTCGTCTTCTCCGGGAGGATGTGATCGCCGAAGCGACCGCCGAACTCCATGATCGTGTCAAAGGCGACCGAGCCGGTCACGGCAATTCGTCCCACAGCCGGGGCAGGATAGCCAGCGCGGCGTGCCCGGTGTCGGGCCAGCGGCGACAATGAGGTCGATGGCACTCCACGAACTCGGGCGCGGCCCTGCCCCGCAGGCCCCTTTCTCCAGCCTGTCCCGGGGCGAGCCGGCGGCGGCGGAAGAGAACGCGCTCGTCGACGCCGTCGAGGTGTACCACCGGACCTACACGACCATCCTGCGCAGCAGCGGCGAGACCCAGTTGCGGGTCTTCGAGCATTCGCACAAGGCGATGGGATCGAGCCTGCATCCGCTCGCGGGATCGCAGGAGCTCGACCTCGGAGCCCTGCTCTACGCCCTGCGCCGGCTTCCCGACGCAATCCTCACCGCCCGTCTCGTCGTAATGGGCCAGTCCGCCGAAGTCTTCTCCCAGCGGGGATTCAGCCCGTTCGGCGAGTGGACGGAGGTGAGCGCACCCGGCCGGCGGCGGCGCTGGTACGACGATGGTGACGGCACCCTGGCGGTGCTCATCGCGAGCGCCTCGGACGTCGACGACCTCGTGCCGACGATGGTCGCGCTCCAGATCGAGGTCAACAAACTCGGGGTTGCGCTCCGCGGGACCGGGATCGAACTCCTCGAAACCGCGACGCCCGGAGAGCTGGCGACAGCCTGCGGTGGCCGTGAAGACGACTGGCTGCAGCTGTGGGAGCTCTGGCGCATCACCTTCGGGAGCAGGCTCACGCGGATCGCGGAGCACGGTATGTCGCTGCGAGTGCGGATGCTCGGTGGCACGCAGGTCGGATACGCGCGCGTGACCCGGCGGTGGTGGCAGCAGGTGACCGGCCTGATGCGCTCGGAATCCCTCCTCGACCGGCCCGTGTATTTCGTGAGCAGCAACTCGCATGCGATCGCGAACCTGCTCACCGGCGTGGCGCCACGACACGCCGACGAGCTCGCCGCGGCGGTGGGTCGCGACGGTGGTGGTGAGCTTCGCGAGGAGCTCCAGCGCTTCCGCGACGGCACAGCGCTGGGCAACTGGAACAACTTCCTGTACTACGCGGCGCGCGAGCGCCTTCGCCTGTTGCCCGACTCCGAGCGTGCTGCGCTGCGCCGCGAGGAACGCGAAGCGGGCGCGCTCAGCGTCACGAGCCGTACCGCGCTCGACATTGCGGCGCAAGTGATTCCGCTCGACCGGATCACCGCCGCGAACTGCGATGAACGGGTGCTGCCGATCGATGCTGCAGCGCTCACCGCAAGCAAAGCCGTGATCGTCAACATCGATTACCCGCTCGGGCTTGCTGCATACAACATCCTGCGCGAGGTCGCAGAGACGGTGGATCTTCGCGGCGTGTACATCCTCGGCAAAGCCGCCACGCTCAACGCGGACGTGGGCGACGTGATGATCAGCAGCGTCATCCACGACGAGCACAGCCGCTCGACGTACTGGCTCGACAATGCGTTCTCGGTCTCCGATATCGCGCCGTACCTGCGCTTCGGGAGTGGGCTCGACAATCAGCGCGCAGTGAGCGTCAAAGGAACGTTCCTGCAGAACCGCGGCTATCTCGATTTCTACTACCGCGAGGCGTTCACCGTGGTGGAGATGGAGGCTGGTCCATACTGCAACGCCGTGTACGAGATGACCCAGCCCGTCCGATACCCGACCGGTGAGCCGGTGAGCTTCTCCAAGCTGCCCATCGATTTCGGCGTCATCCACTACGCATCCGACACGCCATACACGCAGGCGCGCACGCTCGGCGCTCGCGGCCTCTCGTACTTCGGGATGGACTCGACGTACGCGTCTTCAGTCGCCATCGTGCGGCGCATCGTCGCCCGCGAGGGTGCGGCAGGGCAGTAGCCGCTTGTCCCTGGTCACTCTCCGCGACGTTGGTGTCGCCTTCGGTGCAGAGAGCATCCTCGAAGGTGTCACGTTCCGTGTCGAAACACGCCAGCGCATTGCTGTCGTCGGTGCCAACGGCGCGGGGAAGACAACGTTGCTCGCGCTGATCAACCACGCGCTCGAGCCCACGCAGGGCGAGGTCGAGTGGCAGCGCGGATTGCGCATCGGGTATCTCCCGCAGGACGCGCCCGAGCCGGTCGCGGAGACGATCCTCGACGAGGTGATGGCGTCGCGCGAGGACCTTGCCGCGATGCACCACGAGATGACCACGCTGGAGCCGCTCCTCGCCGACGGCGCACGGCCGGATGCGCAGCAACTGCTCCTCCAGTACGGCGACGTGCAGCATCGCTACATCGACCAGGGCGGCTACGAGCTTGAGGCGACGGCCCGCGAAGCACTCGGCGGACTCGGCCTCGATACCGAGACGCAGCAACGCCATCCCTCGCAGTTGAGTGGGGGCCAGAAACGGCGTCTCGAGCTCGCCAAGCTGCTCGTGCAGGACGCGGATCTCCTGCTCATCGACGAGCCCACCAACCACCTCGACCTCGCCGCCATTGAGTGGCTCGAGGATTTCATGCGCGGTGTGTCAACGGCATTCGTGCTCGTGTCCCATGACCGGCGCTTTCTCGACAACGTGTGCACGCAGGTCATCGAAGTTGCTGGTGGGACCATTGAGGAGTACCCAGGCAACTACACGCAGTACACCAAGCTGCGTGTCGAACGGCGCGAGCGGCGGCGCCGGGAGTTCGCGGCACAGAAGGCGTACATCGACCACCAGGAAGAGTTCATCCGCAAGTACAAGGCGGGCCAGCGCGCGCGTGAAGCGCGGGGCCGGCAGACACGGTTGAACCGCCTCGAGCGGGTCGCGCCGCCGACGGTGGACAGAAAACCTCGGCTGCGCTTCAGCAGCGCTCCGGCATCTCGCGTCACGCTCAAGGGCGTCAACCTGATCGTCGGCAGGGACGCGCCGCTGCTCCTCGTGCCGCCGCTGACAGTTGTGCCCGGCGAGCGCATCGCCGTGATCGGACCGAACGGCAGCGGCAAGTCGACGTTGCTGCACACGCTCGCGGGCGATCTCCCTCCGCTGGAGGGGACGCTGACTCTCGGGCCGCGGAGCGTCCGCCGGCTGTATCGCCAGGACCTCGGCCAGTCGATCGAACACGGTGATTCCGATGTGCCGGCGGGGCAGGACGATCGGACGGTGCTCGCGGACCTGCTGGCGACGCACCCTGTCGGCGAGGAACGAGCGCGCACGCTGCTCGGCTCGTTGCTGTTCAGCGGCGACGACACGCTCAAGCTCGTCGGCGACCTGAGTGGTGGTGAGCGTGCGCGCCTGATGATGGGCAAGCTCGCGATCGAGGAGACGAACCTCCTGCTGCTCGACGAACCGACCAATCACCTCGACATTCCGGCGCAGGAAGTGCTCGAGGGCGCGCTGGTGAAGTACCCGGGCGCGATCATCCTCGTGACCCACGACCGCGCCCTCATCGATGCCGTCGCGACACGGACATGGGCGATCGAGGACGGTGGCATCCGTGAGGTGCTCGGTGGCTACACGGCGCTGCTCAGAGCACGGGACCGCGAGCGCCGTAGGTGAGCGTCGCGGTGGCGCGCGGGCGAACGCCCTCCGCGGGGTGGGCGCTGGTGGCAGCCACCGTTGCGGTGTCCTTCTCCGCGATTCTCATCAAGGAAGCCAACGACGACGCGGCGACGATCGTCTGGCTGCGCATGGGCATGGCCACCGTGCTGCTCGCTCCGTGGGTGCTCCGCGACGCGCGCCGCGGCGTCCTGCCGCGCGGAGGGAAGCAGATCGGCCTGGTACTGGTGAGCGGAGTCTTCCTCGCGGGCCACTTTCTGCTGTGGACCGCATCGCTGAAATACACCTCGGTCGCGGCGAGCGTGCTCCTTGTCTCGCTCCACCCGATCATCGTGACGCCGCTCGGGAAACGCCTGCTGGGAGAACGCGTTTCTCGTCAGATGCTCGCCGGAGTCGGGCTCGCGATCGTCGGCACATTCGTGACCTGCGCAGGCGACTTTCGCGTTGACAGCAGCGCCTTCGGTGGCGACCTCCTCGCCATCGCCGGTGGTCTGTGTCTCGCGGGATACCTGCTCATCGGGCGGAGTGTGCGCGCCAATCTCGGCGTGGCCGGCTACTCCGCGATCGTGTATGCGGTGGTCTGCGTGATCGCCGCGCTGACGGCGGTGGTCGGGGGCGTTGCGCACCTTCCCTCGCCACGGGTCGCCCTCGCATGCTTCGGCCTGGCGCTCGTATGCACGATCGGTGGGCACACCGTGTACAACTGGGCACTCCGTCATGTGCCAGTGCTCCTCGTCTCGGTCTCGTTCCTCGGAGAGCCGCCGCTCACCGCGGTACTCGCCCTGCTCATCCTCGCGTCGGTGCCGTCGCTCGCCACGGTGCTCGGCGGCGTGCTGATCCTCGCCGGGCTTGCGCTGGCCCTGGTGGAGCCAGGCGCGCGCTCGGGACGGCCCGGCGACCTCGCGATCGCGCAATGACGGTCGCCACCGCGTGCGGCCATCCAAGCACCGACGCCGACACGCTGTTCGATGCGAAGGATCCCTCGACGGGAGACGCGTTCACCATTGTTCGCTGCCGCCAGTGCGACCTCGCCCGGACAGCCCCGGCGCCGTCCGAGGCGGAGCTCGACGGCTACTACCCGAAGGGATACCACAGCACCACCAAGCGATATCGGGGCGGCATGGACCGAGTTCTCTCAATGGTCCATGCGAGCCGCATCCGCACGATCGAGCGGCTGCTTGGCGGTCCCGGGAGCGTCCTCGACATCGGTTGCGGACCCGGCGTGCTCATCAACCAGATGCGTTCGCGCGGGTGGCGGGTGCGCGGAACCGAGCGGTCGCCATCGGCGGCACAGCAGGCGCGTGATGTCTTCCATCTCGACGTCAGTGCGGTCGATGTCGACACGCTGGTGGCGGAAGGCGCCACCTACGATGCGGTGGTCCTCTGGCACGTCGCCGAGCACCTTCGCGCCCCGGAGGAGACCGTGCGTGGGATCGCGCAGCTCCTCCGACCCGGAGGCGTCCTGCTCATTGCCGTGCCGAATTTCGGCTCGCCCGAGGCGCGGATCGGGCGGGCCGGGTGGTTCCATCTCGACGTCCCGAGGCACCTTGTCCACTTCACCGCGGCGACGCTGACGGCGATTCTCAAGTCGTCCGGGCTACGGCCGGTGAAGGTGACGTATCTCGTCCCGGAGTACGACCTCTTCAGCTTCGTGCAGACGGCGGAGAACCGCCTTGGCCTGCCGCCCAACCTCCTCTACGACGTGGTGCGACGCCCCGAGGCGCGGCTCCGGCGCCAGCAGAGCAGTCGTGTCCTCGCCGGCGTGGCTGTCGGGCTCGCCATCCCGCTGAGTCTCGCCGCGATGATCGTTGCGCCAATCGCCGCGTCAGCGCGGCGCAGCGCGACGATCGCGGTGTACGCGGTGCGCGATCCCGGTCAGCGCGAGTAGCGACGCGAGCGCAGACCCATCCGGTGCAGGATGAACCGGTTCACGGTCCACACCGTTTTGAGCCCGTAGATCAGCGAAACCCGGAAGTTCACTGACGACGCATCGTCGAAATACTTGGTGGTGACCGGAACTTCCGCAACCTTGAATTTGAACGATGCGGCCTGCGTGAGAATCTGCGTGTCGAACACGAAGTCGTTGGAGTTGCGCAGGAACGGCACGGTGGTGAGGAACTTCCGGCTGTACGCGCGATACCCGGTGTGATACTCGGTCAGGCCAAGCCCGAGCACGCGATTCTCGTACCCAGTGAGAAAGCGATTGGCGAGACGCTTCCACCATGGCATACCTCCCGCGCGGGCGCCACCCGGGTTGAGAAACCGAGAACCGAGCACGACGTCTGCTTTCCCGCTGCGGATGACCTCGACCATGTCATCGAGGATTGCGGGGTCGTACTGACCGTCCGGATGGAGCATGACGATGACATCGGCACCATCGCGGAGTGCCTCGATGTAGCAGGTCTT
>JBEKKP010000105.1:0-8213 GCA_050010655.1 Candidatus Dormibacteria bacterium
TGGCTGCGACGCTCCTGCGGGATGACCGCGAAGGCGGCTGCGTATCGAGTCCATCTCGCTCGGACGCTCGGGGAGATGCCGGCCACGCTCGACAGTGCGCGCGCCGGTCGCGCGTCCTTTACCAATGTCGCCATGATCGGACACCTCGCCGGAGCGGTCGGCGTGGAGCAGGTGCAGAAGTTCGAGGACATCCTGCTGCCCGCGGCGGAGGCGCTCGACCCCGGTCGCATGCGCAGGGCTACCGAGGCCACGCGCCTGCGCATCGATCCCGACGGCGTGCTCGCCGATGCCAATCACGATCACGTGCAGCGCTGGTTGGACTGCGACCAGACCTACGGGGGCGTGTTCATCCTCAATGGGCAGTTCGATGCCGAAAGCGGTGCTCTGCTCAAGACCGCGATCGATGCGCTGAGTCATGGGTTGTCGAGCGGGGACTACCGGTTGCCATCGCAGCGCCGTGCCGATGCGATCGTCGAGATGGCGGCCACACAGCTGCGCTGTGGGGAGCACCGCGATGTGCACGGACAGCGGCCACATCTGAGTCTGACCGTCAGCGCCGCCACGCTGCGTACGGGCACCCGGGGTGCAGACGCGGAGACTGGCACCACAGGGCGCCATCAGAGTCGAAGCACAGAAACGGCGTCTGACGACACCTTGCGAGTCGTTGCCGTTCCGCAGCCGGCGGAGTTGGGCGGCGTCGGTCCGATTCATCCCGAGATTGCCCGCCGGATCGCCTGCGACGCGGTGCGGACCGTGGTAACGGTTGCGGCGATTCCCGATGATTCGTCGTGGATCACCGGCACGCCTGCCGTACCGCTCTCCGTCGGACGGGCCACGCGCACGATCCCGTCATCCATCCGCACTGCGTTGGTGATGCGCGACCAGGGGTGCCGATTCCCGGGGTGCGACCGACCTCCGGCGTGGACCGACGGGCATCACATCATCCACTGGGCTGATGGCGGGGCAACGGAGCTCGACAACCTCGTCTCGTTGTGCCGTTCGCATCACCGGCAGGTGCATGAGGAGGGTTGGCGCATCCACATCGCCGACGGCAATGCCGTGGTGGAACCGCCACCCTGACGACGCCTCGACGCGGATTTGCGATTGATCCTCAGCGCTCGATCATTCGCATCTGTTCTTCGCTGTGGTGGGCACCCGCTGCCGGGGTGATGTTTGTGAGTCTCTCGAGCTGTTCGGGGCTCAGCCTTATGGCGTCGGCGGCGCAGTTCTCCTCAACCCTCGACGTGCGTTTTGTGCCGGGGATAGGGGCAATGTTGTCGCCTTGGGCAAGGACCCAGGCGAGCGCCACCTGAGCTGGGGTTGCGCCGACCTCCGCGGCGATTGCTTTGACGTCTTCGACGGTGCGCAGGTTGACGTCGAAGTTCTCGCCGATGAAGCGGGGGTTGTTCTTCCGCGAATCGTTGTCCGCGAAATCGGCGGTGGAACTGATCGCTCCGGTGAGAAAACCACGCCCCAGCGGGGAGTACGCAACGAATCCGATGCCCAGTTCGCGCAGGAGCGGCATCACCTGCGCTTCGGGATCGCGAGTCCAGACTGAGTATTCGGATTGCAAGGCAGTGATGGGATGGACCGCGTGCGCCCGGCGGATCGTGCCGGCCGCTGCTTCGGAGAGCCCGATGTGGCGGATCTTTCCTTCGGCGATCAACTCCGCGAGCTCGCCGACGGTTTGTTCGATGGGTGTCTTCGGGTCGACGCGATGCTGGTAGTACAGGTCGATGTGGTCGGTGCCGAGGCGCCGCAACGAGCCCTCGACCGCGATGCGGATATTCGCTGGACTGCTGTCGAGGTTCCATGGGCCGCCACCGTTGTGCGAGACGAGTCCGAACTTGGTGGCCAGGACGACATCGTCACGCCGATCCTTGATGGCCCGGCCGACGAGCTCCTCGTTTGTGAAGGGGCCGTAGATCTCCGCGGTGTCGATGAGCGTGACCCCCAGGTCGAGCGCGCGGTGGATGGCGCGGATCGACTCCGCGTCGTCAGTGCCGGCGCCGGTGTACGAGCCCGACATCCCCATGCAGCCAAGACCAATTCGGGCAACGTCGAGGTTTCCGAGTTGAATGTGCTTCATCGTCAGTGTCCTCTGTGCAATCAACGTGTGGCATCAGTAAACGCCGTGAGGGACCGGGCGGAAAGACCCTCCCGATACAGGTACTGGCAGGGCCTCCCTCCGGCCGCGAGCGAGCCGTACGCTGGTGGCCATGGACAACCGCAGCGAGGCTCGTGACTTCCTGGCCTCCAGGCGGGCCAGGATCACACCGCAGCAGGCGGGCCTGCCGCTGTTCGGCACCAACAGGCGCGTCCCGGGGCTGCGCAGGGACGAGGTCGCCGTCCTCGCCGGGATCAGCGTCGAGTACTACACCCGCCTGGAGCGCGGGAATCTGGGAGGAGCCTCCGAAGGTGTGCTCGATGCGGTGGCCGGTGCGCTGCACCTCGACGACACCGAGCGTGCTCACCTGTTCGACCTCTCGCGTACGGCGAATATGCCCGCCAACAAGCCGCGCCGGCCGACGGCGCAGCGGGTGCGGCCGGGCGTGCAGCGCGTGCTCGACGCGATGGTTGCCGCACCGGCCTGGGTGCGCAACGGACGCTCGGACTTTCTCGCCGGCAACAGACTGGGCCGGGCCCTCTACGCACCGATCTTCAAAGACCCGGTCAGGCCGGCCAACACCGCCCGGTTCACCTTCCTCGATCCGCACGCGAAAGAGTTCTATGCCGACTGGGATCGGATCGCCCACGACATGGTGGGAGTCCTGCGCGCAGAGGCCGGCCGCAACCCATACGACCGGAGCCTCACCGACCTGATCGGCGAGTTGTCGACGCGCAGCGAGGATTTCCGCGTTCGCTGGGCAGCCCACAACGTACGGACACACCGGACGGGGCAGAAGCGGTTGCATCACCCTGCCGTGGGTGACCTGGACCTCACCTTCGAGGCGATGGAGTTGCGGGCGGATCCGGGACTGACGCTTCTCGTGTATACCGCCGAGGTCGGCTCCACGACGCAGGATGCGCTCAACCTTCTGGCCACCTGGTCGGCCACCTTTGAGCAGATCAACGATTCGCAGGCTGCGCGCGTGTCGGAGCCGTCGGGTGGTGGTGACCTGGCGATGAAGGCCGAGCGCGACGGCTGAACTCTGGGGAGCCTTTCTCAGTACGCGTGCCGGGACGCTGTCCCACGCCACGGATTGATCGGAGTCACACTGCTGCGCGGTGGACACAGCAAGCCTGTATCACGGGCCGCTCGAAGACTTCGTAGCGCGCCGGACAGCGCTCGTGCGCGAGCTTCGGCCCACCGACCCGGATGGTGCCGCCGCGCTCGGCAAGCTGCGCAAACCTCCGGCCTCGGCGTGGGCCATCGATCAACTGGCTGCCGGCAACCCCGCGATGATCGCCGAGTTGCTCGCGGCCGGAGTCGACGCGCGTGACGCCCAGTGGAGCGTGGCAGCCGGATCCGTCAGTCGAGAGGATCTCCAGGTTGCAAGTGGGCGGCTGCGTGACGCCGTCGAAGCTGCGGCCCGTGCCGCGATTGCGCTTCTTGAACGCGACGGGCATGGAACCAGCGACGAGACATCTCGCCGGATCCGTACGACGCTGCAGGCGGCCGCGACCGGCAGCGCGGCCGACCGACAGACGCTGTGGACCGGGACGCTGAGCGGCGATCTCGACGTAGCCGGCTTCGGCGCGATCCAGGAACCGGACGCCGATGCAGCTGAAATCGCTGCCGTCGTAGCTCCGCTGCGGCGACCATCCTCGCCGAGGCCGTCGTCGTCGCCGCCGGCGGGTCGAGCATCGGAGACGGTCGATCTCGTGGCGAAACGCGCAGCGGAACGGAGCGCCGCCAACCTCGTCGCGGCTGCCGAGCGTGCACGAGAGGCCGCAGTGGTTGCGCGGCGCGAGGCCGAGCGGCTCACTGAGGACGCACGTGTCGCCACCGAGAGGGCGTCTGTCGCCGAAGGGGTTGCGGATGTGGCTGAAGCATCAGCCCGGGCCGCACGCGCGGCAATCAAGGATTGACTGCTTGCCCGCTAAGTACGCGGCTTCCAAAGACTGACCACCTGCCCGTTGGCTACGCGCATGTCAAACACTCACTGCTTGTCCGCTAGCTACGCGCCGTTCCCGCGAGTGACGCGTCGCCTCGCCCTACGTAGGCGAAACATCAGGAGCTGCCGACCGGATCCAGCGTCAACACGACGTTGCCGACCTTCTGGTGCGTTTCCACGTACTTCGTCGCCTCGACCACCTGCTCCAGTGGGTAACGCCGGTCGATCACCGCTTTGTATTTCCCGGTATCCATGAGCATGGCGAGCATCACCACATCCTTCTTCATGAACTTCGGCGGCAGGTCGAAGATGACTTTGCGGTTGCCGATCGTCGACGTCCACGCGGCAATCGCAACGTTGCGCATGCCGTCAGTGGGTAGGTAGACCCCGCCTGGTTTGAGTGAGTTCTTGCAACCCGCGAACGTGAGGTTGCCGGCGGCGTCGAAGATCGCGTCGTATGTCAGGCCGTTCGATGTGAAGTCGGTCTGCGTGTAATCGATGACCTCGTCGGCGCCGAGCGATCGCAGCAACTCCATGGTCTTCGCGGTGCACACGGCGGTGACGTGCGCGCCCAACGCTTTCGCAAGCTGCACGCCTGCGGTGCCGATCGCTCCTGAGGCGCCGTAGACGAGGATCGACTGGCCGCTCCGCACCTTCCCGGGACGGAGACAGTTCAGCGCAAGAAGAAACCCGTCGGTGACCGCTGCGGCCTCATCGAAGGTCACTGCCATCGGGATGTGCGTCAGCGCGGCGCTCTCCTCCATGCAGATGTACTCCGCGTGCCCGCCGAACTTCCAGGGCTTCTCGCCGAAGACTCGATCTCCCACCTTGAACTCGGTCACTGCGGGGCCGGCCGTTTCGACAGTACCCGCGAACTCGCTGCCGAGTACCCGCTGGCGGGGGCGGCGAACGCCGGTGATGAAGCGGGAGAAGAACGGCTCGCCTGCGCGCAGCGCGCAGTCCGTTCGATTCACCGTCGTTGCGTGGATCCGGATCAGGACCTCGTCGTCTTTGGGAACAGGAGGATCGATGTCCTGGAGATGGAGCACCTCGGCCGGTCCGTACCGATCGTGAACCACGGCCCTCATGGCTGCCAACGTGGTCCGGGTGTCGAGCCGGCGAAGCTGGGATCTCTCGGCACGCACTCATCATGGGCGCCCGGTCTCGCGCAAACAAGAAGGCCGCCCGAGCCTTCATTTTCCTTGGGTGTGTCCGGATCCCGTTCCGGCGCGTCTTAAGAGCATGCGAACCGCCTCAATAGCAAGCGCGATGCCTGACTTAGTGGCCCGCCATGACAACGCCGACGAGAGACCTCGGTTCGATCGCCTTATCGAACCGCTCCTTGGTGAGGCGTTCGCCCTTGCACTGGCGCTGTCAGCAGATCGTGGGTCCGCTCAGGATGCGGTTCAGAACGCTGCGTTCAAGGCCTGGCGGAGGATGCCGCAACTGCGCGAGGAAGGCAGCGTCCGCTCGTGGTTCCTGACCATCGTCGTGCACGAGTGCCGGAGCACCTGGCGCAAACGCAAGGCATCCACCGCTGACGTCGATGGGCGTATCGATCCAATCAACTGGCCGCTCGGGGTCGAACAGCAGCTCGACGTGCGGATGGCCATGCGACAGATGAAGCGTGACGACCGCGTGATCCTCTCGCTTCGATTCCTCATGGATATGAGCGTCGAGGAGTCGGCGGCGATGCTGGGCATCTCCGTTTCGGCCGTGAAAGCGCGCACGGCGCGAGCGGCAGCACGGTTTCGCGCGGTGATCGCGCCACAGGAGGGCGCCGAATAAATGGACGACGACGACATCCGGCACGCGCTCCACACCACTTACACGACGGCCGGGACGAAACCGACTTTCGTTCCCGAGGCGTTCAAGGAGCATGCGGCTCGTCCGCGGCGCGGACCGATGGTCACGTCGCTTGTCGCTGTAGTTGCGGCCGTCGTCGTGGCGGTGCCGATCGGTGTCGGGGTGCTCCTGCGATCAGGAGTCCACGGCACGACCAGCGTCTCGAACCTGTCCGTCCTCGACCTGCACATGTATGGCGCCAAGGACGGTTGGGCCTGGTCCGGTGGCGACAACGTGCTGCATACGACGAGCGGTGTGGGGCACTGGACGATCGTCCCCCCGCCCATCGGTACTGAGCTCATCACAGGGCTGGCCTTTGCCGGTCCCGATTCGGCGCGAGTTCTGGCCGTTCCCGCGGATTGGGACAACCCACTCTCGCGGTCCGACACGTTGACGCCGTGGGCAACCGACGATGGCGGCGCGACATGGACGCGAGGCCAGCCATTCCGAGCTCTGCTCGAGGGAAACGCGGACCCGCGCCCTCCCACCGCTCTCGGCTACCCAGATCTCGATTTCGTCGACCCGATGCACGGATGGTTCTTCGACAGTCCGGGCCTCTTAACTGGTCTCCCAACCTTCATCTATCGCACCGTTGACGGTGGGGCGCACTGGTCACAAGTGGAGATGACACCCGGGACCGGAACAGCCGCGAAGGGGTCGCTCCCGTTGGGATGCATCATGAACGTCCTCACATTTGCCAACTCCACCACAGGGTGGGTTGCGGGTTCTTGCGGTCATGCAACGTTGTTCGATGTCACGCACGATGGCGGTTTCACCTGGGCGCCCGAGGCATTCCCCTGCACCAACTGCGTTCTCTTCTCCCTGCAGTTCATCTCGCCAGGCGACGGGCAGGTTTCCGGCTCGGGCATACCCGGACTGTGGCTGACGACTGATGCCGGTCGTACGTGGAATGCGGTAGACATTCGCCGTCCCTCGTCGCCCGATGGCACGTCTGGAGTGCCGCCCGGAGCGCCTTACTTCATCGACAGCAAGCACGCCGTCGCGTTGGGCTTGACACGACTCGTCCCCACGTCGGTGACTCTCTGGACCACGACGGATGGTGGTATGACCTGGGCCGAGGCGCCGGACGGGGCGATCCACGGGAATGGCCCCTCTCTGAACTCGTCGCTCGATTTCGTCACCCCCGAAATGGGGTGGGCCGAGTCGTACTGTGCCGGGGCCGTCGGGCAAACGCCCTGTCTATCCCCGCCCCCGACGTTGTGGCAAACCACGGATGCGGGGTCGACCTGGACGAAAATCACGCCCACGTTCTCGTCGTCAAAGTGACTGCGTCGGTGCACCCGGGATTGGACTGATGTCCGGCGCCACCCACGCAGTTCGTGCCTCAGAACTCGTGAGGACATCCTTCGTGTAATGCTCGAGAAGCAGGTGCTTGTCGAGGAGACGTGGATGCTCCTCGATGAAGCCTGCGAACGTCGTTGACGACGAGTGTCCGATTGCGGCGGCGACCGCGTAGACCCATGCGCGTGTGATGGTGTCGTGATACAGCGTTGGCACGCCGTTCTGTCGCGCAAGGTTGCGAATGCCGGCGGCTGCCTTCTCAATAGCCATGTCAGGCCCGAGGTCGGTTACGTACAGCCAGGCCATGCGCAGATGCGCTCGATGCGGGAAGCCGTTGCCGGGGAACCCACCGCGCTCGAAGACAGCGAGAAACTCCGAGTCGGGCATGACAAGTGCAGGAATCGGATTGTCGGATGGATGCATCGGATAAGCAGTCACGGTCTCAGCCCTCAATACTTCGAATACGAACTATCCGCAACCGTAGCGCATGCCCGAGTCGGACGTCAAGAGAGCAACCGTCGCGAACTATTCCGTCTCGTAGTATCCTGCGGTGATGGCGGAGACCCCTCGGCAACGCAGCGCCCGACCGACTGCACCGGACCCGCCACCGCTACTGGTCATCGAGTTGCAGCGCGCGACGCATGTCGCGGGACTGCGCCTGGAAGCGCTCCTTTCCGAACTCGGCGTATCCCAGGGGGAAGCGCACGTCCTCGCCCTCCTCGCTGACGGCGCCGCACACACCGTTGGTGACCTCCAACGTGGCCTCGCCCATCGCCCGTCGACGTTGAGCGGCATCCTGGATCGGCTCGAGGCGAGGAAGCTGATTCGAAGGGCGCTTAACGGGGCGGATCGGCGCTCGTTCCTGGTAAGCCTGACGCGGTCAGGTCGCGTCGCCGCCCGGGCGGTGGTGGCGGCTCTGCAATCGGTCGACGATCAAGCCACGAAGGGTGTTGCGGCACGCGATCGCGCGGGGTTTCTCGCCGTCGCGCGTGCATTCGAAGACTGACC
>JBEKKP010000106.1:0-8183 GCA_050010655.1 Candidatus Dormibacteria bacterium
GTCGGCGGGTCAGAGCCGACGTTGCTCACGACGAACTGCGGGTGGTAGTTGAGTCCTGCAGCGCTTGCCTCGGCGATCGCCGTGAAGAGCGGCACCGAGAAGCTCACGATGACCTGCACGCCCGCTGCCTGCAGTCCCGCGATCGTTGCACCAACCGCCATCGCGCCGGCTGCTGTCGGCGTGTAGTACCCAGGCGTCGAGTCGACGTTGAGGCCCTTGCCCTGCAGCGAGTCCTGGACGCCGTTGAAGCCGTCGGTACCGAATTCATCGTTCGGCCCCTGCAGGAAGTAGCCGATCTTCTTGCCGCTGAAGTTCTGCGCGATGTACTGGCCGAGAATCTTGCCTTCGATCGTGTAGTTCGGTTGCCATCCGAAGGTGTCGGGATACTGCTGTACGTCGTTCCAGCAGTTGCAGCCCGAGGCGACGAAGAGGTCGGGCACCTTGGACTGGTTGATGTAGTTCACCACCGCCAGGTGCGTCGGCGTGCCCAGCGCCTGGAAGATCGCGAACACGTTGTCCTGCAGGATCAGTTTGTGCGTCTGCGTCGACGTGCTCGTCGGGTTGTACTGGTCGTCCAGGAACGTGTAGTTGATGGTGCGGCCGTTCACGCCGCCGTGGGCATTCACGTACTTGAAGTACGCGTTTGCTGCAGGCGCGATCTCCGAGTATCCCGGTGCCGCCGGCCCGGTAAGCGGCTGGGTGCTGCCGATCGTCACGGTGGTCGCCGTGATCCCCGGCGCGGACGCCGTGTTGGCCGTGGACGTTGGTGAGGAGCTGCCGCAGGCCGCGGTCAGCAATGCTGCCGCGCCTCCGACGGCCGCCACCGTCCAGGTCCTCGACCTAGTGATCTGTGGTCGCATGCGAGTGCTCCTTGTGTGGACTGGTGCCGATTACTGGAGTCATTGAGACGGCGCCTCCGGTGCAGCAGGGAGTGCTGTGGTTGCGCGATTGGATCGAACAGACCGCTGCGCCATATGCACGAGCGAGGCTACCCCTCCGGCGATGCCTCGTGGGAACACGAGGATCGCCACGATGAGCACGATCCCGTAAATCGCCATCGGGACATTGTTGGCCACATTGCTCGAGAGGTTCAGGCTGCTGGCGAGACCTCCTGTCCAGAGCGGCAGGTACACGAGGATGAACGAGCCGAGGATGGCGCCACTGAGGCTGCCGAGACCACCGATCACCACTGCGGTGAGCAGCGACAGCGACAGGGTCAGCGTGAATCCGCTCGGCGAGGTGACCGTCACCCAGTACGCGAACAGCGATCCCGCGAGTCCCGCGCACGCGGCGCTGATGACGTAGGCGAGCACCTGTGTCCGTCCGACATCGATGCCGGAAAGCCGGGCCGCCACCTCATTGTCGCGCACCATCCGAAAGCGTCTGCCGGTGGCGCTGCGCACCAGGTTCGCGAGCAGGAAGAACGTGATCACGGCCGCGGCGAGCGTGATCCACGCGAGCCACTGCTCCGGCGAGAAATCAGCGCCGAGAAAGGCGGGTGGGTTCGGCGTGGGAACGCTCAATCCCTGGTTGCCACCAAAGACACTTGCGAAATGCGACGGCACCTGCGGCAGCGCCACGGCGAGTGCCAATGTCGCGCCGGCGAGGTACGGACCACGCAGTCGCGCTCCGGCGACACCGACGATGGCGCCGGCGATTCCCGTGGTGAGGATTGACACGAGCACCACGAGGATGAGCGGGAGGTCGTCGTGCCAGGTGAGCAGCACCGACGTCGTGTACGCACCGATCATCATCAACGCGCCGTGTCCCAGGGACACCTGACCGTTGATGCCCGTGAGGACTGTCAGCCCTGCGGCGGAGATCGAGAAGATCGCCACTTCGGTGATGTTGTAGTTGGTGAAGGGATCGAACACGAACGACGTCAGCACCAGCAGCAGGATCGCGACGACGAGAAAGAACAGTCCGTGCCGCGCGAGCGTCGAGCCGCGGAGAGCGCTCATACCTGACGCTGCCTGCCGAAGCTGAACAGTCCCTGCGGGCGCAGCATGAGCACGACGATCAGGATCACGAATCCACCGAGTGGCGCAAGGTCGGAGCCGATGTACCCGCTGACGTAACTCAGCGCGAGACCCACGCCGACTGCCCCCGCAACGGCGCCGACCGGGCTGTCGAGTCCGCCGATGATCGCGCCGGTGAAGCCGAACACGAGCACCTCATCCATGTTGCTCGGATAGAGATACACGGTCGGTGCGGCGAGCATTCCCGCGAGCGCTCCGAGCAACGCGGCGAGCCCCCACCCGAGGGTGAGCATCCTGCCGACGCGGATGCCGAGGATGCGCGCGATCTCCGGGTTGAACGCGGCAGCGCGCATGCGCAACCCGAGGGTCGTGCGCTGAAAGACGAAGAAGAGCACGAGCATTGCGATCAGGACGGCCGCGATCGTGAAGAGATCGAATGGCGAGATGTCGAGCGGCGTCGTTCCGGCAACGAGATCGATATTCGAGACAGGGGTTGGGAATGACTGCGTCTGTCCGCCGAAGAGCATCGGCGCGATCGCCTCGAGCAGGATGAGCACGCCGAGACTGAGGATCACCGCGTTGAGCGGTGGCCGGGACTCCACCGGGCGCACGAGCACTCTTTCTGTCACCGCGCCGATGACGAGCCCGGTCGCCAGTGCGATGATGAAGCCGAGCCAGTACGGCGCGCCATGCCGGATGACCTCGAGTGCGATGTACGTGGTGAACATCGCCATGGCGCCCTGGGCGTAGTTGATGATTCGCGTTGCGCGAAAGATCATCACGAGTGCCAGTGCCACCGCCGCGTAGACCGCCCCGTTGGTGATCCCGTCGACGGTGTAGATGATGAAGAGGCGCACGCTCAGAAGCCCAGGTACGCGTGGCGCAACGCGTCATCGCCCGCGAGCCGCTCGGCACTGTCGCGCAGTTCCACCTTGCCGAGTGACAGCACGACCGCCTGGTCCGCGACTGAAAGCGCCGAGCGGGCATTCTGCTCGATGAGCAGCACGCTCAATTTCCGTTCGGCCACCAGCAAGACAAGGCGTTGCATGATTTGCGCGAGCAAGCCGCCGGCCAAGCCCAGTGAGGGCTCGTCAAGGAGCAGCGCGGTTGGCCGGGCCACCATCGCCCTGCCGATCGACAGCATCTGCCGCTCTCCCCCACTCAGGCTCGATGCGTGCACGGCGCGGCGGACGCGCAGAGGCGGAAACAACTCGTATGCCTCTTCGATCGCAACGCGCTGATCAGCGCGGTCGCGGCGCCACAGCCCACCGAGGCGCAGATTTTCATCAACGGTCAGCTCGCTGACGATGCCGTGTCCCTCGGGGACGTGGCCCACACCCATGCGAGCGATCATCTCGGGCGAGCGTCCCACCAGCTGCTGGTCGCCCAGCATCACCGAGCCGTTGCGCGGCTTGACGAGTCCGGAAATCGTTCGCACCAGCGTGGTCTTGCCCGCGCCGTTTGCGCCGAGCACCGCGGTGATGCTGCCCTCGGGAACCGAAAGCGACACACGGTCGAGCGCGATGACACCGCCGTACGCGACGGTGAGGTCGGTGATCTCAAGCATGCGCAACCTTCTGCCCGAGATACGCCGTGGCAACGTCGCTGTTGGCGCGAATCTCCGCGGGCGGACCCGCCGCGAGCACCTGGCCGAGGTTGAGCACCGTGATGGTGTCGCTCACCGCCATCACCATGTCGACGTGATGCTCGACGAGCGCGATCGCAGTCCGCTCACGAAGGACACGGAGCAGGTCGATGAGCTCGTTCACGTCCGTTGCGGAAAGTCCGCTTGCAGGCTCATCGAGGAGCAACAGGGACGGGCGTGCCATCAGCGCGCGAGCGATGATCACGCGCTTCTGAATGCCATGCGGTAGCACGCCTGGATACGAGCGGGCGCGGTCCGCGACGCCGAGCTCTGTGAGCCGCGCCATCGCCTCGTCACGGAGTGTCCCGATGCGCGAGTCGGCGCTGGGAAACGCGAGGATGTCGCCTGCCAGGCGCGTACGTGTCGGGGCGCCCGCGATGACATTCTCGAGCACGGTGAGTGTCGGCCACAGACCGAGCCCCTGCAACGTACGAGCGATCCCCATATGCGCGAGCCGCCACGCGGGCAGACCAAGCAGCGACGTCCCCTGGTACGTGATCGTTCCCGCGACCGGCGTCACAAACCTCGAGATTGCATTGAAGAGGGTCGTCTTTCCCGCACCATTCGGCCCGATGATGCCGACGATCTCGTTGGCGTGCACCGTCAGCGAAACGCCGTCAAGAGCGACCACGCCTTCGAAGCGCACGTCGATCCCCGCGACGTCGAGCACCACAGGCCGTGGGCCAGGTGTCACTGCTGACACGCTAGCGCGACCCCTTCAACCCCATAAGTGCCCGCAGGGTACAGCGATCACCAAGCCTCTGCCATCGTTCGTCGGGGTGAGGATTCCTGATTCGAGGATCAGGCGCGGGGTTCGAGGAACCGTGCGATTGCAGTCGCCGCCGGCTCGCTCGTCGCGATCGTGTAGTGATTCGCGTCGATGTCCACCGCCGTCGCAGTCGGGACCATTACCGGAAAGCGCTCGAAGTCGCGCTGCGAGACGATGAACCCCGTGCCGGGCAGCATCTCGCGAGTGGCCCGCAGCAGGAGCACCGGCATCGTCAGCGACGGCCACAGTCCGTACACGCCGGCGCCATCCCCGAACGCGAGCGCGCCGCCGCCGAAGACGACGTCCTCCATCACTGCGGCCTTGCTCGTTTTGGCTGCGACGCCGCCGCCGTCGACGCGTTGCAACTCATAGCGGAAGTACCGCTCCCAGTACTCGTCCCAGGGCTGGATGATGCCGACATTCTTGATCTGAGCGAGGTATTGCTCAGCAGACGTGGAGACAGCACCGAGGCGCGCGACCCCGGCACCGATCGGTCCGGCGGTGGACGGGTCGGGGACGCCGCACAGGTCGACCAGGACGAGACGGTCGATGCGCGCGGGAGCCTGCCACGCGGTGGTCATCGCCACCGCGGCTCCCATGGAATGACCGAGCAGCGAGAACGTGGAAGCGCCGAGATGGTCCGCGACCTCGAGGATATCAGCCGCATGGTTGATCCATCCGTATGACCCGGCGGCCGTGACCTCGCTCAACCCACGCCCACGCAGATCGACGCCGACGAACTGCATTGCCTCGGTATTCAGATGGTCTGCGAGGAATTCAAAGCTCATCAGATTCGCCGAGAGACCGGGAATCGCGAGTACAAGCGGTGCGTCGGCCGGCCCATGCCGCCTGGCGTGCACTCGACCCGACTTCAGTTGCAGGTCGAATTCCACGGGGGGCACCAACAGATCCTCCCACACGCAGCATCCCGCCCATACCGGGACTACGCGATCAGCGCGTGCTCAACGAGCTCGAAGATCTTGGTGACCGTGCATGACCCGCCACGGTGCTTGGCCTCGTACAGCGCCGAATCGGCCGTCCCCTGGACGAGCCCGGTATCCGATCCAGGTGATGCGATGCATCCGCCGATGCTCAGGGTCGGACTGCCCCCCGGCATCCGCACGTGGCTCACCGCCTCGTGAATGCGCATGCCGAGCTGTTCCACCGCTTCGACCGTCGCATCGATCATGAGCACCGAAAACTCGTCGCCGCCCACCCGCGCGACCGTGTCGCCCTTGCGCGCGACGGATGAGATCGCCTCCGCGACCGCAACAATCACGTCGTCGCCGACGCGATGCCCGTTGCGATCGTTGATTCCCTTCAGGTCATCGAGGTCGACGGCGACGAACGCGAACGGCAGACGGTCTGGAAGCCGCGCGAAAGCACGCTCGAGCTCACGCCGGTTCGCGAGCTTGGTGAGCGGATCGGTCAGCGCCTGCTCCTCGAGCAGCTGGTGGGCAGACGAGTTCTCGAGCGCCAGCTCCGTGATGCTCGCAAGGAGCTGGAGCCGGGCGAAGAGCCCGGGCTGGATCGGTGCACCGCGGCCGGACGCGTTGAGGATGCCCGTGATCTGACCGCCGACCCTCACGGGCACGTAGGCACCGTGCGTGATCCCGAACTCCGCGAGGTTGGTCTGGACCTCAGGGCCGCACTTCGAACGGTCGATGGGACCGTTGACGGCTTCGCCGTTCTCGAGCAGCGCGCGGATGAGCGGGTGCTCATCGACAGGAACGTCGAGCGATCCCGCCGCCATCCCGATCTCGTCGGTCTCGGCGACGACGGTCACCGTGTCGCCATTCACCTTGAAATACTGGCCCCGGCGATCCGATCTGCCGGCGGGTGACACGAGTTCTGCCGCCAGGCGGGTCGCGGTGCCGATCACCAGCTCCGGGTCGAGCGGAGCACTGAGCGCACTGGTTGCCGCCGCCACGACAGCACTCTGTCGAGCCTCCTCCTCCGCCGCGCTCACCGTCGACTGCAGGCGGGCTCGGAGCGCGTGCGCGGCGAGACCGATCATCACGAGCAGCGCCACGTAGAAGACCAGGACGCGCGTCAGGACCAGTGCATCGTCGTGGTTGGAGAGCCCGATCAAGCCCTGCGCCAGGCCGATGGCCGGGATGACCACCCAGGTCTCCCACTGCTCGCCGTAGAAGGCCGAGAACAGCAGCGGGAGGAGCAGCAGCGTTCCAAGGCCCGTTGACGTGGTCGCGGCGTGCATCAGACAGGCGATGCCAGCCGTGGCGAAGAGCAGCGGAACCACCCGGAGCCAGCGAGGAACTCGCGGCCACGGAGTGGCCAGCCAGAGCACGGCGACGAACCCGGCGAAACCGAGGGCAGCGAGGTACCACCCCGGCCGCTGCGGTCCCGGAGGAAGCAGCACGCTCCCGAAAGCGAGCGCTTGAATACCCCAGAAGAGGACCAGACCCTCGCGGGGAATGCGAAGGCTGGTCGTCCCCGCGGCGATGTCGACGTCGGCCACAGCGGGATCTTAGGAAGGCTTGCGTATTCGCCCCGGCGGTTCCGCGCGCTTGTTACCCGCCCCGCATGACACCGCGACAGGGCCTAGCGGATCGCCACCAGGACGCGATTGGCGAGATGCTGCCACAGCGTCCCCACCTCGACGAACCCCGCGGCGTGCAGCGCGGCTCTGTGGAATTCGTAGCTGTGGGCCTCATCCTCGTGCGGGTGGTTCTGCCACCGCTGCGCGCGCTCGGCCACCTCGGTGGCGAGTGCCGGTTCGGCAACGGCAGCCGTCCACCAGGCGTCGTAATCCTCCGCCCCTTCCGGCGCGTCCGGCCACTCCGGTCGTACCTGGCGGGCCCCGGCCGCGATCGTTCGCTGATCGTGATCGAAATCGAGCTTGTCGCCGTCGAGAAACACCGCCCCCGGGCGAAGGACGCCGGCGAGCGATCGGTAGAGACCGACCAGCTGCTCGAGGCCGAGCCAGTGCAGCGCCGTGGTGGACACCGCGGCGTCGTACGGTCCGGGGGACGGCAGCTTTGACACCCAGTCGGCCCGCAGGTCCGCGTCGACGAACTCGAGGCGATCGCGGTCAGCGAGCGCACCGCGCCCGATGGCGAGCAGCACCGGGTCGGCGTCGATCGCAACCACCTGCGCGCCGGCGATGCGGTCGAGAACGCGCGCGCTCAGCGAGCCGGGTCCGCACCCGAGATCCAGAACGCGTGGTTGCGGTCCCGCAAAGGCCGCCACCGCGTCGACCATCGCCGTGAATCGCTCTTCACGATCCGGGATATGGCGCTGTTGTTGCGCGTCCCATCGCGCCAGCCAGGCGGCAAAGTCGGGGCTCGCGGGGTGCGTGCTCATGTCGGGCGGTAGCTGTACCACATCACCCGGGCGGCGCTGCCGGGAGTTTCAGTGTGATCGACGTGCCGTCGGTCGCCGTGCTCGTCGCGCTCACGGACCCGCCGTGCGCTTCGACGACATCGCGAACGATCGCGAGCCCCAGCCCCGAACCGGTGGACGTCGTGCCCTTCACGAACCGATCGAAGACTCGAGGCAACAGGTCCGCTGGGATGCCGGTGCCGTCATCGTGAACGGTGATCAGAATGGACGCACCTTCGGCGGTGCCGTCGACGCGGATGGTGCCACCGGTCCGCGCGTGGGCAAGTGCGTTCGTGACGAGATTGCCCAGAACACCGCGCATCCGCCCCGGGTCGGCGGAGAGTGGCGGCAGATTCGCGTCCACGTGCTCGGTGAGGCGGACCCCGGCAGCCCGCGCCTCCGCGCTGAACGCATCGAGCGTCTCGTTGACGAGGACGGCGACATCGAT
>JBEKKP010000107.1:0-8159 GCA_050010655.1 Candidatus Dormibacteria bacterium
GCCCGCCGGAGCCAGCGTTCGGGGTGGTGGAGCTCATCGAGCGTGGGCATCATCTCGGCGGATTCCCAGACCCGGTTCAACACCGTGAGCCCGGCTCGATCGAAGACCCCGACGGCGAACTGTTCACCGATCTCGTACTGACGCATCTTCATCTCGAGCCCGGTGATCGTCAGGATGAGCCGCTCGATCGGTCCGCGCTGACGCCGGCGCTGCTGCATTGCAGCCTCCAGCCGCTCCGATCCGCGGATCGCGGAGCGTCCGGCGCGGTGCATCAGGAAGTTGCTGTATCCCTCGAGCACGCTCATGACCGACTGCACCTGGCGGATCGTGTGCACCTGGCTCCGCATCGTGTCGGGAAGCTTGCGAACCATCTGCCGCGAGGGCAGCAGCGTCTCGCCGTCCGCGGAAAGGGCGTCGAGCATGAGGCCGCGCATCATGCTTTCGAGGTGCGGTCCGAGCCATGGGTGCATCTCGAACTGCCAGGCGTGCGTCAACTCGTGGAGGATCAGCCAGGGACGGAGGTCCGTGTCGCCGAGCGAGAGGTCACGCTCGATCCCCGCGATGTTGGGTTCGACGAGATACAGCGCGCTCTCCTGGTGGTCCGTGCCCGCGACTTCCTCGAGGGTCAACACGGGGTCGTATTGCCCGAGCACCCGCCTCGACATCAGGCCGAACAACTCGCCGACATACCGGTCGAGCACACGGCGGCTCATCGCCGTCGCCCGCGATTCCGGGACCGTTGCGCGGATCCGCTCGACAGGCGCCAGAAGGCGCTGCACCATCCCGAGATTGGCGTCGATGAACCCGATCCGATCCAGGGCGACGAAGCGCGGATAACCGGTCAACGGTACCTGGGTGATCTCGGTCATCATCGGCGCAACGCGAGCAGCCATCTCGGTGTAGGCCGCCTCGAGAGCCTCAGCGTTGAACAGCGAGCGGCCGGTGGCATCTCCCGTTCGAGCAACCGCGATGCCGCGCACTTCCTCCCAGTCGACCAGGCGACGGGGTGCCTGCACTTGCGGCCGGAGCAGGACGCGGGCCGAAAGGATGGCGCCGGCGCCCACCGCGCCCACGGCGAGCGTGCGGCGGATCTTGTCTCCTCGGCTGGCGGGACTCATGACTCGATCATACGGGTGGATCCCCGCCCGGCCCGGATCTACATCGAGGATCCGGACCGCCCGTCGATGTACACGGGATGCTCTGGAGGCTTGCCCTCCAGCCAGTAGGCGTCGATGCGCTCGTCCGTCCAACCGCGCTCGCGAAGGAATGGCTCGTCGAGGATCTGCCGGCCGGTGAGCGACGGTGGCTCGGTGCCGACGATCTCCATCATTGCGTCGCAGAGGATCTCCGGCGACCGCCACTGGCTCCTGTCGCCGAGGCCCCAGTTGATGCTCGCGAGGCTCTCGATGATCGTCACCGGCCACAGCGAATTGCTGGCGATGCCATCCGACGCGTGCTCGGCGGCGATGCCGATGGCGAGCCGGGTCATACCCATCTTGGTGGTCATGTACAGGACATGACCGGGGCTCGGCTGCGCGCTGATCGGCGGTGAGCAGTTGATGACGTGTCCCCAGTGGTTCGCCACCATGTGCGGCAACGCGTAGTAGGCGCAGAGATACGCGGCGCGAACGTTGATTTCCCACATGAGGTCGTAGCGTTTCGGCGGTGTCTGCAGGATCGGCTGCCACCAGAGCGCGCCGGCGTTGTTGATGAGAATGTCGAGCCTGCCGAAGCGTTCGATGGTGGCGTCCACCATCGCTTTGACCTCGTCCTCGTGGCGCACATCCACGCGCACGGCGAGTGCGGATCCTCCTGCAGCTTCGACCTCGGCAGCGACGGTGTGGATGCTGCCCGGCAGCTTGTCGG
Source organism: Candidatus Dormibacteria bacterium (assembly GCA_050010655.1). Lineage (GTDB taxonomy): Bacteria > Chloroflexota > Dormibacteria > Aeolococcales > Aeolococcaceae > Palsa-851. The sequence goes on from JBEKKP010000107.1 coordinate 1,867, forward strand.
TGCCGCTCTCGGACTTGCCGGTGATGACGACCGCAGCGCCCTCGCGCGCAAGACGGAGCGACATCGCGCGCCCGATGCCGCGGCTCGAACCGGTCACCAGCGCAACGCGGCCTTCGAGTACACGTTCGGCGCTCATCGGCGCGCATCATATGCGCCGCGGCGATGGCCGCACTTGCAACCGGCTCTTCGGAGGGAAGCCTGCGTGGCCAAGGGGGTGCTCACCTGGGTGGGCCTGCTGCTCGGCGTCGGCGGGATCATCGCCTTCATCTACGGACTGACCGTCCTCATCTCCAACGGGAGTTGCGGCTGTGATCAGAACGGTTTCTGCTCCGGTCCACCGTGCCCGCCGGCCGACGATCTCGGGTTCCTCGGGCTCTTTGCGGGCATCTGGGTTGCGATCGGTGGATTCATCCTCATGGGTTTCGCGCGTGGGCATGCGCGTGCGCAGCAATGGCGGCAGCAGTACGCCGGTGGGGCGAACTCTTTCGCGGGCATGAGCCGTGCATACGGAACCGGCGGCGGCGTTCCGGGACTCACGTTGGGCGCATTGTCAAGCGGCTCCATCGCCCCCGGTGCTGTCCCGACAGGCACACCGCCGGGGAACCCCGACCTGATTGCCCAATTACTCAAGGTGCGACAGGAGAACAGCGCCAATCCGGCTGCCGCCCGAGACGCGACCCTCGACCTTTTACGCAGCCACGGCTATCAGATTCCGGCCAACGCGCCACCGGGGTCGGTAGTGCAGATTGGCAGCTCGACCTCTGCGTCCGGTGGACCCGGATTTGCGCTTCCCGGTCCGGCGCCCGAGTCGGCTGAGGCCATCCTCGCTCGCGACGCGCAAACCGGTCTGCCGGGCATGTCGCCGCCGCAGGGCGACGCGTCTTCACGTCTCCAGGAACTCGACGCGCTCAAGCAACAGGGCGTGCTCAACGACGACGAGTACGCGGCGCAGCGCAAGCGGATCCTCGACTCGATCTGACCCGCACCAGGTTGCGTCGCCGCGGTGATGGAGCCGTTGCAAAGCGTCCATACACTCACGAGCGTGCTTCGAACTCTTGTCGTGACTGCGCTCGCGGCCACGGCGGCGGTGGCGTGCGGCTCGGCGTCTCCAGTTCCTGCCCCATCGACTCGCGGGCTGTCCGGACCCGGATTCTCTTTGCGGTACCCCATCACGTGGTCCGGCACCACGGACAGCAGCGGAGGCGTCAGCGCGTACGAGTTGAGCTCGCACGGTTCGCTGAATGCTTCAGGCGTTCCCGCTGCGGGCGCAATCGGCGTCACCGTGCTCGTTGAGCCGCTGTCCGTTCTTGCCGCCGCGGGAGCCAGGAATCTTGCGACCGTCACGCCGGCTCAGTTGATGACCGGGGTCGTCGGCACGCCGCCGAACGCCGTGGGCGTGAAGGTGGCGACGGCAATCCACAGCGTGCGTTTCGATGGCGACTCAGCGGCAGCGGTAACCCTCACGTACACGACGGGCGGGACGCCGAACGTCCAGGAGGACCAGCTCGACAAACACGGCTTGAACGTGTACCTCGTCGAGATGGACACCGAGCCTTCGATGCAGGCGGCAGGTGAGGCCGTGGTCGCGTCGCTCATGAAGAGCTGGGCCTGGAGTTCGTCCTGATTTGATCAGCGACTGACGGCGACGTATTCGGCGATACCCTCGACAATGCGACCGAGTTCGTCGGTCAGTGGGCCCGGGAGGCGGCGCTGGAGGATCTCCGCGACCGTCGTGTAGTACCAGAGCTGTGCGTGTGGGTCGGAGACGGTGAACCGTTGCCACACCACGTCGCCGTCGGTGCCGAGGTCGGTGAGGATCGAGCGGGCGTTATGGACCTTGTCGCACGCGGAGACGAGCAGCACGTCGGCGTCCCCATCCTTCAGGTGGCTGAGATACGCCTCCTTACGCTCGCGCCAGTCGGGCTTGGGCTGTCCGGGCACTGCCACCGCGTCGCTGCAGGCCATGACGATCGCGGCGACCCTTTCGCCGAACTGCTCCTGGATGACGTGGTGGGTGGCTTCGCCGTCCTCTGAATCCTCGACGGTGTCGTGGAGCAATGCCGCGATCGCCACATCCTCGTCCGCGCCGTTCTCCAGGGCGAGCGCCGAGACCGACATGACATGTGCCATATAGGGGATGCCGGTCTTCTTGCGCCATTGATTGCCGTGGACCGCCCACGCGAGCGCGAATGCCGCCGCGAACCGTATCGTGAGTGAAGGGGCGACTTCGGTCTGTTTCGGCACGACGCCATTGTGAGTTGCGCCCGGTGCCGAGCGAACTGCCCCGCGCGCGAGCGCCAGAATGGCGCGTGCGCTTCTATCTTGGCCACCGTCTTCCGGGAGGGTTCTGGGCCGGCGTTTCGACTTACGCCCGCCGCCCGCATCGGGCCGTCCAGCAGGCTGCGCACTCGACCGGCGGCATCGGATGTGTCGGCTTCGTCGTCCTGGCCGTCGTGCTGATCCTGGGCATCGCGTACTGGTACATCAGTGTGCCGGTGCTCGTTCTGACGGCGATTGCGGTCGGCGTGACGGTGCACCGCCGGCACGCGCATCGAGCGCAGGCGGCAGTGACTGCAGCGCTTTCGGCCCCCGTGGCAGCGGTGACGGTGGTCCCGCACCTGGCGCCCGAGCCGCAGACGCAGAGCGGTTCGAGCACGCCGGCGCCCGCGTCGCTTGGGAAACGCCCGGCCGGGACGCCGCCGCTGACGATGCCCGCCGACACGTTCAAGGTCGGCTCGCTTGTCCATCTCGAGAAGGACGGCAGGCGGGCCACGTATTTCGTCGACCATGGACGGACGCCCGACGAGATCGTGCTGAAGCGCGTCACCGGCGCACCATCGGTCCCCGATGCCTGACGCGGCTTTGCTCGGACTCGTTGTCCACAGAATCGAAGCGCATCCTCCTGCCGCGGGAGCCGCGGACCTGATCCTCGCGGCGTTCCGAGACGCCGGCCTCGTCGACGCCGTGCTGCGTGGCGAGCCCGGTGCAGCGGTGAAATCCGAGGCGCAGGCAGGGGTTGTTGCACCCTCGGCGGCGATCTTCCTGACGGCAATCGAGGTCGAGGGCTTCCGGGGCATCGGCCCGCCGACCACCCTGGCGATCGATCCCGGTCCAGGACTCACGCTGGTGGTGGGCCGCAACGGCTCAGGGAAGTCGTCCTTTTCCGAAGCGCTCGAGATGACACTGCTCGGCACCAATCAGCGCTGGGATCAGCGCCTCAAGGTGTGGCGTGACGGCTGGCAAAACCTCCATCACCGGCATACGCGCGTGGCGGCGAGATTCGTTGTGGATGGGCGCAAGCAACCCATCGATGTCGCCCGCGTCTGGAAGGACGGAGACATTCTCGAGAGCTCGACGCTGACCGTTGACGGCAAGCCTTCGTCGATCGCTGCACTGGGCTGGGAGCGCCAGCTCGTGGGCTATCCGCCGCTGCTCTCGCACAACGAGCTTGAGCACGCACTCGACCGCGAGCAGTCGAAGCTGTACGACGCGCTCGCGGGCATCCTCGGTCTCGGCGAGCTTGCCGTTGCCCAGCAGATTCTGCAGAAGGCGCGGCTCGCTCGCGAGCGCGAGGCCAAGGACGCACGCGAAGCGTTGCCGTCTCTACGTGCGATCCTCGACAGGACTGCGGACGAGCGCGCCGGCTTGGTGCGCACGGCGCTCGCCGCCAAGACATGGGATCTCGAGGCCGTGGCGGCCACCGTCGGCGGCGACGCGGAAAGTGATGAGCGCAGTGTCCTGCGCAAGTTGCGCGATCTCGCCGGTCTCCCCGTCCTGGATCGCGAGAAGCTCAATGCCGCGGTCACGGAGCTCCGAGACGCGCATGCAGCTGCGGAACGCCTCCGCGGGACCGACGCCGGGAAAGCGCACGAGATCGCGCAGCTGCTGCAGCAAGCGCTCGATGTGCACGCGCATGCGGACGACGAGGCCTGTCCCGTCTGCGGAACCAAAAATGTGCTGACGTATCAATGGCGCGTCGAGGCGCGCGACAAGGTGGTGGCGCTTCGAGCGGAAGCCGACGCCGTGCGCAGCGCGCGCGGCATGGTGGACAACGCGACGCGTCAAGCCCGGCAGCTCATCACCGCACCGCTCGTCGCTTTGCGCGACGGCGCGGGCGCGGGTGTCGACATCGGCTCCACGATTGACCTCTGGGAGCGGTGGGCCGATGTTGCTGCCAACGATGACGCTATCGCGCTGGCCAGTCATCTTGAAGTGCACGGGCCTCCGCTGATCGCTGCTGTCGCCGATCTTCGCAGAGCCGCGTCCGCGGAGCTGGAACGGCTCGAACGTGCGTGGCGTCCTGCCGCAGACGCGATCGCGGGCTGGTTGCCGCTCGGGCGCCGGGCGCAGGCAGCCGAGGTTGAAGCAGTGCGAATCAAGGACGCGGAGAAATGGCTCAGGGAAGCGCACGACGAACTCCGCGACGAGCGTTTCCGTCCGATCGCGGGTGCGGTTCAGGAGAACTGGACCGAGTTGCGCCAGGACAGCAACGTGTCGCTTGGCGATCTTCGCCTGCTGGGCGCTCAGAATCAGCGCCGCCTCGCGCTCGACGTCAAGGTTGATGGCGAAGATGGATCAGCGCTCGGCGTCATGAGCCAGGGCGAGCTCAACTGCCTTGCGCTGTCACTTTTCCTGCCGCGCGCGTCGATGCCGGAGTCGCCGTTTCGGTTTGTCGTCATCGACGATCCGGTTCAGGCAATGGATCCCGCGAAAGTGGTGGGGCTCGCCACCGTGCTCGCGCGCGCGGCGAAGGAACGACAGGTCATCGTGCTCACTCACGACACGCGGCTTGCCGATGCGATGGGCGCGCTCGACATCGCGGCGACGGTCATCGAGGTGGTGCGGCGCGAGCAGTCAGTTGTGGAGCTGCGCCGCATCCAGGACCCGGTGAAACGCTACATCGATGATGCGTTTGCCGTTGCGATGAGTCGTGACGTTCCTACCGAGGCGCTGCGCGTCATCCCAGGCTTTTGCCGGCTTGCCCTTGAGGCAGCTGCTTCGCTCGCGACCACGCGCCGGCTGCTCCGCCAAGGCAAATCCTATACGGACGTCCAGAAAACCCTCGAGACGCCGACGACATTGAACATGTGGCTCGCGCTCGCCTTGCTGAACGATCCCGAACGCGCCGGCGACGTCGCGGGGTACCTCGCGAAGAACCATTCGGGCGCAGTCGACGCTGTTCGCGAGTGCAACCGGGGAACACATAGTGGGAAATTGGTCGGTGACCCCGTGACGTTTATCCGCAGCGTCGAGAAGCTCACGCAAGCGATGCTAAGGGCTCAATGACGTGAACGTGAGTGAACAGGTCGGTGGTGTCGAGAAGCTCGCCAACGCGATGCTGAGCGCGCAATGACGTGGGCGTGAGCGAACAGGTCGACGCCCACCGGCTCGTTTCGGCGGCACGTGACCTCATCCGCGATGACGACGCAACCACTGCCGGCCTCTGGCCCCGCGCCGCGGCATTGCTCGCCCGCCAGGGACTGGAGCTCGCGATGGTGCGTCTCTGGGAAGTGACCGCTCCCGGCCTGGAGCGAACCTCGACGCGCTGTCAGTTGCTCTGCGTCGGCGACATGCTCAACGACCGCGAGCTTGGCGGGCGCGCGACGCTGACATGGAACTCGCTCTCCAACGCGTGCCACCACCGCGTGTACGAGCTCCCACCGACTGCGAGCGAGCTCAACCTGGCGCTCGAGGCGGTGTGGGATCTCGCTGAGGCAGTGGAGAAGTTGCGCGGGAGGATCCGCGCCTGACGCTTGCCCCGGCTACGGCACGAGCACGACGCGCTGTCTCGTCTTATCGGCCCATGCCTGCTCGACATCGGCGAGCGGCACGGCCTTCGCATCGATCGTGAACGTGCCCTTGGTGATCTCAGCCGCGAGCTGGGGGAGTTCCGCCCGGATTTCACGCGGGCTGACCGACCCCTGGCCGCTGCCAACGATCTGAAGTCGTGTCGAGCGGAGCGCCGCGGACGGGACTGGCGCGAGCGGTCCTGCCACTGACCCGACCTGGATCCAGGTCAACGGCTGGCCTTCGTCGGCTCGGGCAGTGACGACCGCGACCATCGCCGCCGCTCCGGGTTCGCCCCAGAGATAGTCGATCACGACGTCGACGTTGCCGGCGGCTTGACCGAGGCGCTTGGCAATGTCGTCAGCCTCGCCCTCGAGCAAAACGGTGTCGGTTGCCCCGAGCGCGGGCAACTCCGCGAGTCGATCGGCGCCGCGCGCTGCGGCCACGATCCGGCCGGCGCCGAACAACTTCGCGACCTGGACCGCCATCCTGCCCGCGTTCCCGGT
>JBEKKP010000108.1:0-8119 GCA_050010655.1 Candidatus Dormibacteria bacterium
GAGATCGCGCACCGGCACGGCGCGGTGGTGATCTTTGATGAGGTGAAGACCGGGGTCACGATCGCACCTGGCGGCGCCACCGAGCGCTTCGGGGTTGTGCCGGACATCGTGTGCCTCGCCAAGGCGATCGGCGGCGGCCTGCCCTGCGGGGCAGTCGGCGGCCGTGCCGACATCATGGCCACCATCAGCGACGGCAAGGTCGCGCAGCTCGGCACATTCAACGGCAACCCGCTCACCACCGCCGCGTCGCGTGCGACGCTGCTCGAGGTGCTCACCGGCCAGGCGTACTCGCACCTCGACGCGCTCACCGAGGAGTTGAGTGGCGGCCTCCGTGAAGTGATGTCGGAGTACTCGCTGCCGTTCCATGTGGTGTCGATGGGAGCGCGCGGATGCGTCACCTACCGCGACGAGCCGGTCCGCAACTATCGCGACTACGCCGCCATGGACAAGTCGCTGGCCTACATCTCGTGGCTCTATCAGACGAATCGCGGTGTGCTGATGGCGCCTGGTGCCGAGGAGAACTGGACCTTGTCGGTGCAGCACTCGTCCGAGGACGTCCGGCGCTACGTCTCCAACTTCCGCGAGCTGGCGCGAGATCTCAAGGCATGAGCACGGTCGCGGTCCGCACGCTCCGTAACTTCGTCGATGGCGACTACCGCGACGCCGGATCTGACGCATCCACGCCCTTGATCAATCCCGCCACGGGCGAGGAGTTCGCCCGCTCACCGGTCTCCAGCGCAGCCGACGTCGATGCGGCGCTGCAGGCTGCGCAACGCGCGTTCGGTGGCTGGCGCGACACGACGCCTCGGGAGCGGAGCCTCGCGCTACTGCAGATCGCCGATGCCTTCGAGAAGCGTTCCGAGGAATTCGTTGCGCTGGAATGCGAGAACACCGGCAAGCCCATCTCGCTTACCCGCAGCGAGGAGATTCCGCAGTTGATCGACCCGGTGCGCTTCTACGCTGGGTGCGCGCGGATCCTCAACGGGATGAGTGCCGGCGAGTACATGACCGGGCACACCTCGATGATCCGCCGCGAGCCGGTTGGGGTGTGCGCCCAGGTCACGCCCTGGAACTACCCGATGCTGATGGCGATCTGGAAGTGGGCGCCCGCAATCGCCGCCGGCAACACGGTGGTGCTCAAGCCGTCGGACACCACGCCGGTGACGACGCTGCTGATGGCCGAGATCATGGCCGAGTTTCTGCCACCGGGCGTTTTCAACGTGGTGTGTGGCGACCCGAGCACTGGAGCTGCGCTCGTCACCCATCGCATCCCCGCCATGGCGTCGATCACGGGGAGCGTGCGCGCCGGGATGGAAGTTGCGCGTGCGGCTGCCGGGGACCTCAAGCGCGTGCATCTCGAGCTCGGCGGCAAGGCACCGGTCATCGTCTTCGAGGATTCCGACATCGCGTCCACCGCCGAGGCTGTTGCGATGGCCGGGTATTTCAACGCCGGGCAGGACTGCACCGCGGCGACCCGCGTGCTCGCGGCGTCCTCGATTCACGACGACCTGGTGGCGGCGCTGGCCGAGCAGGCTGCGGCGAACACGACCGGCGCACCCGACGACGAGGATGCGGCATTTGGCCCATTGAACAACGCACGGCAATTCGACCGGGTGCGCGAGATCGTCGGCGGCGCGCCGACGCATGCCGAGGTCGTGGCCGGCGGACACCGCGTTGGTGATCGCGGATACTTCCACGAGGCGACCGTCATCGCAGGGCTTCGTCAGGATGACGATCTCATTCAGCGCGAGATCTTCGGGCCGGTCATCACCGTGCAGCGGTTCGACGATGAGGCGAAGGCACTTGAATGGGCCAACGGCGTCGAGTACGGTCTCTCAGCCAGCGTCTGGACACGCGACCACGGGCGCGCGATGCGCATGGCTCGCGCGCTCGACTTTGGCTGCGTCTGGATCAACACCCACATCCCGCTGATCTCCGAGATGCCGCATGGGGGCTACAAGCATTCGGGGTACGGCAAGGACCTGTCCATGTACGGATTCGAGGACTACACGCGCATCAAGCATGTGATGAGCAACATCGAAGCCTGAAGATCCAGGCTCGAGTCAGGAGGAAACGGTGAGGAGGAAGACATGGCGACTCTAGCGGAGCCGATCGTTCACGGGAAACAGGTGGTCTCAGAACTGAAGACCAACACCCTGAATCTCTTCGACGCCACCATCATCGCGACATCGAGTGTCGCGCCGGCCTACAGCCTCGCGGCGACAATCGCGTTTCTGTTCGTTGTCGTGGGAGCCGCATCGCCCGCGGCGATTCTCGTGAGCTTCTTCCCGGTGATGTTCATCGCGCTCGCGTATTACTACCTCAACAAGCAGGATCCCAACTGCGGCGCCTCGTACTCGTGGGTCAGCCGGACGCTCAGCCCGTACATCGGTTGGTTCGGGGGCTGGGTGCAGCTCTGCGCCAACGTCCTGTTCTGTGCCGCCGCGCCACTGATCGCCGGGCAGTACACGCTGCAACTGTTCAACAGTTTCGGATGGGTCAACGACAACGTCGCGGGAAGCCAGTTCTGGACAGCCGTTGTCGGTGTGCTCTGGCTCCTCTTCGTCACGTACATGGTGGCCAAGGGCATCAGGCTGACCGCGAACTTCCAGTGGGTGCTGCTCGCCATCGAGTACTTCATCGTTGTCGGGTTCTGCATCGCCGCATTTGTCAAAGTGATCGGTGGGCACCCTGCTGCCCAGCCGGTGCAGGCCAACTGGTTCAATCCAGGGGCACTCGGCTCGATCAACGGACTTGCGGCCGGGGCGGCGCTCGGTGTGTTCTTCTTCTGGGGCTGGGACACCGCGGCCAACGTCAACGAGGAAAGCAAGGACGCCGAGACGACGCCCGGATACGCCGGGCTGCTCAGCATGATCGTCCTGCTCGTGCTCTTCCTCTTCGCAGCCACGGCGATCGACATGGTCACGTCGCCGGCGAATCTCACCAACATTGGCAACAACGGCGGCGACATCCTCTACTTCTTCGCTCAGGGTTTGAGCACCGCGCCGATCACCTACCTCATGGTTCTCGCGGTTCTCTCCTCCACCGTCGCCACGGTGCAGACCACGCTGCTTCCGTCGAGCCGGCTGTCCTTCTCGATGGCCCGCGACGGCGTGTTCCCGAAGATGTTCGCCATCGTGCACAAGAGCTGGCAGACCCCCTGGGTTGGAACCCTCGTCACCACCGGGCTCTCGATCCTCGTGATCGCGTCCACCTTCATCGGTAGCGTCAACGACATCTTCGGCAAGCTCATCCTCGAGATCGGCGTCCTCGTCGCCTTCTACTACGGGATCACCGGCATCTCCTGCGCGTGGGCCTTCCGTAAGGTGCTGTTCACCTCGGTGAGCCTCTTCTTCCTCGCAGGTCTGCTGCCCTTGTTCGGTGGCGTGTTCCTGTTCTGGATCGGCTACGAGGTGGTCTTCCCTGCAGGCACGAGCTTCTCGGATGCCGTCAGCGCCGGTTTGCCAGTCCTCGTTTGCTTCGGACTCGGGATCCCGCTGACGATCATCGCTGCGCTGGTCAACAAGAACGGCTTCTTCAAGGAGAAGACGGTCGCTTACATCCGGCGTAACGGACAGCTCGTCGCCGCCATTGCCGGTGGCGGGAGCATGGAACTCGCCGGAGCGAGCGTGAGCACCCCCGGTGCCCAGGTCACGCCCGAGTCGGTCGCCGACCCCGCTGGATCAAAGCCGATCGAGTAACGAGTAGTACACACCGACGAGTGGGAGGAACCAGGGGTGCCCCCGGTAGAGCGGAATCCGCGGAAAGCGGAGATCCGCGAAGGCCGGTTGGGCACCTCTGGCGATCCACTCGCCGGCGAGCGTTCCCATCCAGCTGCCGAGCGCGACGCCACTGCCGCAGTAGCCCATCGCGTACGTAACCCCATCCGAGCGCGTGAGGTGGGGCAACTGGTCGAACGTGAAACCCACATTGCCCGTCCACGCATGGCTGAGACGCACACCGGCGAGCTGCGGATAGATCGCGATCATCGCCCGGTACAGGCGATCGCGAGCTGTCTGCACGCTCACGGGCGCGAAGCTCGTGCGCCCGCCGAAGACGAGGCGGCCATCCGGCGACAGACGCCAGTAGTGCAGGAAGTTTCGCGTGTCGCTCATCATCCGGCGCTGCGGGCTCACATCCGCGGCGCGCAGATCGCCGAGCGGTTCGGTGGCGATGATGTAGCTGCCGATCGGGATGATGCGCCGGCGCGCCCAGGGTGCAGCGCCATCGGTGTATCCGTTGGTCGCGACGAGCACGTCGCCGGCGGCGATGTCGCCGCGAGACGTGTGCACCACCGATCCTGCCGCGACTCGCTCGATCGAACGCACCGGCGTGTGCGCGTGAATGGCCGCGCCTCCGTTCAGCGACATGCGCGCAAGCCCGGCGAGGTATCGGGCGGGGTGAATGCTGGCGCCGTTGTCGGTGAGCATCCCGCCGAAGAAACCGCGACACGGCGCTTCGCTCTCGAGGGCCGGCTCCTCGAGCATGACCGTCGATTCACCCAGCAGCTTGCGGCGATCCTCCTCCTCCGCACGCAAGCCCTTCATGCGCGAGGCGCGATGTGCGAGGTGCAGCCAGCCGGATTGCGTGTAGTGGGCGTCGGGCGCGGCAGCCGCGGCGGTCCGTGCGACGAACGCGTACGCCTCAACGCTCGCGTCGTGCAACGCCTTGCCGGCCACGCCGTGCTTGCGCTCGAGGAAGGCAATGTCGCGCCGGACGCCCGCGTGGATCATCCCGGCGTTGCGGCCGCTCGCTCCCTCCCCCAATGCGCCGCTGTCCACCACGACGACGTGCTTGCCGTGCGACGCGATACGTGCGGCGGCTGTCAGACCGGTGAATCCCGCGCCGACGACGACAGCGTCAGCGGTCGTCGGGAGCGCGGATTCGACCAACGTCGGAAACGTGGTGTCGTCCCACCAGAGTGGCGTCTCGCGATAGTCCTCGGCGAGTGGCGCGGTCCGCGTGCCCGGCGGACCGGGGGTTGCCCAGAGGCTCATAATCTACTCAACAGTGACAAGTTCGACCGGGTCGGACAGCGTACCTGCTGCCTGCACCCCGTCGTGTCGAGGAGTGTGTCCGCGTGGACGACATCCGCATCGGCGAGGTAGCGCGCCGCGTTGGCGTGAGTCCGTCGACGCTGCGGGCGTGGGAGCGCAAAGGGCTCATTCGCCCCATGCGAGCGGGTGGCCGTCATCGCCGGTACACATCCGATGACGTCGCTCGGTTGCGCGACGTTCGAGCCCTGCTCACGCGGGGCTTCGCGCCGCCGGCGCTGCATTCGATGATCGCCGGTGAAACCGTGCCCGAGGACCCGGTCGTCGGCAAGCGACTCCGCGCCGCGCGAACACGGCGGAGTCTGTCGTTGCGCAGCGCGGCGGAGCGCGCGGGCATTTCGGCCTCGTACCTCAGCCTCGTGGAGCGAGGCCTTGCGGAGCCCTCGGTTTCGCTGCTCCGGCGCGTTGCCTCCGCATACGGCGGCACGCTCCTCGAGTTCTTCGGCGCGGCGCCCGCGGGCACGGCGGGTCCGAAGTTGGTGCGCACGTCCGAGCGGCGCAGACTGCGCGGCTTCGACCGTGTCGAGATCGAGGACCTGGTCACGTTTCCCAACGCCGTGCTGGAAATCGACATCTTCAACGTCGCCCCGGGAGGGGGAAGCGGTGGCGCGTACTCGCATGACGGTGAGGAGGCGTTGTACGTGCTCAGCGGTGAGCTGGACGTCTGGCTCGACGACGTCGAGCACTACCACATCGAAGCAGGCGACACGTTGTATTTCCCGAGTGCCCAGCAGCATCGCTGGATGAATCAATCCAGCGCCACGACCCGGTTGTTCTGGGTCAACACCCCGCCAACTTTCTGAGAGGAGCGCGCAAGCATGAACACGGTCGAGAAGTACGCCCGCTACGTGAACACCAGCGCGCTCGCCGGCGTGGAACCGATCACCGTTGAGAGCGCGCGCGGTGCCACGGTCACTGCCACTGACGGCACCGAGTACACCGATCTGTACTCCGGCATCGGCGTCGTCAACGCCGGGCACGTGCCCCCGAAAGTTGCTGAAGCCGCAAAGCGGCAGATGGACAAGGTCGTGCACTCGTGCTCGTATGTCTATCACGTCCCAGTGGTGGCGGACCTCGCCGAGCGTCTCGCGGAGATCACCCCCGGACGCCTGCAGAAGACGTTCTTCGGCAACAGTGGCGCCGAAGCCGTTGAAGGCGCGCTTCGCCTTGCCCGCGCATACACCGGACGCCGCGAGATCATCGCGTTGCAGAGTTCGTTCCACGGCAGGACTGCCGGTGCGCTCGCGGTGACTGGCAACGCGCTGCGCAAGCACCGCGGCGGCGCACAGATCGCGGGCATCGCGTTCGCGCCGACACCGAATCCATATCGCTGCCGGATGTGCTCGGGGAAGTGCTCGCTCGCGTGCGCCGATGCTGTCGAGGACGTCATCCGCTACGACACAAGTGACGACGTCGCCGCATTCCTCGTCGAGCCGATCATGGGCGAAGGCGGCATCATTCCGCTGCCGGACGGCTATCTCCAGCGTGTCAAGCAATTGCTCGATGCGCGCGGGATTCTGCTCATCGTCGACGAGGTGCAGAGCGGATTCGGGCGCAGTGGTCGGATGTTCGCCATCGAGAAGTACGACGTCGAGCCCGACATCATGACGATGGCGAAAGGGATCGCCAGCGGCTTCCCGCTCGGTGCCTTCATCGCACGCGAAGAGGTCGCCGACGCGTTCGAGCCTGGCGATCACATGAGCACCTTCGGGGGCAACCCGATTTCGTGCGCCGCAGGTGTCGCCACCATCGACATGCTTGTCGAGGAGCATCTCCCGGAGCGCGCCGCACGCGTCGGCTCGATGGTCATGGCGCGCCTCGACGCCTTCGCGGTCGAATCCGAACTTGTCGGTGACGTGCGCGGGAGCGGTCTCATGATCGGCGTCGAGTTGGTGCGTGACCGGGCGACAAAGGAACCCGCCGCGAGCGAGGCAGCCGCCGTCAAGCGCCATTGCCGCGAACGCGGCGTCCTCATCGGGGTCGGCGGATCGCACGGCAACGTGGTACGAATTCAGCCGCCGCTGGTGATCGGCGAAGAAGAACTCGATCGCGCGATCGGGGTCATCGAGGAGGCGGTTACCAGCCTGTCGGCGCAACCTGTCGGCTGAGCTCCGCCTGCGCGGGCGCCAGGGGACGGGCGGCGCCTCGCTCAGCTTGCCCGCTCCCTCCTTCGCGCAAGCAGATTGTCGCACTCACTCGGGAGCGGTCAAATTCGCTGGGTGCCGCCCGTCCCCTGTCGCCCTCCACTCAACGCCGGTAGCGGTTGCTCAGGCTCGCGGCGCACCGTTGCCCGAATACGTTTCGATCGCGCTCTCTCGCAGCGGGAGATTGTGACGTCCGTCGTTTAGTCTCGAACTAGCTCTGCGCTTCAGTCGACGACGATGACGGGCGTTCCGATGTTGGCCCAGCCGTACGCCCAGGCCATTACTGATGTTGGGGCGTGGACGCAGCCGTGGCTTGCGTTGTCCGTGTTCTCACTGCCCGGGCCGAAGGCCGTGGTCGGTTCCCAGGGGGCGTCGTGCAGGAAGATGCCGGCGCGCACGACAGTGAATTCGAGTGCGTAATTTGCTCGTTCCGGTGGATACCAGAACGGCGATGAGCGTGGTGCCCACGAGGTGAAGAGCACGGGGGCGTCCTTGTGGAAGATGTGGAACGTGCCGTCCGGGGTGCGCTCGTCGCGGCGGCCGCTCGTGACCGGGGTGGCCTGCAGCACACAGCCGTTCTGGTAGAAGAGCGCCTCCTGGAGCGTGAGGTTGATGACGATCGCTTTGCCTGATTGCACATCGTGGCCGCACGCGTCCTTTTTGAGGGTCGCGGTCACTGTGGCGTCCAGGGTGCCGACCTGGGCGCTCAGGGTGGCGAGCGCCGCGGGAGCAGGCTTCGCGGCGATTGCGGTTGCGAGACGCTGGTATGACGCGAGGAATGCGGCTGATCCGGCGATGTTTTCTGCTCCGGCCTGATCCGATTCGAGGAGCACTTGACGAAGGCGAGTGGGGAGATCGGTGACGTTCGATCCTTCGACGGCGAGCGCTTCGGTCTGCTGGTTCGCTGTCTCGGAGGCGATG
>JBEKKP010000109.1:0-12949 GCA_050010655.1 Candidatus Dormibacteria bacterium
CGGACCGGTGATCGCGGCGAGCGCTGCGCGCATGCGGAACGCGGCCGGGCCGCCGTACTGGAGCGTGGCGTGCAGGATGTCCGGTGTGTTCACCCAGAAGTTCGGCCGGAACCAGTCGACCAGCTCAGTCTGTGACAACTCTGTCAGATACTGGCGGAGCTCCCAGGCGCTGTTGCGCCACGTGAAGTACGTGTACGACTGCGAGAAGCCGATCTTGGCGAGCCGCTGCATCACCGGCGGCCGGACAAAGGCCTCGGCGAGCATGACGACCTCCGGGGACTCGCGGCGGATCTCGGCGATCAGCCATTCCCAAAAGGGGAACGCCTTGGTGTGTGGATTGTCCACGCGGAAGATGCGAACGCCGTGCCCGATCCAGAAGCGCATCACGTCACGGAGCGCCGTCCAGAGCTGCGGTGCGTCGTCGCTCTCGAAGTCGATCGGATAGATGTCCTGATACTGCTTGGGCGGGTTTTCCGCATAGCGAATCGATCCGTCGGAGCGATGCCGGAACCACTCCGGATGCTCGGTGACCCAGGGATGATCGGGGCTGCACTGGAGCGCGTAGTCCAGCGCAACCTCGAGGCCCGCGCCCTGCGCAGCAGCGACGAAGGCATCGAAGTCCTCGATGGTGCCGAGGTCCGGATGCACGGCGGTATGGCCGCCCGACGCCGCACCGATCGCCCAGGGGCTCCCCGGGTCGCCCGGCGAGCACTCGGTCACGTTGTTCGGGCCCTTGCGGTGAGTGATGCCAATCGGGTGGATGGGTGGCAGGTAGAGCACCGAGAATCCCATGTCCGCAATGGCGGGCAGCCGCCGCTCGGCGAGCTTGAATGTCCCGCTCCGTGGCGGCACAGCCCCCTCGGACCGGGGTTCGTACCAGCTCGAGTAGCCGGCGATCTCGCGCTCGACCCAGAGCGAGTACGGCCCCGAGATCGTGGCGTGACTGAGATCGGCGGTCCGCCGCATCAGACCCATCGTGGCCTCGCGTGTTGCCAACTGCACCCTCGCCTCGAGGGACGTATCGGCTTCGAGCTTGCTCGCGAGTGCGGAGAGCGCGCGGCGGTCGGACTTGGAGATGACGGGCAGGTCCGCTCGAGCTCCAGCCAGCGCTGCACCGTCAGCGAGATCGAGCGCAACGTCGACGCCTGCCACGAAACGGATCGTCAGGTCGCGCGCGAAGCCTCCCCAGACGTCGAGGATCCCGACCACCGCGAAGCTCCAGGCGCCCAGACGGCGCGGCTTGATCCATGCGCCGTAGGCGTCCTGTGGCTCGGACTCCATGGGCACCTCGACCATCCCGGGCGGCGGTGCCTCCGGCGCGAGCGGGCGGGCGCCGGGCCAGTGCCAGACCCAGGCAAGGAGCGGATCGTGGCCGTCCGCGAACGCACGAGCGGAAACGCGCAACGGCAATCCGCGAGTGGCCTTCGCGGGAAACTCGCCGCAGTCGACGATCGGCCTGACGTGCTCCACCACGACGCGCCTCCGATCGCCGAGCAGCCGGTCGGGGACGGGGTTGCTCATCGAATTCATCTGCGACTTGAGGTCGCGTCCAACCTAGCAGACCGGACGGGATTCGTAATGGTTCCTCAATATGGAGCCCGTAGAGTGCGGTTGAGGACACGTGACCCGCTATCGGCTCGCTCTTGCCACCGTCGCCGTGCTGATTGTCGCCGCGGTGCTCTTCACCGTGGTCAGCAGCCCGCCGCCTGCAGCCGCCACCGGCAACCAGGTGGCAGCCGTCAGCGATCGCCCCGAGGCGCCGGACTTCACGGGCATCGACGGCTGGCTCAACAGTCCGCCGCTCACCCTCGCCGACCTCCGCGGCAAGGTGGTCCTCATCGATTTCTGGACCTTCTCGTGCGTCAACTGCGTGCGCACCATCCCCCACCTCAAGATCCTGTATGACGATTACAAGAACGACGGCTTCACGATCGTCGGCGTCCATTCCCCGGAGTTCGATTTCGAGAAGGTTCCGGCCAATGTCGCTGCCGCGGTCACGCGTCTGGGGATCACCTGGCCAGTGGCGATTGACAGCCAGATGGCGACGTGGAATGCGTATCAGAACGAGTACTGGCCGGCGGAGTATCTCCTCGACCAGCAGGGTCGGATCGCCTACAAGAGCTTCGGCGAGGGTGACTACGCCCAAACCGACGCCGCGGTTGCGCAACTCCTCAAGGTGACGACCGCGCCACTCCCCGCATCGACGCCGGTCCCCGACAACACCACGCCGGAGCTCTACGCCGGCAGCGAGCGCGGCCAGCTCGCCGACAGCGAGAACTACGGAAACCCGGGCACGCCGACCGCTTATCCCGATCCCGGGCCACCACAGGAACAGGACGCGATCCAGGTGACCGGCACGTGGACCGATGAAGGCGAGTACTTACAAGCCGACACGACTGGTCACGTGCGCCTCAACTTCACCGCCGACTCCGTCTATATCGTCGCGGGCACACCCGGACCGTCGTTATCAGTTTCGGTCCAACTTGACGGAAAGACGGTCAGCAGCGCCAACAGCGGTCCAGCCCTGAGCAGCTCCGGATTTACGGTGACGCGTCAAGACCTCTTCCAGCTGCTCTCCGGAGTCTCCTCCGGCTACCATCTGATCGACCTGACCGTTCCTGCCGGTTTCCGGATCTACACCTTCACGTTCGGCTGATGCTTTCGATTGCGACGGTGCTCGCGACCTTCGTCGCGGGACTCGGATCCTTCCTCGCACCGTGCACGGTTCCGCTCCTGCCCGCGTATCTCGCGTGCGTCTCGGGCGTGAGCGCCGCCGAACTGAGCAACCCCGACCGCC
This sequence comes from Candidatus Dormibacteria bacterium, assembly GCA_050010655.1. Classification (GTDB taxonomy): domain Bacteria; phylum Chloroflexota; class Dormibacteria; order Aeolococcales; family Aeolococcaceae; genus Palsa-851. The sequence continues at coordinate 2,798 of JBEKKP010000109.1, forward strand.
ACAGCTTCCGGCTCCGCCTCCTCGCCGGCTCACTGCTCTACGTCGCCGGCTTCACGGTAGTGTTCGTCCTCCTCGGCCTCACCGCCGGCGGCATCGCCCGCGTCGCCAACGGCGCACTCAGCGGACGGGTCATCGAAATCGTCGGCGGCGTCGCTGTCATCGCCTTCGGCCTCGCAATCATCGGCGTCGTCCGAATAGGCCTCCTCGAACGCACCCAGGGCTTCCAACTTCCCGAACGCCTCCGCAAGCGCGGCGTCCTCGGAGCGTTCCTCGTCGGCATCGTCTTCGGCCTGGGCTGGACCCCCTGCGTCGGCCCCTACCTCGCCGCCGCCCTCACCCTCGCAGCCCTGAGCTCCCACGCCCTCACCGGCGCCCTCCTCCTGGTCGTCTACTCCCTCGGCCTGGGCCTCCCCTTCATCGCGGTCGCCCTCCTCTGGGCGTCATTGCCGGAGCTCCCGAGGAAACTCAACAGATTCGTCCGCCCATTAACGCTGACCGGAGGCGTCATCACGGTCGCGCTGGGAGTACTTCTGGCGACCGGTGCATACACGCACCTGACGTCATACCTGGCGCAGTTGTCGACCCCGTCGTGACCTCGACTGAGGTCTTTGTGAGGACTCTCAGCGTTGCAAGGGCGGGAAGGAGATGGGCGTAGGGGCCGTCTCGGAGCCGAGGCTACCCCCCTCGGCGAGAGCGAGGGGCGGGACGCCAAAGGCGTTCCGACCCCGTGCCCCGGCAGCCCATCTCCTTCCCGCCCCCACCACGAAGCGAAGCCGCCGAACTCTCAGTCGAAGCGACGGCAGACGACAACGTCCAAGGTGACGTTGCGCTGAATGTGCCTGGCCAGGCGGAGGTACACGCGGAAATCGCGATAGTGCTGCTCGCCGACCATCTCCTTGAGCTGATCGGCGTGCTTGTGCATGTTCGCGAGCCAGTGATCGATGGTGACCTCGTAGTGGCGCCGCTCGATGTGATGGACGCGCTCGATATCGAAGCCGGCCTCGTTGGCGAGCCTTGTCTCCTCGGCGAGCGTCCGGTAGTTGCCGGTATCTCCGTAGATCTGGCTGACGAACTCGCCGCCGCGCTCGAGCTTGGCGTGGCGCGGGTGCTTGAGATGCAACTCCTTGTTGATCATCACGCCGCCCGGCTTGAGCCAGTCGTGGCTCTTCTGGAAGAAGCCGCCGAGGTTGAAGAAGTGGACGATCACCTCATCGGTGTAGATCGCATCGACCTGCTCCTCCGGGGTGTAGTCCTCCCAGTGGCTGAGCACGATCTTGGCGTCGACGCCGTGGCGAGCAATCCTGCCTTCGGCGTAGCCCTTCTGCGTCGGCGACAGCGTCAGCCCCGTCCCGGTCAGACCATAGGTCTCGCAGAGATACGTGAGCGGACCGGCCCAGCCGCATCCGACGTCAATCAGCCGCATCCCTTTCTGAAGGCCTGCAAGCCGCGCGATCAGGTCGAGCTTGGCGGCCTGTGACTGGGTGTCGGTCTCGATCCCCGGATCCCAGAGGTTGGCCGAGTAGACGTTCCAGTCGCCACCCGTGATCAGCAGGAAGAATTCCGGTGGCTGCTCGTAATGCACGTTGGTTCGGGTCTGGTCGACGTCGGTGGAGTACTCGTGATAGAGCTGATGCTCCGGACGCACGTCGGTTTTCTGAGTGGTGGCCACAGCTAAATCCCCTGCAATTGCCGCGTTCTCCTCAGAAGAATAGTCCTGCCGCATACGATGTTGTGGTCAATCCGACCGTTTCTCACAAATGGCGATCGCGTGCCAATCCCGTGGGCCCGGTGGCAGGGCCGGGTGCGAAGATGAGGGCCTGATGGTCGCCACTGATCCCTACGGCACCAGGGCGGAACTGCTGCCGGGGGTTTCCTATCACCGGCTCGGCGCGCTCGCCGAACGTGGCATCGGCGACGTCTCGCGCCTTCCGGTCACGCTGAAGATCCTGCTCGAGAACAGCGTTCGGAACTCGTCCGCCCCCTCGGTGCGCGACGGTGACGTCGAGGCGATCGCACGCTGGGACGGCACCGGATCAGCGGTGGACCGCGAGCGCGCGTTCATGCCGGCCCGAGTGCTGCTCCAGGACTTCACGGGTGTCCCGGCCGTCGTCGATCTCGCGGCAATGCGAGCTGCCGTCGCCCGTGCGGGCGGCGACCCCATGCGCATCGATCCGCTCGTCCCGGTCGATCTCGTGGTCGACCACTCGGTGCAGGTGGACGCCTTCGGCAATCGCGAGGCATACGAACGCAACATCGCCCGCGAGTACGAGCGCAATCGCGAGCGGTACTCGCTCCTCCGCTGGGCGCAGCAAGCGTTCCAGGGCTTCCGGGTCGTGCCGCCGGGCATGGGGATCGTCCATCAGATCAACCTCGGCATCGAGGCAGAGGCGTGCATGCTCGGTCAGCCGCTGTTCCTCCTCGCGCCGGTTGTCGTCGGAGTGCGCTTTCACAACGCGCTGCCCGCGGGAACTACCGCCACCGACCTCGTGCTGACGCTCACTGAGCTACTCCGCAAGCACGGCGTCGTCAACAAGTTCGTGGAGTTCTGCGGCAGCGGGCTCACGTCGATGTCGGTCCCCGACCGAGCGACGCTCTCCAACATGTCGCCGGAGTTCGGTGCCACCGCGTCACTGTTCCCCGTCGACGCACGGACGCTCGAATACCTGCGCGGCTCGGGGCGCGACGCCGAGCACATCGACCTCGTGGAGCGCTACTCGAAGCAACAGGGCATGTTCCGCACCGACGACTCGGAGATCCCCACCTTCAGTGAGATGGTCGAGCTCGACCTGGCGAGCGTGGTGCCGAGTGTCGCCGGCCCGAAGCGGCCACAGGATCGTGTTGCGCTCCCGCGTGTCTGGGAATCGTTCTGCAACGTCTGGGCGCAGCCCCCGAGGGGCGACAACGGAGTCACCGCCGAAGGTGAGATCTCCCGCGAGGAGGAAGAGGGCGGCATCGACCCGGCCGGCATGGTCGAGGTGACAACGCCGAACGGCCCCGCGGACGCCGCCCTGGTCCGGGATGGGTCGGTCGTGATCGCCGCCATCACGTCATGCACCAACACATCCAACCCGGCGGTGATGGTTGCCGCAGGACTGCTCGCGCGCAACGCCGTGGCTCGCGGTCTCATGCCTCCCGACTACGTCAAGACATCGCTCGCGCCGGGCTCACGCGTGGTCACCGACTACCTGGAGCGGGCAGGACTGCTCGGATCGCTGGAACAGCTCCGGTTCAACCTCGTCGGGTACGGCTGCACGACGTGCATCGGCAACAGCGGCCCGCTTCCCGAGCTGGTCGCGGAACGCATCGACTCGGAGGACCTCACCGTCGCGGCGGTCCTCAGCGGCAACCGCAACTTTGAGGGCCGCATTCATCCGCAGGTGCGCGCCGCATACCTCGCGTCGCCGCCGCTTGTGGTTGCGTACGCGCTCGCGGGGCGTCTTGACATCGACCTCACCACCGAGTCGCTCGGCACCGGGCACGACGGCAAACCCGTGTTCCTCAATGACATCTGGCCGAGCGCCGACGAGGTGACCGAGACAGTGCGCGCCGCGATCGGTAGCGACCTGTACACACGCGAATACGAGCGCATCTTCGATGGGGACGAGCACTGGCAGCAGTTGCCGTCGCCAACCGGCGCGCTGTTCGACTGGGACGCCGAGTCGACGTACGTGCGCGAGCCACCATATTTCGTCGGCATGTCACCGGAGCCGGCGGCTCCTGCGGACCTGATCGACGCGCGCGTGCTCGCCGTCTTCGGCGACTCGCTCACCACCGACCACATCTCGCCGGCAGGCAGTATTGCCGGCACGAGTCCGGCTGCCGCGTACCTTCGCGAGCACGGCGTCGAGGCGCGCGACTTCAACACGTACGGGGCGCGGCGCGGCAACCACGATGTGATGGTTCGCGGCACCTTCGCCAACATCCGCATCCACAATCAGCTCGCCGATGGCAAGGAGGGCGGATGGACCGCGCACCTTCCCGATGGTGCCGTCATGACCATCTTCGAGGCGTCGGCCCTCTACCAGGAAGCAGGCATCCCGCTCATCGTCATCGGCGGCCTCGAGTACGGCACCGGGTCGTCACGCGACTGGGCCGCGAAAGGCCCGCTGCTCCAGGGAGTTCGCGCCGTGATCGCCCAGTCGTACGAGCGAATTCACCGCGCCAATCTCGTGGGTATGGGCATTCTGCCGCTGCAGTTCCGCGCCGGTGAGAGCGCCGAGTCACTCTGCCTCGATGGCACCGAGCTGTACACGATTCGCGGTGTCGCGAATGCCGCTCCGGGATCGACTGTGCATGTGAGCGCACGTCGCGCGGGACAGGCCGACATCGAGTTCGACACCGTGAGCCGTCTCGACAGTGAGACCGACGTTGACTACCTGCGCAACGGCGGCATCCTGCCGCTCGTGTTGCGTCAACTCATGGGCAGCTGAGCCTCACTCCGACATGAGGTCGAAAGCGCGCCACTAGATGGTCGTCTTCATCCTGTTCTTCGTCGTCGTCGCGGTGGTCGGAACCGTTTCGTACTTCGTGGGACGGCAGCGCATTCGCGATATCGCGACCTTCGCATCCGCGCATGGACTCACGTCGCTCGGTAGCGATTGGGACATGGGCGACAGCGGGTTCTCGCTCTTCAACGCCGGCAATCGCCGCTACTGGCGCAACGTACTGCGCGGGCAGTGGAACGGTGTGCCGGTGACGTATTGCGACTATTCCTACGTCGTCTCCGACGGCAAGAACCAGTACACGATCTCGTTCTCCAACGTCATCGCGACTGTCGACGTGGAATGGATGTCGCAGGTCACGTGCTCGCCACGCGGCATGATCGGTGCGCTTGCCGAGAAATCGGTCGGCGCCCCGGGCATCAAATTCGAGTCCATCGACTTCAACGATCGGTTCGACGTGCACTGCAGCGACGGAGCGTTCGCGGTGGAGCTCATCGACGCGCAGATGATCGAGACGTTGCTGGCGCTCGATCCCTCATATCACGTCGTGTTCGGACCGATGTATCTCATGGTCTACGCGCACCGCCAGCAGGTCGCGGAGCTCGGCTCGATGTTCGACGCGGCCGCGCTCATCGCGCAGCGCATTCCGGCGATCGTGCGCGCCCAACCGGCGTCCGTGCCGCTGCCTCCAGCCGCGTCCTGAGTCCGCGCGCGCAGCTCCTGGCCCGCCGCAGAGAGACGCCGGACCAGCGTCCCTGGCCAACGCAGGGTTTGAACGCCGCTTCGGTCGCGGTACCCTAGGACCCGCACTCGACCCCCCGCTCCGAAGGAGACCACCGTGATTGTCCTGATCGTTGTCATCGTCATCATCGTGGTCATCGCGCTCGGCGTGGTGGCTTCGTACAACCGCTTCGTCTCCCAGCGCAATGCCGTGCAGAACGCGTGGTCGGACATCGACACCGAGCTGAAGCGGCGGTACGACCTCATCCCGAACCTCGTGTCGACCGTCCAGGGCTATGCCGCCCACGAGCGCGGTGTCTTCGAGGAGGTCGCCCAGGCGCGATCGGTCGGCATCAACGCGCAGGGACCGGCGGCCGCCGCCGCTGCCGAAGGACCCTTCCAGATGGCCCTCGGTCACCTCTTCGCGGTGGCGGAGAACTATCCGGATCTCAAGGCCAACCAGAACTTCCTGCAGCTGCAGGCCACTCTGTCCGACACCGAGGACCGCATCCAGGCGTCGCGCCAGATCTACAACGCCAACGTCCAGCAGTTCAACCGTCGCGTCCAGGCCTTCCCGTCGAACGTGATCGCCAACATGTTCCATTTCCAGAACGCCGAGTTCTTCCAGATCGACGCCGCCCAGCGCGCAGTGGTCGCCGAGGCGCCGAAGGTCGACTTCAGCGCCATCACGAACGCGACCTACGGACAGGCGCCCGGAGCAGCTCCGGCGCCGACGGTCCCCGGTCCGGGCACGCCACCGCCTCCAGTCTCAGGCGCCTGAGGCTCGCCGGTGCAGCCGGCGCCGCGCCGCTGGCGCTTGAGCGACGCCGAACCGCTGCCCGGGCTGCACCCCGTCGTCGGGCAGGTTCTGGCCGCTCGCGGTTTTGATGCCGCAGGTGCCGCCGCGTTTCTTGACAGCAGTGGCGGTTACCACGATCCATTCGGGCTGCCGGCGATGGAAGCGGCTGTGGATGCAATCCGAGCGACCATCGACGCCGGCGGCACGATCGCGATTTATGGGGACTACGACGCAGACGGCGTCACCGCCTGCGCCATGTTGACCCGCTGCCTCCGAGCCGCAGGCGCGACGGTCATCCCGTACATCCCGAACCGTATGACCGAGGGATACGGGCTCCACGCGGCCGCGCTCGCCGAACTTGCGGAGCGTGGCGCCACCTGCGTCATCACCGTGGACTGCGGCACGAGCAGCGTCGACGCGGCGCGCAGCCGCCCCGCGAACATGCGCCTCGTCGTCACCGACCACCATCTCGCGCTCGCGCCCGGCGACTCCCCTCCCCAGCTGGCGCCGGCCGACGCGCTCGTGAACCCGAAACTTCCCGGTTCGACCTATGCGTTCGACGGGCTGGCAGGAGCCGGTGTCGCCTTCAAACTCGTGCAGGCGCTCGAGGCTCGTGGCATCGTGCCACCCGGCAGCGCCGACAATTCGCTCGGGCTGGCGGCGCTCGGGACGATCGCCGACATGATGCCGCTCCGCGGCGAGAACCGCGTGATCGTCCGTGACGGCCTTCCCCGCATGACCGAGCTCCCCGGTCTTCGGGCGCTGTGCGAGGTGGCGGGTATACCGCCACCGCCGCGCGGCACGGATATCGCGTTTGCGGTGGGTCCGCGCATCAACGCGGCCGGCCGGATGGAGGACGCGCGACTCGCGCTCGAGCTCTGCCTCTCCGATGACCCGGAGGAATCAGAGCGGCTCGCAGCACTGCTCGACGCCCAGAATCGCTTGCGCCAGCAGGCCGTCGCGCTGGCGCTCGCTCAAGCCGAAGAGCAGGTCGCGGCCATCGATGACGACGCTGCGGCGATCGTCCTTGGCGACCCCGGATGGCCGATGGGCATCGTCGGTTTGGTTGCCGGCCGGATCGCCGAGCGCTACGCGCGACCGACGTTCATCGCCTGCCTCGATCCGGTCGAGGCGAAAGGCTCGGCGCGCTCCGCGGGTGGCGTCCACATCGTCAAGGCGCTGGATGGCGCGGCCTCCACGCTATTGCGCTACGGCGGACATGCCGCTGCTGCGGGATTCAGCCTCGATGCGACGCGCTTTGACGAGTTCCGTGAGCGCATCACCGCATCAGTGGCCCAACAGAACGCAGGTCTTGAGCGCTCCCGCGACTTTGCGATCGATTGCGAGATCACCGGTATCGATGTCACGCCTGAGCTCTGCCAGGCGCTCGACCAGCTCGAACCGAGTGGTCAGGGCAACCCCGCGCCGCTCCTCGCGGTGTGCGGAGCGAGAGTGCTCGGCACGTCCACCTTCGGATCGGAGCGGCAGCACATCCGGGTTGTGCTCGCAACCGGCTCCGGCATCGTCGAGGCGATTGCCTTCAACAAGCCGAATCTCGCGGATCACCTTCCAAGAGGGCGGCTCGTGGATGCGTGTTTCGGTCTCGAGATCGACACGTTCCAGGGCTTCCAGCGCGTTCGCGCAAGGCTTCGCGATCTCCGCGCCGCGAGGTCTGTCGCGCTGAGCGGCCAGCCCGTCGCGGTGGCAGCGAGCTCGCCCGCCCGTTAGATCCGCCCAGTCAGCGTCGCGAGACCGTCGCCGTTGAGGTCGGACAAGCCGGCCTTTCGCCCGGTGAGGGCGAGGATGATCGACGGCAGCGGTCCGGTCACCGCGGGCCCCGCACCGTGACTCCAATCGACATCGGTCGCCGTGAGCGCGAGTCCGGTGGAGCGTCGCTTTCCGCCAAGCAGCAGATTGCCCTTGGTCACGAAGTCGCCGACGACCGTGAGCGCTTCCGGTTGAAAGGTATGGGTGATCCCGAGTGGGCGGCGAATGTCCTGGCTGTGGATAACGATCTCGGCCACCATCGCGTCAAGCGGACCGGGCGGTGCCGTGGTGCGATCGAGTTGCGCTTTGAATTCCGCCAGCGTGTCCGCGGCTGTGGCTCCCCGTTCGTCCTGAACGCCCCTGGCAGTCATCGCGTTGAAGCGAAACCCGCTGCTTGCGAGCTTGCCGACGAACCGTCCGGGCGTCATCTTCGCCGTCATGGTCATGTGCGCAAGCACGTCGCGCACCGTCCACCCAGCACAGAGCGACGGCGTTGACCATTGCGCGTCGGTGAGAGTCTCGAGATCCGCGATCAGCGCGACGCGCTCAGCCCGAATCAGCGGCCATTGGTTTCCTGCCACGTCGTTCCTCCATGAAAGCCGGGGATGCTCGAGTCTGGGATCTGTCCGCGCTTACCTGACGGGTACGGGCGTCTCTGCGTCGTGCGCCCTGTAGGTGGCCTTCACGAGGAGATACACACCGAGGACGACGACCATCGCCAGCGAAGGGTAGACAGCGAGGCGCTCGGCCGTTCCAATCGGGATGCCTGCGACCGAGTGAAAGAAGATGATCGCGCCGGCGATGCCGAGGATCCCGGCGAGCAACGTGATGCTTCCGAGCCATGGATTTGCGCGAAGCAGCGCCGCGCCCAGGATGATCGTGCCGATGTTCAACGCGTCGATACCGAGGCTCGCGGCATTGCCGTGCAGGCTCAGGTTGACGTTCTCGGGCGCAAGCCCAGCAACAGCCAGACCGATTCCCCCGACAGCGAGAAGAGCCAGGCCGGGGTAGGCATGAGGAAGCGGCCAGGCCTTGCGCGTCATGATCGCGCCGATCACCTGCAGCAGACCAACCACCACGAATGTTCCGTCCATAAGACCGTGCAACGGCGAGCAGACGTCCGCGTGATAGCCGCCGTTGGTAAACGGTCCGCACACCGTGATCCCGAGGTCACTGATGAGGTTGCCATTGCTGCTGTACGGCAGTGTCGTCGCCGCCTGCACGATCACCTGGTCAACGAAGAACGCGATCACCAAAAGCCAGCAGGCCGCTCCGGCAACGACTTGCTTGTCCGTCACCGCAGGAAACTGCTTCACGCAACTGGATCCTAGGCCTCAGGTGGTCTCCTCAGGCCTTGGGACCTTGTGGGTTGCGTGAGACACGATCAAGTTCTGCGTTGATCACCGCGTAGCACTCGCAGGACACGGCTTGCAGGCCTACACGATCGACGATCGTGACGTGTCCGCGGCTGTACCTGATCAGGCCGGCGCGTTGCAGAATGCCGGCCGATACGGACACGGTCGACCGGCGCGCTCCCAGCATCTGCGCGAGGAAATCCTGGGTGATCATGAATTCGTCGGCTTCGACGCGATCCCGGCTCATCAACAGCCAGCGACTGAGACGTTCCTCACTCGAGTGGAGCCGATTGCACGCGGCCGCCTGCGCGATCTGTCCAAAGAGCGCCTGCGTATACCGGTCGATCAGTGCCTGGAACGGGCGGCTGCTCGCGACGAGCTCGGTGAAAATGGAAGCCTCGAGCCGGAGCCCGTGCCCCGCAACCTGGGTGATGGCTCGCACCGCGAAACCGGTCAGGGGCTGGACGAGCGGGACTCCCACCACTCCTTCATTGCCGATGGTGGCGACCTCGACGACTGCGCCCGTGTGCACTGGAGTAACGAGTGAGATCACACCATCTGTCGGGAAGTACACAGCGTCGACAACGCCGCCGGGTTCGAACAGCACCGTTCGGACCTGCAGCTCGACCGTGGTCGTCGCGTCGAGCAGTTGCTGCCGTTCCGGGAGGGGCAACGCGGCAACGATCCGGTTCTCGCGCGGCGGCCGACCGTCGGCGTTTTCCTCTTCAGTTGACTGGGTGATTCGATCCATCGGCTCTCGGCGCCTGACCCCGAAGCTCATGTCAAATGAATGCGTCGTTTGACATAGTAGACGATACAAACTGCTCATCACAAACTGCTCATCGGTTGTGAGGCCGTGAGAGCGAGAATGGACCATGGCCTCTCGACTCGCGCTGTCGTTGCAATCCGCTCGCGAGCGTCGTGGCTGGAGCCGCGAGACGCTCGCGCACCGCTCGGGTCTCAGTTGGGCAGCGATCGCACAGATCGAATCCGGCCGGCGCAGGGAGGTGCGCGCGAGCACACTGCTCGCGCTTTCGAGCGCGCTCGGAGTGAGCGTCGACTATCTCCT
>JBEKKP010000110.1:0-7938 GCA_050010655.1 Candidatus Dormibacteria bacterium
CTCGTACCAGTACAAGTTCGTGTCGAATCCGTCAGTAACTGTCGCGGTGAGCGCGTCACCGACGACGCGCACGGCGCTCACGCCGAGCGCCGCAAGACGATCCGTCGCGTGCCCGCACGCGGCGTCGAGGGCCGCCGGAGTCGATGCGACGAGCGCAACCAGTATCTGGCGGGTATGACGATTCCCGGTCTCGATCTGCTCGGTCCAGTGGCGGTGCATCGCGGCGTCGAGCTCCGGATGCGGCCCTTCGACGGTTGGTGCATCCGGCGCGGCGAGCCGGCGCACACGAACGAGCAACTGCATCGGGTTCTGCAGCGTGTGGCACATCCGGGCGAACGACGCCGCGGCCGCACTCTTGCGCGCCGGGTCGAGCGCCTCGATGTCGAGATCGCTGGTCGCGAGCACCGCCGACACCTGCCCGCCGTGCTCGCAGTGGTCCTGGCGAATGACCACTGAGGAAACGAGCGCGGGCGAAGCGGAGAGACGCGGCAGTTGTAGCGAGGTCAGGACGGCCACGGGCTGCGCAATTCGCTCGCCACACGGCGGGCGAGGCGACGCAACGCGATCGCAGCCGGCGCCGACTCCTCGAGACCCACAAGCCGGTGCGTGTTCTCGGCAGTGACCACTGACTCGTCATAGGGGATCTCGGCGATCAGCTGCCCGCCGAGGTCGGCCATCGGCTCGCTCACGTCGGTCTCGGGCCTGGATCGATTGACGATGTAGCGGAGTTGGTGGCGCAGCCCGAGCCGGCGCAATGCCTCGGTGCTGCGATACGCGTCCTGGACGCCGCCCGCAGTCGGCACCACAACGACGAAGACGTCATCGCACGCGCAGAGGGCCGTGGTGTTCAGCGGCGACAGTTCCGGGGAAACGTCGAGAACGACGAGGTCGAAACCCTCCATGTCCAGCTCGCGGAGGACTTCGCGCAGGAGCGCCGGCGTGATGGGCCACTCCGGGTTGACCGCCCGCTGCGGTCCAAGGAGCACGCGTGCGCCGGAGGAGTGCGTGGCCATGAAGTCGATGACGCTGCGGTCGTCCGGCGACGCCAGCGCGAAATCCAGCAGTGTCTGGTCCGGCGAGCCGAGACGCACCGCGACGCTCGGGCTGCGCAGGTCGAGGTCGACGAGCGCGACTTTCGGTGAGGGGTGGTCGTCGTTACCGCTGGATGCGAGTAGACACGTGAGTTCGGTTGCCAGGGTGCTTCGGCCCGTGCCGCCGCGCAGCGAGAAGAAGGTGACGCGGCGTGCGCCGTGCACGCGGCTTGGCGGCGGGAGTCGCAGCGGCGGAATCGCTGCAGTCAGCGCTGCGGTTGTTCCCGCACCTGAGCCCTCGCTGGTCGGCGAGGCCTGAACGCCGATCGCGCCAGGTGGCGAGTCGTCTGATGGTGTCGCGTTCGCGAGCATCGGCGCCGCGTTGACGAGGCCAGGCACCGCGCCGGCGAACGCCCATCGCGCTGTCCCACGCCGCGGCCGCATCCAGAACTGCGCTGCAAAAACCGCCCAGTCCAGTGCCGGCCGCCCTGCAACCCTGAGCCATCCGAGCGTCGCGGCCGACCCGGCCAGCAACACCGCGATCGGATCCACGAACGCCGGCGGCAGCGGGGAACGCACGAGCGAATACGCGGCGAGCGCTCCTGCCATGACCACTGCCAGCTGCCCCGCGCCGAGCCCGAAAGCCAGCGTGTCGGGCGTGTCGAAGCCGTCGGCAAACTCGATTTGGTCCATTCCGCCACTCCACTGTGTGCGTCCGCAGAATGACAGTATCGTAGGGTGCGGTCAGATCAATCGCGCGGACAAACCCACCACCCGAGGGCCCGATATCGACCGTGCCAAGCGAGCGCCGTGCCGCCGTCGCCGCATAATCGACACCGGTGTCAAGAGCGGTGGAGGTGGTCAGTGGCAACGGTCGTCGAACCTGACGTGGCGACGTATCAGCAGTACATCGACGGCGAGTGGGCCGGCGCCGAGGACGGCCGCACCTACGAGGTGATCAACCCGTCCACCGAGGAGGTCATGGCGGTCGCGCCGGCAAGCACGCGCGCCGACGCCAAGCGAGCCGTTGCTGCCGCACGCCGCTCATTCGACGCCGGCGAGTGGCGTCTCAAGTCGCAACTCCAGCGCACGCAGATCATGTTCCAGATCGTCGAGCACCTCCAGGAGGTCTCGGAGGACTGGGGCCTGCTCGAGTCGCAGAACGCCGGCGCGGCGCTCCGCAAGACGGCGGTCGTTGACGTCCCGCTGGCCATCGAGTGGTTCCGGAGCATGGCCGAGCAGGCGCTCGGCATCCCCTGGTACGAGCCGCTCCCGTGGATCGATTCGCCATACGTCTCCTGGAACTTCGTGCAGCGCGAGCCGATCGGTGTGTGCGCCGGGATCATTCCCTGGAATTACCCGCTGATCTTCGCCATGTGGAAGATCGCTCCGGCGCTCGCGATGGGCAACTCGATCGTGCTCAAGCCGTCGCCGCAGACACCGCTCTCGGCGCTCGCCGTGGCGCGCGCCATCGACGAGACCGGGCTGCTTCCGCGCGGTGTGCTCAATGTCGTGACAGGCGACAGCGTTGACGCCGGTATCGAGCTCGTCGAGAACCCCGATGTGGACAAGGTCGCCTTTACGGGATCAACCGCGACGGGCCGCAAGATTCTCGCCGCCGCCGCACCAACTATTAAGAAGGTCACGCTCGAGCTCGGCGGCAAGTCGGCCAACATCGTGTGCCCCGACGCGGACCTCGACATCGCCGTCGACGGCGCGCTCTTCGGAACCTTCTTCCACCAGGGCCAGATGTGCGAATCGGGGACGCGCCTTTTCGTGCACGACGACATCTACGACACATTCGTCGACCGGCTCATCGACGGCGCGGCATCGCTGCGTGTGGGTGACGCCGCCGACTTCGAGACGCAGGTCGGCCCGGTGATCAGCAAGGCGCAGTACGACATGATCCTGTCCGCCATTGAGCGCGCGAAGCAGGAAGGAGCGACTGTCGCGTGCGGCGGCGGGCGCGCGCCGAATGTTGGCGATCGCGGGTTCTTCATCCAGCCGACAGTCCTCACCAACGTGTCGCCCAACTCGCACGCCGGCACCGAGGAGATCTTCGGCCCAGTCCTTGCGGTGCAACGCTGGAGCGACCTCGGCGAAGTCATCCAGCGCGCCAACAAGACGATCTACGGGCTGGCGGGTGGCGTGTGGTCGCGGGACACGCGCGGCGCCATCGAGATCGCCAAGCAACTGCGGACCGGGACCGTGTGGATCAACGACTGGCACCTGCTCAATCCACTCGCGCCGTTTGGCGGGTACAAGCAGAGTGGCATCGGTCGCGAGCACGGGCGCGAGGGGCTCCTCGAGTACACCGAGGTGAAGCACATCCACGTCGACCAGGGCGTGCCCCGGAGCGAACGCTATTTCTGGGACGTGCTCCTGGGCTGAGCCACGAGCTCATCGACGAACTCGGTGATCGCCGCGGCGACCTCCTTCGGACGCTGCACCGGAAGATCGTGCACACCATCGATCCAGAGGAAGCGCGCCCGATCGCCCACCGCATGCTGCGCCCTGGCGATGGAGCGCACCTTCGGCGAATCCTCCGCGGACGCTGACCCCGCGGGGATGAACAGCATCGGCGCCTGCACCTTCGCCATCAGCTCGAAGCCGTTGGCGTCGAAGAGGTGGTGGGCGATCTGCATGTGATGCTCGAGCGAGAGCCGCGGGCGGATCGTCCCGGCGCCGGTGCCGTCATCCTCGAAGTTGCCGCCGAGGATCGCCGCCGCAGTCTCGGGATCTGAGCCGTCGCGCAGCGGCGACGAATCCATCCATGCGCGGAGCATCGCCGGCGTGATCCCGGCAAGGGCGGGCGGGCGCATGGTCTTCTCGGCCATCTCCCAGCTCGGCCCGAAGTATGCCTTGAGATCCCCGGCACCGCCGTCGATGCAGATGACGCCAAGGGTCAGCGCCGGGTACGCCGCCGCGAACGAGAGCGCGACGGTGGCTCCCCAGCTGTGGCCGACCACCACGATCGGCTGCGGGTGGCGAAGCCCGGCGAGCAGCCCCTCGAGATCGCGCGACACGGTGTCGAAGTCGTAGCCATCGTCGGGCCGGTCGCTCAGTCCGTGTCCGGGCAGGTCGACCGCGATGACGCGATGGGCGGGGACGAGCCGGTCGGCGACCAGGTCCCACCAGCGTGCGTTGCTCGCGAGGCCGTGGAGAGCCAGGATCGCGGGCTCGCCGCCGGCGTGGTCGCGGACGGACAGCCCGAGGCGGGGCGTGTCGACACGGTATTCGGCGATGTGATGGGCCACGTCACGGGATTGTGGCCGGTGAGGGCATCGAGGGGACCGGCCCGGTAGCATGGAGTTGGCGGGCAGGCCCCGCTCGGCCTGTGCAGGAGTCGAGCCTTGTCGGCGATTGAGCCGTACACCCGAAGGATTCTCGGGGGCGTCCATCCGATCATCGTCGCCAACCGGGCGCCGCTGGTCCTCCATACGGCCGATCCCTATCGCGGGACTCCGGAGCGGCTGGTGAAAGGCGCCGGTGGGCTGGTCACCGCGATGACCTCGCTCGCGTCGGCAACCGACGCCGTGTGGGTCGCCCTGGCGCGCGATGCATCGGATCGCATCCTCGCGGAGCGCGGCGACCCAGCGGAGCTGACGACCGACGACGGCACCACAGTCAAGGTCGCCTTCGTGCAGCCCACCAACGAGGCATACGACCTCTACTACAACGTCATCGCCAACCCGCTGCTCTGGTTCATCCAGCACTACCTCTGGGACCTCGCGCGCGAACCGGTGGTCGACGAGACGATCCACCGTGCGTGGAGGGACGGCTACGTGAAGGTGAACAGGCTCGTCGCCGACCGCGTGCTCGCCGAAGTCGAGCAATCCGACAAACCGTCTGTCGTGCTCGTGCAGGACTATCAGATGTATTGCGTGCCCGGGCTCATCCGCGAGCAACGTCCCGATGTGCGCATCCAGCATTTCGTGCACATCCCGTGGCCGACGCCGCAGTACTGGACGGTGTTACCGCGGCACATCCGCGATGCGATCGTGCACGGTCTGCTCGGCGCCGACATCATCGGGTTCCAGACGTCACGCGACGTGCGCAACTTCCTCATGACGTGCGAGCAGAACCTCGGCCTGACCGTCGATCACCGCGAGCGCACGGTGTTCTCGGAAGGACGCGCGGTGTGGGTGCGCAATTACCCGATCAGCGTTGACCCGAACACCTTCATCCAGCATTCGGAACAACCCGCCGTGCTCGCGGAGGTCGAGCGCATCGAGCAGTGGCGGCCGAAACACCTGATTCTGCGCGTGGATCGCACGGATCTCAGCAAGAACATCGTGCGCGGATTTCTTGCATACGAGCGCCTGCTCGCCGCGCACCCGGAGCTCACCGGCGACGTGATGTTCTGGGCCTTTCTGCAACCGAGCAGACAGGACATCGACGACTATCGCGCGTACCTCGGCAGTGTGTTGAGCGTCGCTGCGCGAATCAATCGTGAATACAGTCGCGGCGGATGGACTCCAATCCGCGTGGAGATCGAGGACAACATGGAGCGCGCCATAGCGGGATACCGCATCTTCGACGTGCTGCTGGTCAATCCGATTTACGACGGCATGAACCTTGTCGCCAAAGAAGGACCGCTCGTCAACCAGCGCGACGGTGTCCTGGTGCTCAGCGAGAACGCCGGTTCACACGAGGAGCTCGGCGAATGGTCGATCACCGTCAATCCGTTTGACATCGACGAGACCGCGGAGGCCCTCTATCTCGGCCTGATGATGGACGAGAAGCAGAGGAAGGCCCGGCAGGCAAAGATTCGCGACGTGGTGCGAACCAACGACATCACTCGCTGGATCTCGCTCCAGCTTCAGGACCTCCGCGAGCTGATCGACTGATCGCCCGGCGTGGCCTGCGCTCAGTGGTTGAAGCCGGCGAACCCCGCGATGAACAGCCAGCCGATCACCGCGAAGGCCGCGACCCAGACGGTGATCCACACGCGGCCGGTCGCAAAGCGACGGCTGCGGCGAAGGTAGCGGCGTCGAACCTCGAGATCGGCGGTACCGTCTGGCCCGCCGCGGGGGAGTCGTCGAACAGGAGAGATTTCCGCCATCTGCTCTTTCCAACGGGGTTGGCAAGGGTAGGGTTACGCCCCTCGCGAGTACGCGCAAGTATCATGCAACCCTGCGAGTTTGGGTGAGATTGCGGGCGGCGCGCAGCACTCGACGGTCGCGTTGAGGCCCCCGACCAAATGCCTGGAGGTACCGTGGACGGCGACGCGCCTGAGAGCACCGACCCGATCTCCCTCGCGCGTCAGGTGGTCGAGGATGCCATCCGCCTGGCTCGGGCCGAACTCAACGTCATCGGTGCCGAGCTCAAGAAGGCGATCATCCAACTGCTCATCGCCACCGCGATGATGGTCGTGGCGCTCGTGTTCCTCTTTATTGCGGTGATCGAGGCGCTCGGCGCACTGCCATCTGGGCTCGGGATCCTCGGCGCCGAGTGGGTGCGCTGGCTGGCACTGGGCGGAGTGTTTCTGATCCTGGCGCTCGTGCTGATCTTCATCGGTCAGTCGCGGGCAAGAAAAGCGATCAAGCGGGGACGGACGCAGGTGGAATCAACCTTGAAGGAGGATGCCGAGTGGCTCCGGGAACTGACGAAGCGCAGCGTCAAAGGGAGCTGAGCAAGCAGGCGCTGGCGACCAGCGCCGGCCGGCTCGAGGACCGCGTTCGCGCGGAGCTCGACTGGAAAGCACGCCTGCGCCGCGACGGGCCTCGCTACGCCGCCATTGCCGGTGGGGCTGTGCTGCTGATCGGGACGATCGTGCTGATCCGCTCGCGCCTGCGCCGCGACGAACCCGAGGAGGAGACGCCGCCGGTGACGCTGGACGACCTCGTCGCCGAACTCCAGGCGCTGCGCAAGGAGGTCAGGAAAGGTGGCGACAAGACACCGGTCTGGCAGAAGGTCGTGCTCCGCGGAGTGAGTGCGGCGGGGTCAGCGGGCGGTGCGTACGCCGCCAAGCGGCTCGTCGATCGGCAGGAAGCTAGGGCTGAGGCCTGACGGCGATCGTCAGGCGGCCGATGGCGCACAGAGCGCCGTCGTCGTTGGTGATCTCGACGTCCCAGACCCAGGTAGTACGGCCGCGGTGGCGCGGCTTCGCCTCGGCATGGATCGTGCCTCCCGTGATCGGGCGCACGAAGCTCATGTTGTTGGACATCCCCGCGGCGAGGTTGCCGGCGTCCTTGACGCCGAGGTAAGTGCCGACCGAAGCGATCGTCTCCGCCATGGAGCAGAAGACGCCGCCGTGGACGATGCCCCAGGGCTGCAGAATTTTTGGCGTGACCGGGCACGTTGCAGTGATGTGATCAGCGGTGATCTCGCCCATCTCGAGCCCGTAGAGGGAATCGAAGACCATCGGAACGGAATCGAAGGTCGCCATACGGCGGGCAAGTGTCGCACGACCTCAGCGGAGGTCGCGGTCAGCGCTTGACGAGCAGCTCGGTGAGCGCGCCTTCGTGCGAGGAGAGGAGCGAGTGGAGCTCGAGCATCTCATCACCGGTTATGGGATCCGCGACATCCGGGACGCCCTCATCGATGGCGGGATTTGCCTTTTCCTCGGCTTCGGTCTGAAAGATGATCTGGAGGAGGTTCTCGTCGTTGCACGAAGCACAGGTCACCCGCACCAGGGCGCGATTGCCTTGCTGGGCGAGCACGTTGATCCCGCAATCGGCCATGTTCTCGCCACACGCCGAGCAGCGATACCGCCGTGCCTGAAAGCGGAGCAACTCGAGCAGATCCATCACTGTCCAGTATATGCCGCCTGTCGCGGCGGCAAACAGGGGCCCGTGGGGGCGTCCGGTACACTCGGAGACCTCCGCTGGGGAGTGGCCAAGTGGTAAGGCAGCTGATTCTGGATCAGCCAATCAGAGGTTCGAATCCTCTCTCCCCAGCCAAT